>DIMS01000048.1 GCA_002425685.1 Synergistaceae bacterium UBA5560 | reverse complement strand
GGAAAGGGCGTGGAGACGTCCGTGCACCGACGCCTCCCGTCCGAAGCGGCGGATTCGACGCCTTGTCTTTGACGTGTTGTACTTCCGTCTTGCAATCGTGGTACACTGAGCCAAAACACACTGAAGAAAAATCACCCTTCTCCGCTTTGAAACTCCGGAGAGGGGGCGACATTCCCGGCATCGTTTCATCTGTGCCCGTCGCGGAAACGACGGCACCTCGACACGAGGGGGTAGTGGACGGTGGAACGACGAAAGAGCGGACCTCCCGATGAAAATCACGTTTCGAACGAATGCGCGCTGCCGGAGGAACTGCCCCGTTTTTGCAGCATAGGCCAGTTCGCCGAACTGAGCGGCATCTCGCCCCGCATGCTCCGGTTCTACGCGGAACGGGACATTCTCGTCCCAGCTCAGACGAACCCGCGAACGGGTTACCGCAGATATCTCGCGTCCCAGCTCCTTGAGGCTGCGATCCTGGCACGCCTCCGGGACGCGGATTTCCCCGCCAGGGATATGGCGACCATCCTCAACGGGACGGACGAGAGGACGTTTCATCGCCTCGTCCAGCTCCAGCGAAGCCTGCTCCTCCGGAAGATCGAGGCCATGAACGAAGCGCTGGACCTGCTGGACGATCTCTCCGCCGGAGACACGGCTCTCACGTGCCGCCTCATCCGGACCGCTCCCTCCCATGTCATCGGGACATCCTTCCAGGGAAACCGGGCGCATCTCCGCGCCCTCGCCGCCGCCGCTGCGAAACCCCTCCTCCAGCGGATCCCCGACCGGGACGGCTGGGACGAACCGCCGCTGGTCTGCCTCTACGACGCGGAGTCGGGTCCGGAAAACGCTCTGGTGTGTATCCCTGTGGAGGAGCGGGCGGACCAGGTTCTTCCCGGAGGCGTTCTGGCCGTGTCGCTGCACAACGGCCCCTACGAGACGCTGCCTGCCACACTGGCAAGGCTCTTCGACTGGATCGGCGGCGAGGGACACGTCCCCACGGGCAAAGTCCAGGAATGGTATTTCCCGCCCCATGCGGAGGCGGAGCCTTTCGCCCGGGTGGAGGTGGCCATTCCCGTGAAACCCGGGGCGCATCTGCGCCTTCTCTCCCCCTGACGGATCCGGTTCTTGCGAAAAGACCGTTTTTTGCCCTTGACTCTGACACGCTGTCAAGGTTTAGGATAGGGTTGTTCGAAGAAACCACCGGAGAGGCACCCCTCTTCGAGGGGGCGGAAACCCCACAAAAGCAGAAACGGAGACGGTACCGGAATTATTGTTCCGACGACAAACCGGGGAGGCGAAAACAATGAAAGAAAGGGACGAAAAGATCCAGAGCGCCGAGGAACTCGAGAAGCACGAGGCACAGCGGAAGCAGAAGAAGGGTGAGGTTCTCTCCGAGGCCGACCTTGACGGCATGGTGGGCGGCGAAGGGATGACCGACGGCAACGTCAAGGGGTGAGGCAAGCGGGGCTTGACGAGGGACTTCCGTTCGCAAAGACGCGAGCACGATGCGACAGGAGGTGCGGCATGAACGATCTGGACGCGGAACTCCGAAACCTCCGGCACTTCGGATTGGATCCCGAAGAGATCCGGGAGCACCTTCTTTCGGGGCGGATCGATGCCGTGATGGAAGCTCTGGAGCGCGCTGCGGAAACCCTCGAGATGCGGCGCATGGAGCTGGAGGACCTGCGTGACGCACTTCTGTCCGCGCATCCCCGGAAACGCGGAGGCACCGCGGAGGATGTGCTCTCCGACGAGGACCTGGACATGCTCAACGCCGCGGGGGCACCACCTCCCCCGAAGACCTGAACGCATCTCCGGGGGAATCCCGGCGTAAGCGGAACGATACGAGGACATGCGCGGGGCGGAGCGAAGCAGCCGCCCCGCCGTGTTGTGTCGCGCCCTTCTCCGATCTCGTCCTCGAATCGAGATATTCCCTATTCTCCGGCGCCTTCACCTCTGTTATGATCGTCCGGAACCAGCGAGACGACGGACCACCGCGACACATCGAACCATCCGGAGGAAGGGCGCACGACATCCGATGAAGAAGAACCTGTTTCGCGAAGCGGCCCTGCGAAAACTGCGGGACCCGGAGGAGATGGACACCATGCTCGTTCCAGTGCGCCCAGCGCACTGGCAGATTTTCGTCGCCCTCGGAACGGTCCTCGCGCTGCTCCTCGTCTGGAGCTTCCTCGGAAGCGTATCCACCGTGGTGAACGGCCAGGGCATCCTGCTGCGGGAGGGTGCCGTGATGAACGTGATCTCCCCGGGAAGCGGACGCATTGCCGCCGTTCTCGTGGAGGTGGATCGCCAGATCATTTCGGGGCAACCCGTGGCGATGATCGAACAGCCGGAACTGCGGCGGCGCCTCGACGAGTCCCGGCGACAGCTCGCGCTGCTTCGGGAGTACCGGGAGGAACTGCGACGCGATCCGGACCTGGCGAACCGGAAGGAAGAGATGGAGGTGGACCTTCGCATCATCGCGGAGGAAACGGAGCTGCTCACCCTCCGGGAACGGCTTGAGAATGAGTCCTTCGTCCGGGCCGCTTCGGGGGGGCGAGTGACGGAGATCCTCCGCAGCCCCGGACAGATCGTACAGGAAGGCGACGCAATCCTCTCCCTGGAGAACGAGGGGGAGGAAAAACCCCTCCAGGTGCAGGCCTTCGTCCAGCCCGAACAGGGCAAGAAGATCCTCGTGGGCATGGAGGCCCGCATCTCCCCCTCGGTGGTGCGCCAGGAAGAATTCGGCTTCCTCGTCGGGCGGGTCGTTCAGGTCTCGAGCTTCCCCGCCTCGGCCCAGGGGATGCTGAACATCCTCGGCAACCCCGGGCTGGTGCAAAGCCTTTCCCAGGGAGGCGCCCCCATCGCCGTCACCGTCGCCCTCGACCGGGCGGATACGGAGAGCGGTTACCGGTGGACCTCGAAGAGCGGGCCACCGCTGCGTCTCCAGAGCGGCACTCTGTGCCGCATCGCCGTCACGGTGCGGCGGCAGCCGCCGGTGACGCTGGTGCTCCCCGCCCTGAAGGGTCTCTTCGCCGGCGACGCTCCGGAGATCGCGCCCTGATGCCCCTGCGACGGCGTTTCACTTCTCTGAAGGAAGATCTACGAAGATACCTCGGACGGATTCTTCCCGGAGACGCGGAAAAAAGAGGCCGACGGGTGAGAACCCCCACGCTGATCCAGATGGAGGCTACCGAGTGCGGCGCCGCCTCCCTGGGTATCGTGCTGGGGTATCACGGTCTTCACGTGCCGCTGGAAAAGCTCCGGGAGGACTGCGGCATCAGCCGCGACGGCAGCAGCGCCTCGAACATTCTGCGGGCCGCCCGGCGGTATGGCATGGAGGCCACGGGATACTCCAAGGAGCTCGCCGACTTGGAGGAACTGCCCCTCCCGCTGATCCTCTTCTGGAACTTCAATCACTTTCTCGTCCTGGAGGGAAGAACGGGCGACCGCTTCTTTCTGAACGATCCCGCCACGGGGCCACGCACAGTGGACTTCCGCACCATGAACGAGTCCTTCACGGGCATCACCCTCTCTCTGGTGCCGGGCCCCTCCTTCGCTCCCGGCGGCACGCCCCGCTCCCTCTGGCGCCCTCTCCTCCGCCGCCTCGCGGGAGCCCGGACAACGCTGCTCTTCGCGGTCCTCACCGGGCTGGCCCTGGTCATCCCGGGCATCCTCGAGCCCGCTTTCCGGCAACTCTTCGTGGACAGTGTCCTCTTGGAAGGACAGACGGACTGGCTTCGCCCCATGTTCTCCCTCCTCGGCGTGGTCATGGCGGTGGCGCTGGGATTTTCCTGGCTCCAGACCATGACGCTGCGGAACCTGGAACTTTCCCTGTCGGTAACGCAGTCGGGGGCGTTCTTTCTCCATCTCCTCCGCCTTCCTTATCCGTTCTTTCTCCAGCGCTATCCGGGGGAACTGGGCAACCGGGTCGCCCTGAACGACACGGTGGCGCAGAAGCTCTCCCGGGATCTTTCGAGCGCGGCGCTCCAGTGCGTCACCGCCCTGTTCTTCGGGGTCACGATCGTCTTCTACGATCCGCTCCTGGCGCTCCTTGCCCTCGGGGCGGTGCTTTTCCTCGGAGGCGCCCTCGCGCTGGTGAACCGGATCCGGACGGACCTGAACGAGCGCATGAGCGTGGAGCTGGGCAAGTTCGCGGGCATCGCCCTGGGGGGGTGCGGCGTCATCGAGGCACTCAAGTCCTTCGGCGGCGAGGACAGCCAGTTCGTCCGCCTCGCGGGACAGTACACCAAGATCGAGAACGCCCGGGCCGAGCTTGACCGCCACGATGCCCGGATCACCCAACTCCTTCCCACCGTAACGGCCCTCACCATGGCCGCCGCGGTGGGCATCGGCGGCCTCCGGGTCATGGAGGGTACCCTCACCATGGGTATGCTCCTGGCGGTGCAGACCCTCCTGCTCCAGACCCTGACTCCCGTGACGAACCTGGCCCGCCTGTGGACGACCTTCCAGGACGCCGGGGCGGACATGTCCCGTCTGGAGGACGTGTTCACCTATCCCGCGCCGCCCCCGCCCCCTCCCCTGGAGGAAGGCGCCTTCGGCAGAGCCTCGGGGCCGGTGCGCCTCTCGGGACGACTGGAGCTGGAGAATGTGACTTTCGGCTATTCCCCTCTGACGGCACCGCTGCTGGAGGGACTCTCCCTCACGCTGGTCCCCGGATCGCGGGTTGCCCTGGTGGGAGCCTCCTCATCGGGCAAGTCCACGGTGGCCAAGCTGGCCTGCGGCCTTCTCGCCCCCTGGTCCGGACAGATTCTTCTGGACGGGCGCCCCCTGGAGGAGATTCCCGGAGAGCTGCGCGCCCTCTCCCTTGCGCTGGTCGATCAGGAGGTGGCCCTCTTCGAGGGGTCCGTGCTGGAGAACGTGACGCTCTGGGACGACACGATCCCCCGGGAGCAGGTGGTGCGGGCCTGCCGCGACGCGGACCTCCACGAGGACATCGCCTCCCGCCCCGGCGGCTACGACAGCCTGGTGGAGGAGAACGGACGCAACTTCAGCGGCGGCCAGAAACAACGCCTGGAAATCGCCCGGGCGCTCGTGCGGAATCCCTCCCTCCTGGTGCTCGACGAGGCCACCAGCGCCCTCGATCCTCCCATGGAGGAGCGCATCGACCGGGCGCTGCGACGCCGGGGATGTACCTGTCTCATCGTCGCCCATCGCCTCTCCACCATCCGGGACTGCGACGAAATCNNCTCATGGCGCAGTGCGGGCGTTACGCCGAGCTGATCGAGAACTGACGGGAAGGTCATCATGCCGGAAACGTTGAACGATCTGCTGCTTTCCCTCGGAAAAATCTTCGAGATGACGGGCAAGACCCCCTTCTTCCTGGACGGGGCGGAAAACCTCTGGTGCGTGCTGGAGGGGCAGCTCGACGTGTTCTTCACCCCTCGCCGGGGCCCTGTCCAGACGGGAACGCGGGACTACCTGTTCACCGCCGGAAAGGGAGACTTCCTCTTCGGCGTCGCCTCCGGGGAGGACGCCGAAGAGGGGTTCATCGTCAGCGGCATTCCCGGCACGAAGGTGCTCGCCTGCTCCCGGAGCGTTCTCTTCGGCGACGCGGCGGAACGCTTCTCCGGCGCCGTCGTCGCGGGAACGGACCGTTTTCTCGAATGCCTGGGACGGGGCATGGTGAAGGATGTGCTTCCCCTTCCGCGCATCCAGCAGCGCTTCGGTGAGGGCCCCGGAAAACTGGCCCCCCACCTTCCCGCGGGACCGGAAAAACGCCTTCTCTGGGCCCGGTTCGAAGCGGGAGGAGGGCTTTTCATCGGCACGGAGGACCTCTCCCCTCGTTCTGGATTCTTCGCCGTGCCGCCGGAGTGCTGGATCGTCCCCCAGGAGGGAACGCGCCTCCGGGGAGCCACCACGGAGGCGATGCTCGCCGCGGGAGAACTGGAAGAGGCCTTCGACTCCTGGTACTCCCTGGTCTTCTCCGTCCTTTCCCTCAACACCATGCTCCGGGCCGCGGACGACCTCGGGACTCTCCGCTCCGCCCAGAAGGGGGACCGGAACTCCCTCGCCAGGGCCGCCATGGATCTTTCGTCCGCCCTGGAGCACACTCCTTCCTCCCGGACGCTCCCGGAGGAGGAAAAAAGCGCGGAAGGCGCGGTTCCCCTGCGGCGGATCTTCGCCCGGGTGGCCTCCGAACTGGGCCTCGCGGGCGATCTCCCGGGAAGCGACGCGCTCCGGGACCTGGAGGAACTTGCCGCCGCCGCGGACATCCGGCTTCGGGAGGTCCGCTTCGAGGGCGCGTGGTGGCGCCACGACGGTCCTCCTCTCGTGGCCTTTCTCGACGAGGGAAAAACCAGGAAAACTCCCGTGGCCCTGCTGCCCGGCGGGGAATATCGCGTCTGGGACGGCACCCGGGAGTATCCTCTGGACGAGACGACCGCGTCCCGCCTGGGCGACTCGGCCTGGCAGCTCTATCCCTCCCTGCCGCAGCGTCCCCTGACGCTCCGGAACCTGCTCGGTTTCGGCCTGAAGAAGGGGCGCTCCGCCGGAAGCGCTCTCGCGGGGCGGCTCTCCCTCCTGCCGGAGATGCTCATGGCCCTGCTCTCCCTGGCCCCTCCGGCGATGAATCGCCTCCTCTACGGAGAGGTCATTCCCAACGCCGAAAAAACGAGTCTCTTCGGCATTTTCCTCGTCCTCGTCGCCGTGGGCGTCTCGTCGGGGCTGCTCCGCTTCGCTCAGGAAATCGCCCTGAGCCGGAGCGAAGCGTCGCTGAGCCACCGCATCGCCCTGGGATTCTGGGACCGCTTTCTCCGGCTCCCCGTGCGCTTCTTCGCCCGCCACCGGGCGGGGGATCTGGTGAACCGGGGCATGGGACTCTTCATCCTCCGGAGAAATGTCTCTCCGGCCCTGCGAAGCCTGCGCATCCAGGGAATCTTCGTGGTCTTCCACCTCGCCCAGTGCTTCTGGTACGACCGCCGGGCCACGCTGGCGGGCGGAGCGTGCCTGCTCGCCCTGGGACTCCTCGCCGCGGCGGGAAACGCGCTCCTTCTGCGGGCCACCCGGAAGATGGTGACCGTGCAGAACAGTCTCTCCGCCCTCACGTTCCAGATTCTCTCGGGAATCTCCCGAATCCGGGCCACCAGGTCGGAGCACCGGGCCTTCGAGCGCTGGGTCCGGCTCTTCCGGGACCAGCGGCGGCTCGCCACGTCGGGAAGAAAAGCCCAGGACATGCTCGCCCGGGGCATGGCGGTCTTTCCCCTGGCGGGAACGCTGGCGATCCTCCTGGCCCTGGCGTCGCGCCTCGGCGGCGACGGCACGCCCGCCACGGGGCGCATCATGGCATTCCTCTCCTCCTGGGGAGCACTGCAGATCGCCTTTCTCGGAGGACTCGCGTCGCTCACGACCCTGACGGCCACGCTTCCCCTGGCGGAAAATCTCCGCCCCGTCCTGGAGATCCCCCCCGAGTCGGGAACGTTCCGTTCCGACCCGGGAAAGATCACGGGACGTATCCATGCGGACAACATCACCTTCCGCTACACCCCCGAGGGGAGACCGGTGCTGTCGGACCTCACCCTCCACGTGGAGGCGGGAGAATTCCTCGCCCTGGTAGGGCCCTCGGGATGCGGCAAATCCACCCTCATCCGCCTGCTTCTGGGTTTCGACCTGCCCGAGCGGGGAGGCATCTTCTACGACAGCCGGGACCTGAACGACCTGGATCTGAAGAAGCTCCGCTCCCAGATCGGCGTGGTGCTCCAGGGAGGCGGGCTTCTCTCGGGAGACATCGCCGCCAACGTGCGCGCGGGACGCCCCCTCTCCATGGATCAGGTGGAGGAGGCCCTGGAACTGGCGGGGCTTTCCGAGGAACTCGCGGCCATGCCCATGGGAGTCCACACGGTCATCTCCGAAGGAGCGGGCACCTTTTCGGGAGGGCAGAAACAGCGACTCCTCATCGCCCGGGCCGTGGCGGGAAAACCCCGAGTGCTCATCTTCGACGAGGCGACCTCAGCTCTGGACAACCGAACCCAGGCCCTGATCACCCGAAGCCTGGAGAGGATGGACGCCACCCGCATCGTGGTGGCCCACCGCCTCTCCACGGTGGTGCGGGCGGATCGGATCGTCGTGCTCGACCAGGGAGGGCACCTCGCGCAGGAAGGAACCTACGAGGAACTGCTCGCCCGGGAGGGACTTTTCCGGGAACTGGCGCGGCGACAGCTCGTGTCCGCGTCGTGAGCGGACGGAGGCGCGAACGGGTGTTCCCGAAAACCGAAACGAAGATACTCCATCGAAGAGGAAATGCGTTATAGTGAGAGCCTGTTCGTACCCTGACCGACATCGAAGGAGTGAGATATCGTGCTTGAAATGACCTTTGCGGACGAAACCCAGGGACGGGTGGCCAAACTGGTGGGACGCCTGGACACCAAGACGGTGCAGGAATTCGAGAGCGCCGGACTCGCCTGGATCGAAGGTGGGTGCCGCCGGATCGCCCTGGATCTCTCGGAGCTGGACTACATCAGCAGTGCGGGCCTGCGCTCCATCCTGCTCCTCGCCAAGAGACTGCTCCCCCTGGGAGGCAAAATCGTCCTCTTCGGCATGGGGGGCGTGGTGGAGGAAGTCTTCTCCATCTCCGGCTTCGACCGCTTTCTTCCTGTGGCACCTTCCCGCGGGGACGCCCTCGCGCTCCTCGCCTGACACGGCGTTTTCGAATCCAGTCACCGACGAGAAAGGTGGAAAACGATGGAACGGACCTGGCCCGCCACGACGGACGCCCTTGAAGAGGTACAACAGTTCATTCTCGACAACGCCGAAGGATTGCCTCCGAAACGGATCGCTCACATGGAACTCGCCATCGAGGAGATTGTGGTCAACATCTGCTCCTACGCCTATCAGACACCGCCGGGAGAGTTCACCGTGCGCGTCACTGACGACGCGGCGGCCCTCACGGTGGAGTTCGAGGACAACGGAATCCCCTTCGACCCCCTCTCCCTGGAGGACCCGGATGTGGACCGTCCCCTGCAGGAGCGGGAGGAGGGCGGCCTGGGAATTCTCCTGGTGCGGCGCATCATGGACGAGGTGTACTACAAGAGGGACAACGGGCTGAACCGGCTCGGCGTCGTGGTGCGAAAGGGATGACGATGCGGTGAAAAGCGACGGAGAGGAACCGAGGCATTCCCCGGGCAGGCTTCGTGGAGCGGTCGCTCTGTCGATCGCGTCGCTTCTGCTCGTTCTGTTCCTGTTCACCGCGGCGTCCTCCCGGTCCTCCGCGGAGGAACGGGCCGCGACAACGCCCGCGGGGCTGCGCAAGGTCGTCCTGACCCTGCACTGGTATCCCCAGACCCAGTTCGCGGGGTACTATCTGGCCGGAGAGAAGGGATTCTTCGCCCGGCGGGGCATTGATCTGGAGATCCGCCGAGGCGGATCCGACGTGGACCCCATCCGGGAACTCCGGGAGGGACGGAGCGACTTCGCCACCATGTTTCTTACGGGAGCGCTCCGGTTTCGCAATGACGAGACGCTCCTCGTGAACGTGGGGCAGATCGTCAACCGCGGCAATCTCCTCATCGTGGCCCGGAAGAAAAACAACCTCTCCTCCGTAAAGGACCTGAACGGGCGGCGCATGAGCCTGTGGGGAGACCATTTCTCCGGGGCCTACAGAAAATTCTTCAACGACCTGGGCATCTGGCCCGTGGTGGTTCCCCAGTACACCTCGGTGGAACTCTTTCTCCGGGGCGCCGTGGACGCCTGCAACGCCATGACCTACAACGAATACATCCGCATCCTCCAGGCTGGGAACCGCCCCGACGAACTGGCAGTGTTCTCTCTCCGGGACGAAGGGTACGGCTTCCCCGAGGACGGCATCTACTGTCTGGAATCCACCTGGCGGGCGGACCCCGCGCTCTGTCGGGACATGCGGGACGCCTCCCTTGAGGGATGGCGCTATGCCGCGGCTCACCCCGAAGAGGCGGTGGATCTGCTCATGCGACTCGCGGACGACGCGGGGTACATCGTAAACCGCCTTCTCCTCCGGAAAATGCTCGACGAAATTCTTCTCTCCATTTTTCCCGAAGGCAACGACGCCTGGACGCCGGGAGTGCTCTCCGCCAGGGACTACGAACGCACCGCCGCCATGATGGGCGAGGTCTACCTCCTCCATCAGGACACGGCCCCCCCCTACGAAGAATTCGTCGCCTTCCCTGAAGGAGAAAAGGAGCCCCTCCATGCTGACTAAGGAAGAAGGCGGCACCTTCGTGGGAGGAAGCATCGCCCGGAAGCTCGCCTTCCTCACCATGGTCGGCGCGGGGCTCGTCTTTCTTCTCATCATCAGTTACGGCTACTATCGTTCCGTGGAGACCTACAACAAGGAATTCCGGGCCCGGATCGCAAACCTGGGAGAGGCCACGGCGAGCAAGATCCGCCGCATCCCCCGCGTGGCCGAGGCGGCGACCGCCGATCTGGTGTCGGTGCTCCGCTTCTTTAAACCCACGCCGGAACAGCTTCCGGAGATCATGCAGAAGCTTCTTGAACCCCACAAAGAGGTGTCGGGCATCTTCGTGGGCTATTCCAAGGAACGGAAGGAACCGGTGCTCGGCAATTTCTGTCCCTTCGTCTTCCGGGACGGCACGGGATACGGCTACCGGGACCTCGCCCAGAGCCCCGGCTACGACTGGACCGTCCAGGACTGGTACGCCCTTCCTCTGCAGCTCCGCAAGGCGGTCTGGACAGAGCCCTTCTTCGGCAGCGGCAAAAAGGGACGTATCGTGGTGGACTACTGCATACCGCTCTACGACGAGAACTGGCGCTATCTCGCCACGGTGGGAACATCCATCGAACTTCACTGGCTCACGGACATGATCGCCGCCATGCCCATCGGCGACGGCGGCCAGGTCTTCCTCGTCACCACCAACGGCACCATCGTCTCCCACTCGAACCGGGAGCGCATCATGAAGGAGACCATCTTCAGCATCGCCGAGACCGAGAGGAACGACGCCCTGTGGGCCATCGCCCGACGCATGCGGGACGGGGAAAAGGGCATCGAGGAATACACGGACACCGCCACGGGAGAGAAACAGCTCATCTACTATCAACCCATCGAGGAGATGGGGTGGTCTCTCGCCATCGTCTTTCCGGAAAAGCAGGTCCTCGGCGGTCTCGCCCGCCTGAGTCGCGACCAGGTCGCCCTGGGGCTTCTGGGCATGCTGGGCATGCTCGTCATGGCCCTGTTCATCGCCCGCACCATCAGCCGCCCCATCCGGGCGCTGGACCGCGCCTCCCGGGTGCTCGCCTCGGGAGATCTCCAGGCACCCCTGCCCCCCTCCACGGGAAACGACGAGGTGGCGCGTCTCACCACCTCCTTCTCGGCCATGCGGGACAGCCTGCTGGTGCACATGGAGGAACTCCGTACCTCCACGGCGGCACGGGAGCGCATCGCCAGCGAGCTGGACATTGCCTGCTCCATCCAGATGAGCCTTGTCCCCCGCACCTTCCCGGCCTTTCCCGAGCGGAGCGATTTCGATCTCTTCGCCTCCCTCGAACCGGCCCGCGAGGTAGGGGGCGACTTCTACGACTTCTTCATGGTCGACGAGAACCATCTGCTGCTCATCATCGGCGACGTGTCCGGAAAGGGCATTCCCGCAGCGCTCTTCATGGCGGTGACCCGCAGCTTCGTGAAAGCCTTCGCCCGGCGTGACACCACTCTTCCCGGCGGTTCCGAGGGCCCCGCGGCCCTGCTGAGCGACGTGAACGACGAGATCGCCCTGGGGAACGACGCATGCATGTTTGTCACCCTCTTCTGCGCCGTGGTGGACCTCCGGGACGGCCGCTTCCGCTACGCCAGCGGCGGCCACAACATCCCCTGGATTCTGAGCGGACGCGGCGCGGCCTTCCTCAAGCCCGTATCGGGGGCGCTGGTGGGCGTCTTCCCGGGAGGATTCTTCGAAGAAGGCGAGGGCATGCTCACCCCCGGCGACGCGCTCTTCCTCTATACCGACGGTGTCACCGAAGCGCTGGATCCGAAGGAAAACATCCTCGGGGAGGAACAGGTGCAGACGTGGCTCACCGAACTGACCGACCTCGGGAGCAAGGACCTCATCCAGGAGATGCGTCGCCGCATCGCCCATTTCGCCGACGGCACAGAACAGTCCGACGACATCACCATGCTCTGCTTCCGCTACCGAGGAACGTCGCCTAAAGAGTAACCCTCTTTTTTCGAACTCTTCCGAATAACAATAAAGCGCTCCCTTCACCCCACCGAGGCGTCGCCGATCTCGGCGACGCCTCGGCTTTAACAAGCTTTGCGGGCCCCCACCTTCTCTCAGAACAAACCACTCCGCAAAACATTGCAACGAAGCACTGCCATCACCACGTTTTTCCGCCAGTCGGACATCTTTCGGACGGAAAGGCTCCGAAAATTCCCTGAAAACACCGGGGGGTGAGAAAATTCACCCTTACGGAACACCCTCCTCCCATGTACGCTCCCCGGGAAAAGATGAAACGGGAGCGTCGGAGAAGAAGACATCTCCGACGCATATTATATTTACGCAGTGCCTTCGGCAATGTCACCGACACGACCGGGGCACCGGCAATGGTCTTCCCCGGCGGCCTGAGTTTCCCCGGTTTCCCGGCACGGCACGCGAGACTCCCGCATTCTTTACGGGAAAAATCCCTGTGTCACCATCGGAACGGCGTCGAAAAACGAAGATCCGCCGGTTCCACCACGAAAAAAGGGAGGTGATCGGCCATGCGCGTCTCCAGGCACGACGACAGCCGATAACCGAACGTGCAACGACATCGAAAAGGAGGTCCCCGATGAAAGATTTTTGTGCCCGCACATATCCGAACGCCATGTTTCTCTTTCCGTGCTTTCTCGCGTTCTTCCTCGCACTGTCTTTTCTCCCCCGGAACGCGGTCGCCGGGGAAACCTGCTCAGGGTTTCTCCCCGAAGACCCCATGGTACGCATCATGTCCCTTCCCCTCAGCGGAGACGTGGACGGCCTCCTCGCCGACATCGGCAGGGAGGTGTCCAGGGAGACGGGGCTCGGTCGCGAATACATCACCTACTACTGGCAGAGCATTGACCGTATCAACTGCATGGGACAAAAGACCGAAGATCATCCGGTCTTCGTGG
The DNA here is from genome assembly GCA_002425685.1 of Synergistaceae bacterium UBA5560. Taxonomy (GTDB): domain Bacteria; phylum Synergistota; class Synergistia; order Synergistales; family Aminiphilaceae; genus Aminiphilus. The sequence goes on along the minus strand of DIMS01000048.1, from coordinate 30,631 downwards.
ACCTCTACGTCCCGGGCTCGTTCACCACTCCGGAGATCGGGACACTCATGACCAGCATCGCGGACAACATCGAACGATTCGCGAAAATCGACAAGAAGTGGGTTTTTATCCACACGCACTTTCCCCGGCAGGAACAGGTGTACCTCTCCGGAGAGATCGCCCATTGGGACGCGTATCAAGGCGATCAGAATTCTTCCTCTGCCCCGAAGGAGGCTTCCGGCACGGACACCCGGAAGGAAAACACCGCCGGGGACGGCGGCTGGGATGCACACGCCCCCCAGACCCGGATGCATTTCCAGGACGGCGAGATGGAGTTCGCCCTGGCTCTCATCCTCGGAGCCACCGCGAACTCGGGCTGTGAGATCGGCGAGGCTTTCGTCACGGCAGGGCGCATAGCCGAGGGAGACGCCGCAAGCTGGCAGAAGGAGTGGCTTCACATGGCGGAACTCGTCGAGGCTCGGGGCGACGCAAGTTTCGAAAAGGGACATGTCGTGAGCGCCAGGGAGCAGTACATGCGCGCTTCCTACTACTACCGGGCCGCCCTGGTGTCCATGCTTCCCGGGGATTCCCGGTTCCGCGAAACCGCCGACAGGAGCCGCTCCCTCCTGCGAAAGGCGGGAAAGCTCCTGGATCCTCCCCTGGAGTCCTTCGAGATTCCCTTCGAAGGATACACCCTTCCCGGGTACTTCCGCAGCGCCTCGAAAGAGCCGGGAAAGCGGAAAACTCTGATCATGATCGGAGGAGGCGAGACATTCGCGGAAGATCTGGTCTTCTACATCGCCCGGCAGGCCTTCGAGCGGGGATACAACTTCCTCACCGTGGACCTTCCCGGTCAGGGGATTCTTCCTCTGGAGGGAAAGGTTTTCCGGGCGGACATGGACACGCCCCTGAAAGCGGTGGTGGATTACGCCCTCACCAGGGTGGAGGTGGACCCCGACAGGCTGGCCATGTTCGGCATCAGCGGCGGCGGCGGATTCGTCCCCCAGGCGGCCCAGCACGACAAACGCATCGGAGCCATCGCCATGAATTCCGCCGTGGTGGACGCGTACAGGCTTTTCGCCGCCATGCCCGTGGCCTCCATGACCGAGGAGACGATGAAAACGTTTCCCTCCTTCAAGGAGAACACCCTTCGCGTTATCGCCTGGCGCTGGGGAGTTCCCATGGACGACATCTCCGGCCTCGTGGAGGCCAACCGGGGATTTTCCTTCGATCCCGCCCGTATCACCTGCCCCGCCCTCTCCCTCGTCGGCGAGGGGGAATACGCGGACAGCAACGTCCAGGAACAGCAGAAAATGTTTCTGCAGGGACTTCCCCCCGCCACGAAGAGGGCTCTCGTGGTCACCCCCGCGAAAGAAGGCGCTTCCAACCACTGCCTCACGGAAAACCGAAGCATCATGAGCCAGGTCGTCTTCGATTTCTTCGATGAGGCGTTCGATTCCCGGAAATGAACCATCGAACAATATTTATGAAGAGAGAGCTCGGCTATGACTTCACTGGGAGTGAGATACAGCAGATCGTCTTCGAGCGCAACTCCGAAAGGACCGACAAGGGACTTGAAGAGTGGGAGGACTCTCTAGGAAATATCATCGCGGGGCTCGTGGGCATGATTGGAGGCATCGGTATAGAGTTTATCTGGGTTTGCACTGTAGTGACCTAGTGGATTCACGCGCTTTTACACTCCGGCGAAGGGATTTTCCGACGGCATGCATCGACGAGAACCGCTGGGAATTTTCGGGAAGAAACCTAAGGATTTGCACTTCCGTAACGAGGAAAGGGTGAACATCCTGCGAGAACGAGGGGATTTTCCGGATTGTCGAAAAATCCCCTCGTTTTGTTCGTGACACGACACACCGGGACGGATTTCTCTCGCCGTACACTACCATATTCACCCCCCTCTCCATATGCTTTTGAGATTATGAATCTAAAACTCCGTAATCCCTTGGAAACACTGAGGGGGTGAAAAAAATCACCCTTACGAAATCCCCCTTGCCCACGTACACTCTCCGCATGTCCTTCGGGCACGATAACGTTTCTCCTGTTTCCGAGGCGGGGAAAAAGCTCCATCGCGTCGGAATGTTGTTGTTTTTACTCTTCGCAACGGTGAAATTGCAATAAGAAATAAAATTCCCTCTTGACCTTGACATCGTGTCAAGGTTGATACTGTTCCCACAGAAGAGAGGCGCCCGGCACGCTCGCGGAACAACGACGTCCCGGACACGTTCTCCCGGGGCGCACGGGACTGCCTGAAACACGACGCGGGAAAAGCATCACGGTTTTTGGAGCGGAGAGATCTTTCGGCGGCGAAGCCGGTGAGGATGTTCTGCAGGGATTTGCCTACGCCGCAGCCGGTCTTCTCGGCGGAGTTCTGGCTCTCGCGGCTATCGCCGCGGGCGCCGCCTGAGACACATCCTTCGAAAACAGCACGACGGCGGAACCAAGCGGATTTCGGGCTTTTCGGCAGAGACACCCGGAATCAACAACGGAAAGCAGGAGGTGTAACCATGTCAATGGAATCGGCAGTGGCGTTCTACGAGCGTCTGGAGAGCGATACGGCACTTCAGGAGAAACTGAAGGAACTGAACACCAGGGAAAACATCGAACAGCACGTGAAGAGAGATCTCGGGTACGACTTCACCCGGGAGGAGATGCAGCAGGTCGTTTTCCAGCGGCACCCGGAGATGAGCGACGAGGAACTGGAGGCAGTCGTTGGCGGCGGATCTGGTCTGTGGGCTTTTGCCTACGTCGGAGCTGGTCTTCTCGGCGGAGCTCTGGCTTTCGCGGCCATCGCTGCGGGCGCCGCCTGAGACACATCCGTCGAAAACAGCACGACGGCGGAACCAAGGTGAATTCCGGATTTTTCGACAGAGACACCCGGAATCGACAACGGAAAACAGGAGGTGGCGAACATGTCGATGGAGTCGGCAGTGGCGTTCTACGAGCGAGTGGAGACGGACGCGGCGCTTCAGGAGCAGATCAGGGAACTCGGCGCCCAGGAAAGAATTGAGCAGTATGTGAAGGGAGACCTCGGGTACGACTTCACCCGGGAGGAGATGCAGCAGGTGATCTTCCAGAGGAACCCCGAACTCACGGATGAGGAACTCGAAGCGGTGACCGGCGGCGTGGGCATCATTGAACTGATCATCGTCGCCTACGCCCTGGCCGTGGCCGCCGCGTAGGAACAAGGCGCCCGACATGGTTTTTGGCGGCTCTTCCCGCAAGCCGACGCAATTTTCAAATCCGTGAAAGGGAGTGGACCGATGCGCCTCAATCTGCCAGTTCTGTTCCGGGGACAGGAGCTGCGCCTCCCCAAGACTCACGACCCCGAGGGAACCTCCGCTCACCCCGTGAGCGCCGCCGAGGCATGGAAGCTCTTCGAGCCCTCCCTCCGGCAGACCGGGGTCACCCGGATTTCCGACGTGACCCACCTGGACCGCATCGGCATTCCGGTGTTCAACGTGCTGCGCCCCAGTCTGAACGGGTTCAGTGTGGCCCACGGAAAGGGCTTCACCTCCACGGCGGCCCGACTCTCCGCCGCCGGAGAATCCCTGGAGCGCTGGTACGGCACCAACACAGAGCTGCCGTCCTTTCGGAGCACCTGGAACGACCTGTCCCGGACCTACTCCATGATCGCTCCGGAACGCCTGAGCCTGACTCCCCACTCCTTCTTCCACAAGGACCTGGAGATCCCCTGGACTCTGGGGTGGGATCTGGCACAGCAGGAGGAAGTCCCGGTACCCCTGGAGCTGGTGCATCTCTCCCCCGGCGCGTCGGAACGCTGCCTTGCGGATCTGTCGGAGGGGCTCCTCTTCCAGAGCAGCTCCAACGGGCTGGCCTGCGGAGTCCACCTGCTGGAGGCTCTCACCCAGGCGCTTCTGGAGGTGATCGAACGGGACTCCGTCACCACGTGCACCATGGCAGCCCGAAACCGGGGAATCCTCGCTCCCTGTTTCCGGGTGGCCCGGCCGGAGACCGTGCCCTTCCCGAGAGTCCGGGAACTTCTGGACCGGATCCGAGCCGAGGGAATCGAAGTCCTCCTGGCGGACAACGGCACCGACGTGGGAATTCCCACCTGGAACTGTTTTCTTATGGATCTGCGGGAACCTCATTCCCTCGGCGCCTCTGCCCACGGCATGGGCAGTTCGCCGGAACACGAGACCGCCCTGATCCGGGCCATCACCGAGGCGGCGCAGGGGCGCTGCGTCTTCCTCTCGGGGGTGCGGGACATCGTCCCCTCCAAGGACTTCCGGCGCTCTCTCCGGGGAAGCGCCGCCACCGCCCTGCGGGTGGCGCAGGGCGGCGTGCGGGAGCGGGAGGATCTTGCAACCCTGGAGGACCACCCCTGCGACACCTTCGAGGAGGATCTGCTCCTCTGTCTGGAACAACTTGCCGCGGTGGGGCTGGACAGAGTTCTGGCCTTCCGGCTCTCCCGGGACGAGGATCCGGTACAGGCAGTGAAGGTGCTGGTTCCGGGCGCGGAGGGATACATCTTCCCCTACTACCAGCCCGGCGAGCGGGCCCGGGCGGCCATGCGGCACGGAATGGAGGAGGGAAGCCCCCTCTTCCGGAAGGAGGGATTTCCGTGGTGACGCTCCTCTTCGGTGGCCCCTCGCTCCTCGGAGTGGATCCGATCCCTGAAGAGATCACTGTTCTGCCCCCGGCGGCCCAGGGAGATCTGCTGGCGGCGACGCGACGGTACCGGCCCGACGCGGTGGGCCTGTTGGACTGTGAGATGCCCCACCGTGCCCTGCCCACCTGGCACAAAGAGATTCTGGAGGTCCTCGACTCGGGAATTCCCGTGGCGGGAGCGGCCGCGGTCGGGGCACACCGGGCGGCGGAGCTGGCCCCTCAGGGCATGGAGGGAGTGGGCTCCATTTTCAGCCGGGTGCTCTCGGGGGAGCTGGAGCGGGACGACGAGGTCCTGGGGGACTGGGAAGCCATCCCCGGCGGATACCGCATGCTCTCCCTGCCCCTGGTGACGATGCGGGACGGCCTGGACGCCGCCCGGGCACAGGGCATTCTTTCGGAGGCGACCGCCCGCTCTCTGGTTGCGGAAGTGGAGAGCCTGTTCTGGCGTAGGCGCACCTGGGAGACCCTGCTGGAGAAAGCTCTTCGGCTCGACCTTCCCCGGGAAGAGCTGGTTGCTCTGCGCACGTGGCTGCCACGAGCCCCGAACCCGGTCCGGGAGGACGCCGGGGCACTGGTGAGCCGTCTGAAAGAACTCCGATCCAAGACGCGGGAGCGGCCGCCCCGACCAGGGCGCCGCCGGGAGGCCTCTCCGCTCTTCAAATCCCTGGACTACCGAGACCGCCCGGTACCCTCCCGTTCCGGCCAGGTGCGACAGTGGTGCATCGGCGATTTCGTCTCCTTCGCCCACCCGGAGGCGGAGGACCTGAACGGGCGGGCACTGAACCGCAAACTGGCCCTGTTGCTGGCGGACCTGTGGAACCTTTCTCCGGGGGAAGAGGCTCTTCGGAACGAGGACAAGCGACTGCGCCGCCGCTTCGGCCTGAAGAGCGACGAGGCTCTGGACCGGTGGCGGGAGGCGAACGACCTGGACCCGGAACAGTATCGCAAGCTCCTGGAGGAACAGGCCCTGCTCCACCACCTGCACCGGTGGATCATGCAGGGTCGGATTCACGGCAAGAACACCGAGGCGATCCTGGACGAGCTTCGGCTCCGGGGAGACTACCCGGAATGGAAAGAGCGGGCGGGAGCCCGGGAAGCACTGCTCCGGGAGAACGAGGAGCTCTGGCGTCGGGAATACGACCTGACGGATACCCGCCCCCTCCTCCATCTCATCCGGGATCATCTGCGGGCGGAGGGCTTTCCCTGGCACGGGACCATGTTTCTGGACGCCCTTCCCGAGACGGGACTGGAGGGCATCGATCTCATGGAGGAGTTTCTCGCCGCCCGGGTGGCCCGGATCCATCGCAGCCGGGCTCTGGGAACCGGAAAGGAGGACTGAACCCTCGGGTCGGAACGACCGGACCGGCAGAGGACCCTACGGAAAACACCCGAGGGAAACCACATCGGGGAGAGAAAGCTCCTCTGCCAAGACATCCCCTTCCGCAGGAAGGGAAAATACCGGGGAGGTGGCACCATGTCCATGGAGGCGGCCGTGACGTTTTACGAGCGTCTGGAGAAGGAGCCGGAGCTGCAGGAGCAGCTCAAAGAACTGGAGACTCCTGAGCGGGTCCAGGTCTACGTGAGGGACGAACTGGGCTATGACTTCACCAGGGAGGAGATGCAGAAGGTGGTCTTCGAACGCCACCCCGAGATGACCGACGAGGAACTGGAGGCGGTCACCGGAGGATTTGCCCTGGCCTCCACCATCTCCGTCGTGATGATCTGGGTCATGTTCTACGCCATCTCGGCGGCGTGACGGAAAGGAGATGTGAACCATGAACGAGCAGACATCCCGGCACATCGAACCCCGCCCCGAGACGGAAAACACGGCGGAACTCCAGACCCCGAAGAAACCCCGGGAAGAGGAGCTGGAGGAAGAGGAGCTGAAGAACGTGACGGGCGGCGAGGGCATCGACACGGGGCGCATCCTCAATCAGTCCCAGTCCTGATCAGGTGTCCCGTCATGACGTCGCCCCGCCCCGGAAGTGATCTCCTCCGACGGGAGCGCGGCGGCCGGAAAGACCCGAAAAGGAGCGGCGGATCATGGACACAACGTGGAAACGACAAACGGGAAGGATCCTGGTTCCCTGGATGCTTCTCCTGGCACTCTCCGCTGCCGGGCCGACTGAAGCAACGGTCTGGACGGTGACCAACGACAACGACAACGGCGCCGTGGGCACACTGCGCCATGCCGTGACGAACGCCACCTCGGGGGATGAGATCCGGATCCCCATCCTGGCGCTGGTTCTTGAAAGCCAGATTTTCGTGAACAAGAATCTCGTCATCGTCGGAACCTGCCCGGACGGTGCCCCCCACGTGCATCAACTGGCGGAGGACCGGGTGATGGAGATCGCCTCGGGGGTTACCTGCACCCTCCGCAACCTGCGTCTCACCGGAGGCAAGCCCAAGGGAGACCACGGCGGGGGCATCCGAAACCAGGGAACCCTGGAGATGGTCAACTGCATAGTTCAGAGCAACTACACGAGAAACTACAACGGTGGAGGCATCCACAACGGAGGAACCCTGACGCTCTCGGGCTGCACCGTCACCGACAACAGGACCTACGGGTCCCTTGCGTGCGGCGGAGGCATCTTCACCTACGGTGCCCCGTTGACTCTGAAAAACGGATGCACCGTGAAGGACAACGGCTACGAGAACATCCTGGGTTCCTACGTCTCCGACGGAACCAACACCATCGGGGACACCCCGGGACGTTCCTCCATGGCTCTGGAAGGTCTCGCTTCCGGAGTCTCCCCCACCCCCAGAAGCACCGTAGGGGAACCGGATGTGCAGATCCTCTCCCAAGACCTTCGGAACGAGAAGAGTTCCATATTTCAGGACGTGGCGCAGGCCCTCTCCGCGGACCTGGGGGGACTTCCCGCCTCATCCACCGGGAAAGCCGGCATGAACGCCACCCTCTACAACGCCTTTGCCTACGAGGAGCTTCCCCTCGACGACGTCTCCGGAGCCGGGACCGTCATAGTGGAGTTCACCGCCTCCTGGCCCGAGGGGGTGCGGTACTACATCGCTCTCGCCCGGACGGACGGATCCGGATACGAGCTGCCCCCTCGGGGCGTCCGCTTCGAGATCCGACCCGGCCAGGAACTCCCTGGCGAGGTGACTCCTCCGGATTTCTACGTCCCCGGAGAGGGGCTCATGACCTGGCAGCATTCGGTGACCGATGGCGGCTCCTTCGACCTGAACCCGGCCCCCGGCACCGTGACGTTCCGGGCAATTTCCCTACGAGCCGCCGCCCCAACCCCCTACCCTGATGGAACCGCTGCCGGCGGCGGATGTCGGACAGGTACGGGACTCGGAACACTGCTGCTCCTGCCGGGGTTGTTCCTGCCACTGCGGCGGAGGCGGAACGGCTAGAGAACCGGACAAAAAAGAAAGCGCGCCATCATGATCACGAACGAGCAGGCGAACCAATGTGCCGAATTTCTCCCGGAGCCGGAGAAAACGGTGGGTTCTCAGACACCGGAAACGCCACGGAAAGGCGTGCCGGAGAAGAGGAAATCTGAAGGAGGGTGACAACATCATGTCCATGGAATCGGCAGTGGCGTTCTACGAGCGAGTGGAGCAGGACAAGGCACTTCAGGAGCGGATCAGGGAACTGAACACCCCGGAGCGGATCGAGAGCTACGTGAAGGGTGAGCTGGGATTCGAGTTCTCCCGGGCGGAGATGCAGAAAGTGATCTTCCAGCGGAATCCGGAAATGACGGAAGAAGAACTGGACAGTGTCGTGGGGGGGAGCGGCCTCCTCGCGCTCGTCCTCGTGATCGCCGGCGCTCCGGCATGGTTCGCCGCCATCGTGGGAGCCGCCGCCTGAAGTCACCGCTGACGAAACCACCGGGCCCGGAGACTTCCGTTCCGTCTCCCCCCTCTCCGGACCCGCTTTTCTGCCCACACTCGACCTCGCATCGCTCGGAAAAGAATAGGTATCGGCGCTGTGGCTGTTCGTTCCAGAGGATTGCGGTGGCTTGTTTCTGCTGAGGGTTGCCGCCACTGCGGCGGCCTGAAAAACCCTGCTTCCACCCCCGCGAGGAAAGGCCCTGCAGGGTTTGCCGAGGAATCGAAAGGGGTGTAAGACATGTCCATGGAGGCAGCCACATCGTTTTACGAACGCCTGGAACAGGAACCGGAGCTGACGGAGCGGATCCGGGAGCTGAGCACCCAGGACCGGATTGAGAGCTACGTGAAGGGCGAACTGGGTTACGACTTCACCAGGGAGGAAATACAGAAGGTTATCTTCGGGCGCAACCCGGAGATGACCGACGAAGAGATGGAGGCCGTCGTGGGAGGACTGGATGGAACCTCAATTCTCGTTGGTGCGGGATTGGGCCTCGGGGCCGGCCTAGGCGTGGCCACCGTCCTAGTAGCCGCTTCGGCGGGAGCCGCCGCCTGAAGTCACCGCTGACGAAACCACCGGGCCCGGAGACTTCCGTTCCGTTTCCCCCTCTCCGGACCCGCTTTTCTGCCCTTCTGGACCTTGATGGGAGCAGGTGATTTTTCTCCGGGAGGACGAACGCTCGACTCCGTCGCATCACGGCGCCGCGTCGTGCCGCGGGTGAAACGCGACGATGCGCGGAATGCGTTTTCCGAAGGAACTGCCTCCGCGAAAAAGGCCTCGGAGCGATACACCGGGGCTTTTCCGTTCACGTGCGGGTACCGGAGTCTTGACTCTGACACGGTGTCAAGGTTTACACTCCTTTCAAGCGGCAAAACGAAAAAGAGGAAGGGAGGTGTCGCACGTGTCCAGAGAAGCGGCGGTGGCGTTCTACGAACGTCTTGAGGAAGACGAAGCACTTCGGAACCTGCTGAAGGATCTCGGCGCCAGGGAGAGAATCGAACACTTCGTGAAGGGCGAACTCGGTTACGATTTCACCCTGGAGGAAATGCGGAAGGTGATCTTCGAGCGGAATTCCGAGCTTTCGGATCAGGAGCTGGAGGCAGTCGTGGGCGGAAACGACCAGCTTCTGAACCTCGTCGTGAACCTGTTTCTCAGCATCCTCGGGGCAGCGGCCTGACCGTTCCTCGGTGCACCGACAGCGCCTGTCGTTCGAAAAGAAGGCTTCCTCCGGCGACAGAGCCGAAGGGCACGGGCAGAAAAGACGCCACAACAAGCCGAAACGGAAGAAATCCCACAGGGGGGAATCGGTATGTCGATGGAAGCAGCGGTGGCATTTTACGACCTTCTGGAAAAGGACACGGACCTTCGCGAGCGTATCATGGCGCTCGGAAGCAAGGAAAAGATCGAGCCATTCGTGAAAAACGAACTCGGATACACCTTCTCCATGGAGGAAATGCAGAAGGTGGTCTTCGAGAAGAATCCGGAACTCACCGACGAAGAATTGGAGGCTATCGTCGGGGGCTTCGCGATAACCACCCTTTTCTGGATCGGTGTCGGACTCATCGCCGCGCCGATCTGCTGGATCATGGCCTGCGCAGCCTGAAAGAAACTTCCGACGGAGCGTGGTGCCGTATGCCGCCGGAAAGCGCCGCGATCTCAGGAACATCGACGGGGAAAATTTTCCGGCACATTCCGCCGTCGGCGACGAGAAAAGGAGGCCCCCTCGTGAAATCGATTCGCGGCTTTTCCGCTGTGTGCACAGTGCTGTTGCTGACCATGGTCATGCTCGGAGGAGGAGGGTGCGGCGGCGGCAGCTCCAATTCGCTTCCCGCCACTCCCGGGGAAATTCAACCCGGCGCCCAGTACGAAGGCGTGTTGTCGCTCCAGGAGGACGGACAGGAGACCGTTCTCATGCGCACGCAGTACGAGGCCCACAACATCGAGACGGATCCTTCCCTGCCGCCCGCGGTCGCCCTGTTCGTCACAAAAGAGGAGCATCTCGACGAGGCGACGGGAACGCTGAAAGCCGCTTCGGACATCTCCAGGCCGACCCCGGAGAGCGTGAAGTCCTTCCTGGAGGAAACCTGGGACGAGGCGCAGGGCGGCGTCGCCGACGAGGGCGTCAACGCCCGGGAATTTCTCGAATTCCTCGCCGAGTACAACATGCCCCTGGACCAGTTCTTCCGCTTCTTCGAGGCCGTCGACTACTCCATGGCGGAGTTCATGGACTTCATCGATACCTACTCCACGATGAAATCCCTCGACGGGCAGGACGTCTTCGGAGAGATCGAATCGTTCTGCCACCTCGCAGGCATGGAACTGAGCGAGTATTTCTCCAAGGTCAAGCAGGTGTTCGGAACCCACGCCGCTTTCTGCGAAAAACTGACCGCCCTCGGCATCGGCAAGTCATACCTGTACCACGCCTACGTGGACTGGTACATGAGCCGGACGGACGAATCGGAGGACCCCTTCTCCGCTTTTCTGGAGCATCTGAAGAATTCCTCCGTGACAGCCAAAGGGGACGACCCTGTCAAAATCGACCCCGTCAAGTGGGCGAAACTGGGTCTCGACGTTCTGAAGTTCGGATGGGACGTGATCAAGGACGGCAAACCCCAGGTGCAGACCGACGGCGCCTTCACGTCCGTTCTGAGGCGAGAGACAACGGCCCTCGACTACGGCTACGCGAAGCGCAACGAAACGTCCATTCTCCATTTCAAGGTGACCGACGCGTGGATCCCCTCGTGGGTGCTGATCGAGACCAAATTTCGCGGTTCCGCATCCTACGCGGCGACGAACCCTTCTTTCGGAGGACAGTATCTGCAGAACGTCCAGTTCGATGTCGAGAGCGCCTACGCCATGTGGGGAATGTATCTCAACGTGAGCGCCCAGGTCTCCAACGTCACAAACTCCGCGTCGGTGGAAAACCCCGATCCGGAGATCGACGTCGTCGCCCGGATCAACGCGGGCTGGCTCTTCCAGTCCTTCGGAAAATCCGCCTATTTCAGGGCCCAGGGAAGCCGGGGAATCTGGTTTCAGCGCTGGGGAGTGCAGTGACGGAAGCACCTGGCATGATTCGCGGCGGCTCCTCGCACGAGCCGCCGCAGTTCCCGAAGACATGAAAGGGAGTGGATCGATGCACCTCGCGACGAAGAAAGAAACGGAGAGCCGAATCCCACCGGTGTTGTTCCGGGGGGAGGCCCTGCACCTCGACAAGGCCGCCGACGGGGAGGGAACGTCGGCGCACCCCGTCTCCGCCGACGAGGCGTGGCAACGCTTCGCTCCCTTTCTCGAAAAAACCGGCGTCACCCGCATTTCGGACATCACCCGGCTCGACCGCATCGGCATTCCGGTCTTCAACGTCCTGCGCCCGAGTCTGAACGGCTACACCACGGCCCACGGAAAGGGTTTCACCTCCACCGCAGCCCGTCTCTCCGCGGCGGGAGAGTCCCTGGAGCGATGGTACGCCACCAGTATGCCGATTCCACCGTTCCGGGCAACCTGGAATGACCTCGCCCGCTCTTTTCCCATGCTTCTTCCGGAGCGCCTGGCTCTGACGCCCCACTCTTTCTTTCACAAGGACCTGGAGATTCCCTGGATCCTCGGATGGGACATCGTGGCCCAGGAAGAAATCCCCCTTCCCTGCGAACTGGTCCGCCTGTCGCCGGGAGGCGAGGACAAAAACATCGCGACCCTCACGGAGGGGCTGCTCTTCCAGTGCAGTTCCAATGGTCTCGCCTGCGGCGTCCACCTCCTCGAGGCGATCTCCCAGGCGCTTCTGGAGGTGATCGAGCGGGACTCCGTCACGTGCTGCACCATGGCGGCCCGGGCCAGAGGGCTTTCCGCCCCGGTCTTCCGGGTGGTCCGGCTCGAGTCGATTCCCTTTCCCAAGGTACGAGACCTCCTGGACCGCATCCGCACGGCGGGACTGGAGATTCTCTTGGCCGACAACGGGACGGACGTGGGCATCCCGACCTGGAACTGTTTTCTCTTCGACATGAGAGAACCTACGCTGCCGGGATGCGCCGCCCACGGCATGGGAAGCTCCCTGGACCACGAGACGGCCATGATCCGGGCCATCACCGAGGCCATCCAGGGACGCTGCGTCTTTCTCTCGGGAGTCCGGGACATTGTCCCCTCCAAGGAATTTCACAGTTCCGCCAGTGTGGACGCCCGGTTCTTCCTGAAACTGGCCACGGGGGGCATCACCGAGACCCTGGATTTCGCAGGCATGGAGGACACACCCTCCGGCACCTTCGAGGAGGACATCCGGGAATGCCTGGAGCGCCTCGCCGCGATTGGGCTGGACCGGGTCATCGTTTTCCGACTCTCCCGCGAGGACGACCCCGTCCAGGCCGTCAAGGTCATCGTTCCCGGCGCGGAAGGCTACATCTTTCCCTATTATCAGCCCGGCACGCGGGGACTCGCCGCAATCCGGCACGGGCTCGGAGAGGGAAGCCCCCTCTTCCGGAAGGAGGGGTTCTCGTGGTAGCCGTGGTCTTCGGAGGTCCCTCCCTCGAAGGGATCGACCTCTCCGGAAGAAACGTCACCGTTCTTCCTCCCGCATCCCTCGGAGACCTGCTCAGGGTCCTCCGGGAACTCCGCCCGGACGCGGTGGGTCTTCTGGACTGCGAACTTCCCTTCCGGGCGCTTCCCACGTGGCACAAGGAGATTTTGACCGCCCTGGACAGGGGGATCCCCGTGGTTGGCGCCGCCGCCGTGGGGGCACACCGGGCCGCCGAGCTCACCCCGCAGGGCATGGAAGGCGTGGGCGACATCTTCCGCCGCGTGGCGTCGGGAGAGCTGGAGCGGGACGACGAAGTCCTCTGCGACTGGGAGGTCACACCCGAGGGAATACGGCACCTCTCCCTGCCCCTGGTGACCATGCGGGACGCCCTCGCCGCCGCACGGGAGGGGGGCCTCCTCTCCGGAGAGAGCGCCGGGCTTTTGACGACGCTGGCGGAAGCTCTCTACTGGCGCGAGCGCACCTGGGAGGCCCTGCTGGAGGCGGGGCGAAAGGCGGGGCTTTCCGCGGAGGAACTCGACACCTTCCGGGGCTGGCTTCCCCAGGCCCCGGATCCCGTCCGATCCGACGCGGAAGCACTTCTGCTCCGCCTTGAGGAACTCGCCGCCGGGGCGAAGGCCGACGAACGGAGGAAAGCCCCCGCCGGACCATCGAAAGGAATTTCCTCCCTCTTCAAGTCTCTCGACCAGCGGGACCGTCCCGTCTCTTCCGCGACCGGCCCCCTGCGTCAGCGCTGTATCGGCGATCTGGTCACCTTCGCCCATCCCGAGGCGGACGATCTGAACGGGCGGGCGCTGAACCGAAAACTGAGCCTTCTGCTCGCGTCCCTCTGGGACCTTTCCCCCACGGAAGAGGAAATTGACCGCGAGCGGCGCCGTCTCCGGCGGCGTTTCGGCCTCAAGAGCGACGAGGATCTCTCCCGGTGGATGACCGAGAACGATCTCGACGAGGAGGAATTCTCGCGTCTCCTGGGGGACGAGGCGCTGCTCCACCGGCTCCATCGCTGGTTCATGCAGGGACGGATTCACGCCAAGAACACCGGCGCCATCCTGGACGAGCTGAAACTCCGGGGCGGCTACGCGGAATGGAAGGGCAAGGCCGCCCGACGGGAGGCGCTGCTCCGGGAAAACGAGGATCTTCTTCGGGAAGAGCGCCGGAAAGCCTTCTCCACCTCCTTCATGCACCTCGTCCGGGACCATCTCCGCGCCGAGGGGATTCCCTGGCACGGAGCGCTGGTCCCGGACGTGCTCCCCGAGACGGGAATGGAGATTCCGGACCTGCTCGACGAACTCCTCGCCTCCCGGACGACGCGGCTTCTTCTGGAAAGGACCATGAGCGCCGCCACGGGAGTCCGGGACGAAAACACGTCTCTATGAAAGACGCGCCCTCCCCCGGGACGTTCGGAGGAGGGCGCCTTGTCCACTGAAACGAGGGGCGACTTTCGCCGAACGTCCCGGGCAGAACGGAAAAGACGTGACGAAGCCCATTTCACCGGAGGGTGGTTCCCCATGAAGAGACGAAACGTACCAGGCGGCCTTCTTTCATTGTTTGCGGTGTCCCTCACTCTGCTCCTCACCGGAATCGCCTGGGGCGCCCCGGCAAGCCCCTTCCCCGTGGTCTTCACCCAACCCGACGGGGATGAGATCACCGTCTACAACCGGGGCGACGAGTTTCTCCGCTGGGTGGAATCGCCCCAGGGATACACACTGGTCAAGAACTCCGAGACGAAGTTCTGGGAATTCGCGGTGCTGTCGAGAGATGTACTCGCTCCCTCCGGCCTCGTCTACCGCGACGACGCGGTTCCTCCTTCCGGGGTGGAGCCGCACCTTCTTCCGAAACGAGACGAATCGCCCCGCTTCCGCGACAGGGCGGCCCGGACGGGATGGCCTCAGACTCCCGTTTCGGGAACGAGGAAAGTTCTGGTTGTTCTCGTGGCGTTTCAGGACAGAAATCTTTCCACCAAAGAATCCGACTGGGAGGAGGCCTTCTTCGGAGCCTCCGGTTCTGTCGCACGCTACTACAAGGACCAGTCCTACGGCAAGCTGGACGTCGTCTCCGCCAGGGGCGGCAAAAGCGTCGTCTCGGTGACCCTCGACGCGAACGACGCGAACGACGGCAATCACCCCGAGGGATTCATCGACGAGGGAGACAACACCACCCAGCACAGAAACGAGACGGCCTTCGTGTCGAGCGTCGTGAAGAAAGCCGCCGCCAAAGGAATCGATTTCGCCTCCTTCGACACGAACGGGGACGGCAGAATTTCTCCGAACGAACTCTGCGTCTACCTCATCGTCGGCGGCTTCGAGTCGGGCATGGACCTCTCCCCTGCGGTGGGCGCCCACGCCTGGAGTTCCTGGAGCGACAGCGGCGAGGCGCACATCGTCCGCGCCGGTGGAAAGATTCTGACGAACTGGGCACTCAACGGCGAGCTGTACAAAAAAGGAGAGCGGATGCCCATCGGCGTGTCCGTGCACGAACTCGGCCACCAGCTCTGCGGGCTTCCCGATCTGTACGACATCAACAACGCCAATGCGGGGATAGGGGGCTTCTCCGTCATGGCCGGCGGCATGTACGGCGCAAAGGAGAAGGAATCCCCCTGCACCACGCCGGTAAACCTCGACGCCTGGTCGCGGTTCTTCCTGGGCTGGGAGTCTCCCGCCTCCCCTTCGGAGGAGACGGTCACCTTCGGCGTTCCCGGAAACGGCCGCATCCGGGCGGTGAAACTCCAGAAGCCCGGGCATCGCAAAAGCGAGTACTTTCTGGCGGAGGTCCGCTACCCCACGGGATGGGACGCGGGACTGGCGGCGTTCAAACCCTTCTCCGAGTGCGGCGGCTTGTTGCTCCTGCACGTGGACGAGGAAGTGGGCTCCCTGACCGAAAACAACTTCAACGCCTTCGTGAAGGGGAAGCACCAGGGTCTCGTGCCCATGGAGGCGAACGGCCCCCACATCATGAAGAGCAAGAACGACGAGGGATCGTGCCGGACCCTGTGGTACAAAAACAACCCCGACTACGTCGGGGACGGAACCTTCTCCGACACGAGCACGCCGAACGCACTCCTCTACGACGGAAGCAAAAGCGGCATCTCCGTCTCGGGCATCTCCTCCTCCGGGACCACCATGACCGCCTCGGTGTCCACCGGAATGCCCACGCCGACGAACATGCCCCTGCCGGAAGAGGATGTGGCGACCCCCTCCACGGACGTCACGGGCGGCACTCCCGAGGGCGACCCCACGCCCGTGCCGCAGGAGGAGCTGCCCCCTCTCGGCAAGCCGAACCCCTCGGACGTGGGCATGGATTTCGAAACGTTCTACGAAGTTTTCGGCGATGACGCGGAATCCTCTTTCGCCGTTCTGGCCGTGGACAACGCGGAAAGCGTCACCTACAGGACACCGGGAGGCGTGCTGACCATCGGGCTGGAATCGGAATTCGCCCTGGAGGACGGCGTCTTCTACTGCTGGCTGCTCCTCGCGTGGAACCGTGAGGAAAACGGCTGGTCCCTCGCCTGGAGCGACGAGGCGGAAGGAACACCGTCGCGACACCGCCGCGACGACACTACTCTCTTCGTGGAGAGCGTCTTCGAGGACGGGGGCCCCTTCGACATGGACAGTACCGTCAACGGCTTCGTCACCGCCAAGACGCTCGAAGCCCTCTTCGGCGTCCTCCTGATCGACGCGGAAACCACCGTGACACCCACTCCCGGAGAAAAAGGCGGCGGATGCGCCGTGGGTTTTGGCCCCGCGGCGACGTTGCTTCTGCTGCCCCTGGTCATCGTCTGCGGGACCCGGGAAAGAAAAGGCCGGTTTCTCCGATGAGCCGGCCTCGAGAAAAAGCCATGATCCTTCACGGCGGAGAGGCCCGCTTCTCCCGGGACAGGCTGGGTATCGAACCGCTGCTCTACGCGCCCATCTGCGGCGGCGTCGTCCTCGGAAAGACCTACGAGGATCTCTTCGCCACGGGACTCGTTCCGAAACGCCCGAGGCGAGAGGCCCTGATCGACTTCCTCTCCGTGGGAGCAGTGGTCTTTCCCGGAGGAACGACCTTCTTTGAGGGCGTCTTCGAGGTCCCGCCCGGCCATGACCTGCATGTCTCGAAGGGAAAGACTTCCGTCGAGGAGCGAGAGCCCCTCCCCGACGCCACGGAGGAACTGGGAGAGGAGATGCTTCCTCTGCTTCGGGAGCGGCTCGCGGAGGCGCTCGGAGAGGAGCTCGAGGACGCCGCCCTCTGCCTCAGCGGCGGACTGGACTCCTCGTCCGTCGCCGCCGCCTGGGCCGGGCGAGGCCGCCCCCTCTGTTTCGTCTACGGCGCGCCCGGCGCGAGGGACCGTGAACTGGCCCTGGAGACCGCCGCCGCCCTCGGCGTGCCCCCCGTTCTCTTCGAGCCGAAGGAAACGACCACTCTGGAAGAACTGCGGGAAATGCTCCGGGTGCTGGAGATTCCGATCCACATTCCCGGCGGGCCGTTGCCGCAGTTCCGGCTTCTTTCCGCCATCGCCGGAGCGGGAGCCCGGATCGTCCTCAGTGGCCAGGGAGGGGACGAACTCTTCTGCGGATACCCCTGGCATTTTCCTCTGGCCATGAAAAAACTCCGGGAGCGCGATCCCGAGACCGCCTCCCGTCTGGAGGCACTCCACGAGGCAAGTCCCCCCTTCGGCCCGATGGAACTGCGCCTCACCCGGCGCAACTTCACCCGCACCGCGAGCTGGGTCAACCTGAACGACGGAGGAGGCTGCGCCGCCCTCGGGCTCTCCCGGGAAGAGGCGGCCACGCGGGAGGGCGTGCGCTTCTTCGCCGCCGATCTCGACGACTGGGATGCGCTGCGGCGCCACGGCCTCACCGGCAGGAGCCTGCGCTATCTCCTGCATTACGACCACCGCCTGGCGAACCATTTCGGCCTCGAAGGACGTTCCCCCCTTCTCGCGGACGGGATCGTGGACCTGGTCTCCCGGCTCCGCCTGGATTTTCTCTACGGAGAGGGGCTGCTCAAATATCCGCTGCGGCGGCTCTTTCCGGAGGTGCCCGAATCGGTGCGCCTCCAGACCCGAAAGACCGGTTTCTGGCACAACAGCCCGGGAATGCCCGACTTCCGTGCGGAACTCTCCCGCCTGCTGGAGACCACCGCACTGGGAGACCT
The DNA here is from genome assembly GCA_002425685.1 of Synergistaceae bacterium UBA5560. GTDB lineage: Bacteria > Synergistota > Synergistia > Synergistales > Aminiphilaceae > Aminiphilus. Next base: position 12,497 of record DIMS01000048.1, on the reverse strand, counting down.
GACGGTCGCTCCCGGGGCGGTGGAAAAGATGTCTCCGGAAGCGCGCTGGCGCTTTTTCTGCGCCGGAACGTTTCTGGAGGCAAATGCGTGATTTTTTCCGGACGGAGCGGCCCTTCACCGTCCCTGAAAGCACACGAAGAAGCCCGAAAAATTCACGAGGAGGGTGTCGAACATGTCCAGAGAAGCGGCAGTAGCGTTCTACGAGCGGCTCGAAGGCGACAAGGACCTGATGGAAAAGATCAGGGAACTCGGAACCCGGGAGGCAATTCGGCGATACGTAAAAGAAGAACTTGGTTACGATTTCACTCGGGAGGAAATGCAAAAAGCAATTTCCGAACGAAATCCTCAGCTCTCCGAGGTGGATCTGGAGTCCGTCGTCGGTGGCACCACCGGCGCCGTCATCATCGCGAGCACGACGCTGGCGGCAGCCACCGCAGCGTGACGTGGAAGGCAAAATCTCCGCGAAGTGCACACACAACGACACAACAGAGGAGGGAGCACCATGTCCAGAGAAGCGGCAGTAGCGTTCTACGAGCGGCTCGAAGGCGACAGGGACCTGATGGAGCGCATCAAGGCGCTGCAGACTCCGGAGAACATCGAGAGATTTGTGAAAGGTGAACTTGGCTACGACTTCACCAGAGGGGAAATACAGCAGGTCGTCTTCGAGCGCAACCCCGAGATGACCGACGAGGAGCTGGAGGCGGTCACGGGAGGATGCGTCGGGGCGTTTCTCATGATGTGCCTGGTCTATGCCGCAGGGTACGCCGCCATCGCCGCAGCGTGACGTGGAAGGCAAAATCTCCGCGAAGTGCACACACAACGACACAACAGGGGAGGGAGCACCGTGTCCAGAGAAGCGGCGATAGCGTTCTACGAGCGGCTGGAGAAGGAGCCAGCACTGGCGGAGCGGCTCAGGGAACTGGAGACCCCGGCTCAGGTCGAGAACTACGTGAAGGGAGAGCTTGGCTACGACTTCACCAAAGCGGAGATACAAAAGGTCATCTTCGAGAAGAATCCTGGCATTTCCGATGAGGAGCTGGAAGCCGTCGTCGGAGGACTTGATGGCAACTCGATAGCTATCGGTGTTGCCATCGGCGGAGGAATGGGTCTCATCGCGCTGGCCGCTCTCGCCGCCGCGGCGTGACGCGACCTACGCCGGGACAGTCTCACCGCGAGACCGCCGAGGAGTAGCGCCCCATGACGCGATCCGCCTCGGCGAGGACCAGCCACAGTTCCTGAAGAGCCGACAAGTGGTCCGTCCGGCTCCGCTGGTCCGTCTCCTGGGCGCTGATCAGGTCGAGCTGCGAGGCGAGTCCCTCGCGGTACATCATCTCGGCGATCTCAAGCTCCTCCGCCGCTCTTTCCATCTGACGGCGGCGGAGTTGCTCCATCTCCAGAGCACGGTCCCAGCGCTCCCGGACGAGCGCCACTTCCTTCGCCAGGCTGTCGCGCCGGGCCTCCAGCTCCCGGTCGGCCTTCTCGATCAGGAGCGCCGCCGCCCTGGTAGCGTTGGCCGTCTTCTTTCCATCGGCGAGAGGAATGGAAAGCACCGCCTTGGCGAGCAGCTCGCCCTGGTTGTCCTCCATGTAGATGGAGCGGTAGTCCTCGCCGAGACGCCAGCCCACGGAGAGATCCAGAAACGGGGCAAGCCCCTTTGCGGCGAGGGAACGCTGCACCACCGTGCGCTCCCGGGAGAAACGAAGTCCTGCCACGTCGGGACGCCGTTCCCAGGCGCCGTCCAGGTCGACGGAGAGCACCAGGCGCGCCGCGGCGGGGACTTCGACCGCCGGCACGACGGGCGTTCCTCCCGCGAGGGTACGCATCTCGATGAGCTGCTGTTCGTAGGTCTGGTCCGCCTGCAGGACGAGGGCCTCCCCCTCGTCCACTTGGGACCTTGCCCGCAGGAGATCGAGAATGGGCACCAGCTCCTTGTCGAACTTCTCCTGCGTGACCTGCAGGGATTCGCGGCGCTGTTCCAGGATCCGCTCCGCCGTCTCACGGTTGAGCGCGGCCATGACAGCCTGACGGTAAGCCGAATCGGCCCGGGCGAGAAGCTCGTTCACCGAGTCGGCGTAGCGGCTTTTGAGGAGATCCAGGCCGAGCAGAAGGTCCCGCTCCTGGAGGCCGTAGCGCCCTGCCAGGTCGATGCGCTGGGTGACCGTCAGGTCCAGATACCGGTCCCCCCGGTCGTGCTGGAGCCAGCGGTCCTCTTCGGCGACAAGGCCCAGGGATGCCCGCTGGGAGGCAACGTCGGCACGGATGGAAAAGAGCTGTGCCTCCACTTCCTTGCGAAGGGCCCCGAGATCGCCGTTGCGTTCCCGGACGAGTTCCAGATAGGCCTCCTCAGAGAGCGGCAGGGGGGATGCATTTCCGGGCGAAAGCGGGAACATCGCAAAAAATGCGAAGAGCATGAGGCAAAGAGAAAGGCGTCGCATATCGTTCCTCCTCGGCAGTCCGGTTTTGGAGTAGACTCATTCTAGCTCCAGTTCTGAATCGACACCAGCGTGAAGGAGCATCCAACGATGAAAAAACAAATCTTCCGGCAATCGGCCCTGGATCGCCTCTCCTCTCCCGAACAACTGGACATGGTCTTTCAGGTCGTCCGTCCCGGAACATGGTTCGCCCTCGCCGCCGTCGTTCTCCTGCTGGGATCTCTCGTGGGCTGGGGGTTCTACGGAAGTGTGGCGACCAAGGTGACGGGTCAGGGCATCCTGCTGCGCCGCGGCGCCCTTGAGGAGGCACCGTCCCCGGGAGCGGGACGACTCGAAGCCATCCTCGTGGATGTGGACGACGCCGTCGAAGAGGGACAGATCATCGCCCGGCTGGCTCAACCGGAACTGCGGAACCAGATCGCGGAGCTGCAGGGCAAGCTGGAGATCCTCCGCACCGAGCGGGATCTGGACTCCGCCATGGGAGCCGACAAGAAATCCCTTGAGGCGGAGTATCTGACGCGCCGGAGACAGGCCCTGCGGGCGTCCCTCGCCACCGCCCGGGACCGGGCCGAGGCGCTCCGGGAGCAGCTCGACCGCTACGACGCTCTGTACCAGAAGAAGTACATCACCCGCAGCCAGTATCTGGACGTGAAGGACAAGTACAACGCCGCACTCCAGGAGATCCTCTCCTTCAACGAGGAGCTGGCCCGTCTTCCCATGACCGCCGCGGACTCCACCTCCCAGATCGAGCGGTCGAAGATCGATATCAACATGCGTCTTCTCGCCGCGGAGAAACAGCTCGCCGCACTGCAGGAGCGGTTTGACCTTGAGACATCGGTCCGCAGTCCCGCGGAGGGACGGGTGCTGGAGATCTTCAAGACCGAGGGGCAGGTCATCGCCGCGGGAGAGGCTCTCCTCTCCGTGGAGAAGGAAGGGGACGAGCGGGAACCGCTGTACGTCCAGGTTTACGTCCAACCTCAGCACGGCAAGAAGATTCTCTCCGGCATGGAGGCCCAGGTCTCTCCCTCGGTGGTGAAGCAGGAGGAGTTCGGCGTTCTCCGGGGACGGGTCGTTCAGGTCTCCCGCTTTCCCGCCTCGGTGAAAGGCATGATGCGAGTCCTCGGCAACGACCAGCTCGTACAGACCCTCTCCCAGGGAGGAGCACCCATCACGGTGACGGTGACTCTCGAACTCTCGGACAAGACCGAGAGTGGCTATGTCTGGTCCTCCGGCGACGGACCGCCGGTGACCCTCCAGAGCGGCACCCTCTGCACCACCACCGTGGTGGTGCACCGCCAGGCACCGGTGACGCTGGTGCTCCCTTTTCTGAAGAAATTCTTCCTCGGTGTGGGAGAGGAAGGCGACGGGAGAAAATCCGATGCCTGAGCGCGCGCCCATGAAAACGCCCTGGAGAAACCGGCGCATCGCGACCCCCACGATGATCCAGATGGAGGCCACCGAGTGCGGCGCCGCCGCGCTCGGCATCGTGCTGGGATATTACGGCCTGCACCTGCCGCTGGAGACGCTCCGGGAAGAGTGCGGCGTCAGCCGTGACGGCAGCAGGGCCACCAACGTCCTCAAGGCCGCCCGTGCCCACGGCATGATCGCCAAGGGATTCCGCAAGGAACCGGACAGGCTCGGCGACCTTCCCCTGCCGATTATCCTCTTCTGGAATTTCAATCATTTTCTGGTCCTTGAAGGGATCCGGGGTGACAAGGTCTACCTCAACGATCCCGCGTCGGGCCCCCGGGTGGTGGACAGGGACACCCTGGACCGGGCCTTCACGGGCGTGGCTCTCTCCGTCACGCCCGGGCCGGACTTCCACCCCGAGGGACGGTCCCGCAGCCCCTGGGCGGCGCTCCGGAAACGCCTGAGCGGCGCCAGGGCGGCACTGGTCTTCGCGGTTCTCGCGGGCCTTGCCCTGGTGATTCCCGGACTGATGGAACCCGCCTTCCAGCAGATCTTCGTGGACAAGCTCCTCGTGGAAGGGCGATTCGAATGGTTCCGTCCGCTGCTGACCCTCATGGCCTGCATCGCTCTGCTCAAGGGCGTCCTCTCCTGGCTCCAGGGGTCGGTGCTCCTCCGCCAGGAGATCGCCATGGCCGTGCGGGACTCCGCCACCTTCGTGAACCACCTGCTGCGACTCCCCTACCGCTTCTTCCTCCAGCGCTACGCCGGAGAAATCGGACAGCGGGTGCAGCTCAACGACCAAGTGGCCCAGCTCCTCTCCCGACAACTGGCGACGACGGTCCTCCAATGTCTCATGGTCGTCTTCTACTGCGTCATGATCACCCTCTACGATCCGCCCCTTGCCGCGGTCGCCCTGGGGGCGGTGGCAGTGAGCCTGCTGCTTCTCGTCTCGGTGAACCGCAGGCGGTCCGATCTGAACGAGCGCCTCACGGGCGAGATGGGCAAGTTCGCCGGCACGGCCCTGGGAGGCCTCAACGTCATCGAGACCATCAAGTCCTTCGGCGGCGAGGACGACCAGTTCGCCCGGCTGGCGGGCTTTCTGACCAAGGTGTCCGAGGCCCGCACCTCCCTGGCGCTCTTCTCGGTCCGCATCGAGCCGGTCCTGCCCCTGCTCACCGCCCTCGCGGCGGCGACGGTGCTCTGCATGGGAGGGCTGCGGGTCATGAACGGAGCGATCACCATGGGCATGCTGCTCGCGCTGCAGACGCTCATGAACCAGACCCTCAACCCCGTGACGGAGCTGGTCAACCTCTGGAGTTCCTTTCAGAGCGCCCAGGGGAACATCAACCGCCTCGACGATGTGCTGCGCTATCCTCCCATGGCTCCGAGGCCGACCCTGAAGACGGGAGCACTGGCGGGGCAGGGACAGGTTCGCCTTTCGGGACGCCTGGAGCTGCGGCAGGTCTCCTTCGGCTACTCCCTTCTGGCGCCTCCTCTCATTGAGGAGTTCTCCCTCACGCTGGTCCCCGGATCCCGGGTGGCCCTGGTGGGAGGCTCCGGGTCGGGAAAGTCCACCGTGGCCCGACTCGTCTGCGGCCTTTTCGAACCCTGGTCCGGAGAGGTACTCCTGGACGGGCGCCCCCTCGCGGAGATTCCCAAGGAGCAGCTGGTGACATCCTTCGCCTTCGTCGACCAGGAGATTTCTCTCTACGAGGGAACGGTTCGGGACAATCTCACTCTCTGGGACAACACGGTCCCCATGGAACAGGTGGTCGAGGCCTGCCGGGACGCGGTCATCCACCGGGACGTGGCGACCCGAAACGGCGGCTACGAGGCCCAGGTCGAGGAGAACGGCCGCAATTTCAGCGGCGGACAGCGGCAGCGCCTGGAAATCGCAAGAGCCCTGGTGCGCCGCCCCTCCCTCCTCGTCCTCGACGAGGCCACCAGCGCCCTGGATCCTCCCACGGAAGAGGCCATCGACCGGGCGCTTCGGCGTCGGGGATGCACCTGTCTCATCGTGGCGCACCGCCTCTCCACCATCCGGGACTGCGACGAAATCCTCGTGCTCCACCAGGGAAAGGTCGTGGAGCGGGGTACCCACGAAAAACTGATGGCGCTGGGCGGCCGCTATGCGGACCTCATCGAGAACTGACCGGAACCGTTTCACCATCCGTCGGAGCGAGGGGAGACCACGATGAATCCACTTTTCGACGCACTTCTCTCCCAGGGAACGATCCTGGAGATCACCGGAAAGACTCCCTTTTTCCTCGACGGTCCCGAGACCGCCTGGTGCGTGCTGGAGGGACAGCTTGACGTGTACCTCGCCGCCCGAAAGGGAGAGGAACAGACGGGAGGCCGGGATCATCTCTTCACCGTGAACGAGGGCAACGCCCTTTTCGGTGTGGAGGCAGGCTTCTTCGCCGACGGCATGGGACTTCTGGCCAGCGGCATTCCCGGAACGAAAGTGCTCCGCCTCCCCCGCTCCTCCCTGTTGGACCGGACCGGCCACGCCGAGAGCGCCCTGGTGGCTTCTCTGGTGAACCATTTTCTGAACGGGCTCGGAGAGGGTATCGTCAAGGACATCGTCCCCCAGCCGCGGATCCGCCAGAAACTGGCCGTGGGAACCCTCGAACTCCAGACGGACCGCCCCGCCGGAGCGGAGAACCTGCTCTGGGCGAAGCTCGAGGCGGGACGGGCGCTCTACGCGGGAACGGAGGATCTGACCCCCGAGACGGGCTTCTTCGCCGTTCCCTCCAGGTGCTGGATCGTTCCGCTTGGTGCGTGCACCGTGACGGGCCGCACCACGGAGGACATGCTCCGGTCCAAAGAGCTGGAGAGCGCCCTGGACCGCTTCTGCGAGACCGTCCTCTCCTCCCTCTCCATGAACGCCCTGCTCCGCGCCGCCGACGACATGGGAGCCCTCCGGCAGATGCAGCGGTCAAACGAAGTGTCCCTGGCGGCCGGGCTCGAATCGCTCGCCTCGGCCCTGAGCAGAAGGCGGGGAAGGCAGGCGATCCTCCGGGAGGAGTCCCCCCTCCGGCGGGCCTGCGCCGCCGCCACCGCCGCGCTCGGCCTCGAACTCGCCCGCTCCGAGGAGGCGAAGGGGGAGGAGTCCCTGGCCGACCTGGCCCGGGGGGCGAACCTGCGGCTTCGCAGCGTCACCCTCGCCGGTCCCTGGTGGCTCTCCGACGGCGCACCTCTCGTGGCCTTCCGGGGAAAGACCCCCGTGGCACTCCTCCCCACGGGGCGGGGGAGCTACCGCATCTCGGACGACGAGGGAGAACGCCCCGTCACCGAGACGGAGGCCGCCGCTCTTGCGCCGGAAGCCTTCCACCTCTACCGACCCCTTCCCTCCTCGTCCCTGAAGGGAACGGACCTTCTGAAGTTCGGGCTGCGCAACTCCCGAAGGGACCTCTCCTTCACCTTCGCGCTGGCCGTGGCCCTCGCCCTGCTGGGGCTCATTCCTCCGGAGATCAACGGGCTCGTCTTCAGCGAGGTCATTCCCCAGGCGGAGCGGGGACGCATGCTCCAGTTCTTCGCCATCCTCCTCTCCGTGGCCTTCTCCTCCGCTCTGCTGCGCTTCGCCCAGGGAACGGCCCTTCTCCGGGCCGAGACGGTGCTGGACTACGACGTCTCCGTGGGACTCTGGGACCGCATCCTGCGCCTCCCCGTGACGTTCTTCCGGAAGACCACCTCCGGCGATCTGGGGAATCGCGCCTTCGGACTCTTCTTTCTTCGGAACACCGCTTCCATGGCGGTGAAGACCGTGCTCACCCAGAGTGTCTTTCTCGTCTTCTTCCTCGGGCAGTCCCTCTGGTACGACTGGAGGCTCGGGCTTTCAGGGGCGGGATGCCTCCTCGTGCTGGGGATCCTCATGATTGTGGTGAACCTGTTCCAGCTCCGGTTCCAGCGAAAGATGACGGGCTTCCAGAACCGCCTGTCCGCCCTCACCTTCCAGATCCTCACGGGCATGGCAAAGATTCGGGTCGCCGGAGCGGAGGACCGCTCCTTCTCCCGCTGGACAGAACTCTTCGGAAGTCAGCGAACTCTGAACAGCGCGGCCCGGAAATTGGAGAACGGACTCAACACTGCGGTGGCCCTCTTCCCCTTGGTCACCTCCATGGCCATTCTCTACGTCCTCATCCGCTGGAGCGCCACCGACGGCTCCTACGAAACCGGGCGCTTCATGGCCTTCTGGTCCGCCTTCGGCTCGCTCCAGACGGCTTTTTTCCAGATCGTCACCTCCGTGACGACGACCCTGAACGTGCTCCCCCTGGCGGAGAACCTCGCCCCCATTCTGGAGGCCGAGCCCGAGACGGGAGAACTCAGGGCGGACCCGGGACGACTTGCGGGGCGCATCGACTTCGACCGGGTGACGTTCCGCTACCGCAGCGACGGCCCTGCGGTTCTGAAAGACCTCAGCTTCCACATCGAACCCGGCGAGTTCGTTGCCGTGGTCGGCCCCTCCGGGGCGGGCAAGTCGACCCTCATCCGGCTCCTCCTCGGCTTCGACCAGCCCGAGTCTGGAAGCGTCTTCTTCGACAGCAAGGATCTGGCCGAGCTGGACCTGAAGAAATTCCGCTCCCAGATCGGCGTGGTGCTCCAGGGGGGCGGCCTGCTCCCCGGGGACATTCTTTCCAACGTGCGCTGCTCCCGCCCCTTCTCGACGGAACAGGTCGAGGAGGCCCTCCGGCTCGCGGGCATGGAGGAGGATCTGGCCGCCATGCCCATGGGCATCCACACGGTCATCACCGAGGGCGCCAACACCATCTCGGGGGGACAGAAGCAGCGTCTTCTCATCGCCCGGGCCATTGCGGGAAGGCCGGGGATCCTCCTCTTCGACGAGGCTACCAGCGCGCTGGACAACCGAACTCAGGCACTCATCAGCCGCAGCCTGGAAAACATTCCCGCCACCCGCATCGTGGTCGCCCATCGGCTCTCCACGATCATCGGAGCCGACCGGATCCTCGTCCTCGACGACGGGCAACTCGTCGAGGAGGGCACCTACGGGGAGCTTTTCGGTCGGGGAGGCCTCTTCACCGAACTCGTCCGCAGGCAGACCGTCTGATCCCTGAAATCCCGCAGGCATCCGGGAACACCGGCTGACCTCCGCCACGCCCCTGCCGGGAAGAGCAGCGGCTTCGGACAGGTTTACCGTCATCCCGAATCGGGTTGCCCCTGCAACCGACATTTTTGCCCCTTGACTCTCACACGGTGTCAAGGTGGATACTTGGCCGGAAAAACAGCGTACCCGGGTGAAACCAAGGGCGTAAACAACCGGCAGGATAGAAACGAAAGGGGCGACGGAACGATGCACGACGAAGCGAAGGCGCGGAAACGACGAGAATGGCACCGCACGACGGGGATGGCGCTCGTCCTGGTCATGCTCTTCCTCCTCTCCGGATCGGGAGAGGCGGCGACATGGACGGTGACGAGCGGCGCCGACGACGGGGTCGGAGGCACGCTCCGCAATGTGGTGGCAAGCGCCGCCGACGGCGACACGATCCACTTCGCGAGCGGCATCACGACGGTGACATTGACCTCATACCTCTTTCTCGACAAGAGCCTCACCATCAACGGCCCGGCGACCATCCGCCAGACCGGAACGAGCCAACGGGTACTCTACCTGACGAAAAGCTGCACGCTCAACGACCTGACCATCACGGGGGGAAACATCAACAACAACGGGGCGGGGATGTTCAACTACGGTGACGACACCGTCATGAACAGATGCACCGTTTCGGGAAACACCACCGGAGGCGGCGTCTACAACGTGAAGAACCTGACCATGCGGAACTGCCGGATTGCGGACAACACCGCCGTCTACCCGAGAAAAGGTGCTGGCATCAACAACGAGGCGAGCGCCTCTTCGACACCGAACCTGAAGATGTACGACTGCGTCGTGGAGAACAATTTCACGAAAGACAACATCGGAGGCGGCATCTTCAACGGCGAGACTCTCTACATGTCGGGCTGCACCGTAAAAAACAACGAGAGTAAACCTTCTTCGGGCGGCGGCATCTACACGAACCTCTTCGCCACCACCACACTGGTGAACGGGTGCGCCGTCTACGACAACAAGCCCGACCAGATAAACGGATCCGGCACCTGCACGGCGGACAGTACCTGCACCATCGGCTCCGCCCCCAACAAGAGCGCCACGGCCTTTGCGGGTTTTGCCGGGGACGTGGAGCCCCAGCCTCGTTCCATTGCGGACGATCCGGACGTGACGACCGTGGAGAACGCCCTGGCCGATTCGGGAAGCGACCTCTTCGCCACCGTGGAGGCAGCCCTCTCGGGAGATCTGAACGGTACACCGGGAAGCGTGACGGCAGCGCTTGCGGGAATCACCGCCTCCCTCTACTACGCCAACACCTTCGAGGACGTGGCCCTGGAGGAGAACGACCTCACCGTGGAGTACACCGCCTCGTGGCCCGAGCGCGTGCGCTACTACAGCCTCTTCGCCCGGGCCGACGGCTCCGGGTACGAACTGCCCGAGCGGGGCGTGCAGTTCGAGATCAAGCCCGGGCAGAGCCTTCCCGAGGGCGTGACGCCTCCGGACTTCTACGAGAAGGGCGAAGGGCTCATGACCTGGCGCAACGTGGTGACCGACAACGCCTCCTACGACCTGAATCCTGCTCCCGGCGTGGTGACCTTCCGGGTCTGCTCGGTTCGCGCCGCCGCGACAAGGGCGCCTGACTCGGGTGGCTCCGGCGGATGCAACGTGGGGGCTGTCGGAGGAGCCGCATCCGCGCTTCCTTTTGTTGTGCTGCTGCTTGCGCCGCTGTGCGCGCTCCCACGGCCGAAAAAAAGAAACTAGCGCAAGAAAACAACCACGCGGCCTCGGAGATGTTTCTCCGGGGCCGCGTCTTTACACAAGGAACAACTCCGTGACACCGTAACGGAACAAGTCCGTGCATCGCCCCGGGAGATTCCTCTTCCACGCCTTCCGGACCGAATTCCCACACGAGAGTCGCCTACGTGCCACAGGTGCGATTCCCTCTTGACTCTCACACACTGTCAAGGTGGATACTCTACCCGAACGGAACCACATCGCGGCAGTCGTCCGAGCACCGGGCGTTTTCCATTATGGCGGTGCTCCACCTCCGGAGTCCGTCGATTTCCGGAAAGGAGCACGGAGCGGAATACCGCCCCCTCGACAGGGAAGACGACATTTTTCGAAACCGGCAGGAGGTAATGTGAAATGCGACGAGGAATGAACGCGGCATGGTGGAACACAACGGCAAAAACGCTTCGGTCCTTTGCTCTGTGGGTCACGGTGGCGACCTTGCTCCTCGGCGGCGCCATCGCCGGAGAGGCGAAGACCTGGACGGTGACGACCACCGAGGATTCTTCGATAAACGCGGGCGCGCTCCGGTACGTCCTGGCCAACGCGGGCGATGGAGACACGGTCAAGTTCTCGTGTGCCGGCTCCAACCTCACCTCCCGGCTGATTCTCAGAAAATCGGTCACGATCGAGGGACCGGCGACGATCAAGCAAACCGGAAACGCGACCATTTTCCTCGTCCAGCAGGACGACATCAAGGTTACGCTCAAGAAGCTCACGCTCACCGGCGGAGGAAAACTAATGTCTCATGGTGGCGCATTGCTCAACTATGGCACTCTGAAAATGGAGGAATGCGTCGTTTCCGGAAACACCGCGTCGCTGCAAGGCGGGGCCATTCTCAACGCCGCGACGTTGACAATGAAGAAGTGCACGGTCTCGGAGAACACGTCCGCCGAAGGTGGGGGCATCATCAATTTCGACTCTCTGGCAATGGAAGACTGCACGATCCGGAACAACGCGGCATCAGGCGAAGGTGGAGGTATATACAACTCGGGAACGCTGTCAATGAAGAACTGTACGATCGAGAACAACAAGGCCGCCTCTTCCGGTGCCCTTTACAATTTCTTCGACAGGACGCTGAAAATGGAGGGGTGCACGGTCGCGTCGAACACCACCGGCGGGGACGGTGGCGGCATCGGAAATTCCGGAAAGCTCGAGATGAAAAAATGTTCCATCACGAACAACACCTCCGGCGGAAAGGGCGGTGGCATCTACATCACCCCCGGACAGTACAGTTCCTACGGAACCCTGACCGCGAAGGGATGCACCATCACCGGCAACAAGGCGAAACTCTCCGGTGGCGGCATCTACAACTCCACGACCAGAGAGAACTGCACCCTCAAGGACAAGACCACCGTAAAGAACAACACACCGGACCAGATCGTGGGACCGTACACGGCCGACAACAATTGCGAGATCGGAAACAGCCCGAACAAGTCCGCCACGGCCTTCGCAGGGTACGCGGGTGATGCGGAGCCCCAGCCCAGATCCATCACGGACGATCCGGACGTGACGGCCGTGGAAAACGCCCTGACCAACTCGGGAAGCACCCTTTTCCGTGCCATTGAGGAGACGCTTTCCGGGGACCTTGGCGGCACCTCCGGAGACGTGACCGCCGCGCTCTCCGGCCTGACCGCCTCCCTTTACTACGCGAACACCTTCGAGGACGTGGCCCTGGAGGGGAACGACCTCGTCGTGGAGTACACCGCCTCGTGGCCAGAGCGCGTGCGCTACTACAGCCTCTTCGCCCGGGCAGACGGCTCGGGGTACGAAAGCCCCGAGCGGGGCGTGCAGTTCGAGATCAAGCC
>DIMS01000086.1 GCA_002425685.1 Synergistaceae bacterium UBA5560 | reverse complement strand
GCGATGCGCATGGTGACTTCTCCGGGAAAGGAGCGCCGCCGGGCGTCGCCGCTCGTAGTGACGCTCCTCTCGGTGGCGATGGGATTCGTCGTGGGAGGGCTCTTTCTCGCCGCAGCGGGGTACGATCCCTTCCGTGCCTTTTCGGTGATCTTCCGGGGCATCTTTTCGAGGCCGAGCTACATGGCCTATACGGTCATCTACGCGACGCCGCTGATTCTCACAGGGCTTTCTGTGGCTTTTGCCTTCCGCACGGGGCTCTTCAACATCGGCGCGGAGGGACAGTTCATCCTCGGCGCCCTGGCGGCGGCCCTGACGGGGGCCTTTGTGGAGCTGCCGCCGCTGGTGCACGCCGTCGCCGCCGCCGGGGCCGGAATGATCGCGGCGGCGCTCTGGGGCGCCCTCGCGGGATTCCTCAAGGCCCGCTGGGGCGTGAACGAGGTCATCGGCACGATCATGCTCAACTGGATCGCCCTCTACGGGAACAACTTTGTGGTCACGCGCCCGGGAATCACGCGTGCCGCCGCCACCGCTACGGAGTTCGTCCGGGACTCGGCGCGCATCGAAATTCTCGGTGTCTGGGAGACCAGCGAGGCGGGGCTCGCCTGGCGGGCGGTGAATCCTCTCTGGAGCGACGTGCTCCGCACGCCCTTCAACGCGGGCATTTTTCTGGCCCTCGGGCTGGCTTTCCTGTGTTGGTGGATTCTGAATCGGACGACCCTCGGGTACGAGCTGCGCGCCGTGGGATTCAACTCGTCTTGCGCGGAGTACGGCGGGATCGACGTGAAGCGGAACGTCGTCCGTTCCATGGCGATTTCGGGAGCTCTCGCGGGGGCCGCCGGGGCGTTTCACGTCCTGGGATGGACGAGGCAGGCGGCGGAACTCGCCGCCATGGAGGGCTTCGGCTTCGACGGCATCGCCGTGGCGCTCATCGGCAACAACACGCCTTTGGGATGCGTTCTCAGCGGATTTCTCTTCGGGGCTCTCAAGTACGGCGGCTCGAAGCTGCAATTTGCTCTTCGGGCTCCGACGGAAGTGGTGAACATCGTCATGGGGGCCATCGTCTTCTTCGTGGCCATGCCGCGATGCGTTCCTCTCCTCACGGAACGATGGAGGCGGAGGAAAGGCGACGAAGGAGGGAGCGCTTCCGGCGGCCAGGAAACGAAACGGAAAAGAGACACGGAAGAAGCGCTCGCGGAAGCAACGACAGAAGCGGAGACGGCGAGCGCCGGAGAGAAGGGGAGAGGGCATGTTTCTTGAGAGCGTCGCCTTCATCCTGGGAACGACCCTCATGTACGCCACGCCGCTTCTTTATGCGGCGCTCGGGGGCACTGTCTCGGAAAACGCGGGGGTGGTGAACATCGGCCTGGAGGGGATGATGACCTTCGGCGCCTTCGTGGGAGCCGCGGTGGGCTATTTCCTGCAGGACGCGTGGTTGGGCTTCTTCGCCGCGGGGGTCGCGGGAGGACTTCTGGCCCTGCTTCACGCCGTGGCCTGTGTGACCTTCAAGGCGAACCAGGTGGTCTCGGGCATTGCCCTGAACTTTCTCGGCCCCGGCATCTCCCTGTTCTGCGCGCGGCTTCTCTTCGACGGGGCCACTCAGACACTTGCCCTTCCGCTGGACGCCAAGATCTCACGTCCTCTGAACGGCGTTTTTCCCCAGAACGGTTTCTGGGACATGGTCCTCAATCAGTACGCCACGGTCTACGTGGGATTTTTCCTGGTGGGAGTTCTCTGGTTCGTGCTCTATCGTACTCGTCTGGGTCTGCGGCTCCGCGCCGTGGGAGAGCACCCGAGGGCGGCGGACACCCTGGGCATCGACGTGGACCGCCTCAAGTACCTCGCGGTCGTCTCCGGTGGCGTGCTGGCGGGGTTCGGTGGGGCCGCCATGAGCGTCGCCGTGGTGTCCCGCTTCAGCGCCACCCTCATCTGCGGACAGGGATTCATCGCATTGGCGGCGATGATCTTCGGCAAGTGGAAGCCCCAGGGAGCGGCGGTGGCGTGCCTGCTCTTCGGCGCGGCCCAGGGACTGGTGGTCTTCATGGGGCGGGCGGACATGCAGCGTCTGCTGCCTGTTCCCTCCCAGCTCCTGGCAATGATCCCCTTCATCCTCACCCTTGCAATCCTCGTGGGGTTCGTGGGAAAGGCGGTGGCCCCCGCCACGGACGGCGTTCCCTACGAGAAGGACGCCGCCTGACGCGGGGGCGCGAAGCCGGTTCGTTCAGCGCTCTCCCAGGGGTCCCGAAAGACGGCGGTCGATCTCCCGAATCAGTTCCTCCCGGGTGGGGACGAGATTGTCGAAGACGATCTCGTTGTTCATGAGCAGCGTGGGGAGGGTGGAGACTCCCAGCTTCTGGGTGCGGCGGATGCCCGCGAGGCTCTTGATGAGCGTCTCCCGCCAGAGGAGCCGCTTTCCGTAGTGTTCTTCCACGCTCCGCACGGCCTCGCACATGTACTGGCAGGGGGCGCACCCCTCGGAATCGAGGGTGACGATCTCGATGAAGACTCTTCCGGGGACGATCTCCACCGGCTGCAACTCCTCTCCGCTCTCATCCGCGGCGGCCAGGGCCTGTTCGAGGGAGATGAACCCCGCCGTCTCCTGGGGGAGTTCGCCGAAACGGACGAACCGCCCCACAGCCTCCAGGTTGTACAGGGGCGTGTGGAAGGGAAGGTCGCAGCCGGGGGAGAGGATGTAGCCTTCCTTGCCGCCGATGTCGAGCCGCGCTGCCGCATCCCGGGCGCATTCGAGAGGGGAGCCGAAGAGCAGCGTCGTGGTGAGGGGCATGTTTCCCTCGAAGCTGACGCGGTGCTTCTTCGCCAGATCCCGCACCAGTGCCAGGTCCACCTGTTCATCGAAGGCGACGGAATGGGGACCGCACTGCATCATGAGTTCGATATTCTTCGTTGCGTCGCCGCAGCAGAAAAGCGAGGCGATGCCGCCCTTCTCCCGGATGGTGGCGATGACCGGCTCCAGACAGGGGGCAACGAACTTTCGGAAGTGGCGGGGGGAGATCTGGCTCGTCATGGGGTCCACGATGGCCACCACGGGCGATCCCGTCTCGAGATACCACGCTGCGAGGCGGCAGGACGTGTCGCTGCAGAAGCGGAGGATCTCCTGGGCATACTCGGGTTTTTCGATGAGATCCGTGAGGAAGGACTGCCCCGCCAGATGGAGCGCCAGCGTGAAGGGACCGCAGAGAAGGGAGAAGACCGCGAGTCGGTCTCCGACGGTGCGGACGAGTTCCCGGGTTGCCTCCAGGCACAGGGGAATGCGCCCGCGGTCCTTCGCGAGGGAGGGCAGGTCCGCCAGCGCCTTTCCCTCCTCCAGCACGTGGGAGGCCACGGCGGGAGGATTGTTCGGGGACCACTTGAGGCGACATCCCAGGAGCTCCGCCTCCACCTGGAGGTCGAAGACGGCGCAGACGCCGTCGGCGAGAGTACGCTCTGCCGCGAGGGTCACCCCCCGCACGATGGAGGAGGCATCTTGAAGATAGGTCGTTGCGTCCTGTTCGAGGAGCCGGGCCGAGTGGACCCCCGTGAAGGGGACCCAGGGGGTGCGCTCTACCGGTTGGAAGTGCAATGCCTGCAGCACAAGTTCTTTTCCCGTCGTCATCATGCCTTCTCCTCTCTGGCGTCGCTGCCGCTTTCCGCCGGTTCGGGCGTTTCACCCTCCACCTGGCGCCAAAGGCAGGTTTCGTGGCGCGCGCATCCCCTGCAGAGCGTGGCGGGATGTTTTTTACCCTCGAAGTCCCCCACGCCGAGGAGGAACGACCCCGACATGAGAGGGCGGAGCATGGCTCCCTCGGTGATGGTGATGCCCAGACGGTCGCCTCCCGCGAGGCGGAGCAGCGTCTCCTGCCCCTCCACGGACCATCCCGGCGCCGAGCCGGGGAGCAGGGTTGGGGAAAGGGAGCGCCCCTCTCCGGCGGCGCAGTCCCGGGCGAGGCGCCGCAGCGCGGCGGAGGCGCTTTCCAGGGCGAGCACGCCTGCGGCGTCGAGAAAGTAGGCCCGGAGGAGATCCCCCTCGGCCTCGAAGGCGGCGAGCCGTCTCTCCAGTTCCGGGCCGATGGTGGTGACGGCGGCGAAGACGTAGGCCGCCCCCCCCAGGTAGGTGGCGCTCTCCCCGAGGAAGAGGGAGAGGCGGGGTGTTTCGTCGCCGTCCGCATCTCCTTCCGCCTGTTCCGGCATGGAGAATCCCCCGCCTTTGGGAGGAACGGCATCGCCCTCATCGCGGGGGTCCGCAAGAGGGCGCGCACAGAGCGTCACCGTTCCCGTCTCGGGGATCGCGCTTTCCAGGGCGTAGCGCTCCCAGGCCGCGGCAGGAGCGGCGCAGGTGAGGGCGAGAACGCGCATCTCCTCCGCGAGCGGGCGGAACTTCTCCTGTCGCTCCGGAGAGAACCGTCGGGTTCCTCCGGAGGAAGAAGCGTCCCCGGAGGAGGGCGCGTCGCTCCGGGGGGTGCGCGCACCCCCGGCGATGCGGAGAATGGCCTCGGCCGTGAAGGTCAGAGGGGTGTGGCGCAGGACCGGCATGAAAACGCCTCCTTTCTCGAAAAGGGGTGAGGATGTCTCCGAAAAAGCGAGAAGGCCATAGACCGTCGTTGCGGCACCGCAGTGAAATTCAGGCCAGGGCGAGAAAGCGCACGAAGATCTCCTGGAAGCGGGGATGTCCCCCCAAGTCCACGTGGTGCGTCGCCGCGGCGACGCGGCACGCCTCCTCCCAAAGAGGGTCTTCGCCGAGGAGAACCAGACGGCATCCCTCTCCCGCGCCGCCGCCGAGGGGGGTGATGCGCTCCGCCGTCTCGGGGGGAAGGAGTCCCGTGGCGACCAGGGATGCGGGCCTCAGGGAGCTGCCGAAGGCCCCTGCGGCGACGCACTCCTCCAGGTCGCTCCATGCGCCCCCCACTTCCTCCAGGAGAAGCTCCGCTCCGGCCCGGACCGCTCCCTTGGCGAGCTGAAACTCCCGGATGTCCTTCTGGGTGAGCCGCACTCCCTTTGCCAGCTCGATGCCCCGGTTGCTTCCTCCTGTGTCCCCGGAGAGAAGAGGGCGAAATCGGAGGGGAGCCTCCCCGGGAGAGACGAGACGTCCGTCCGGCCCGACCAGGTTCCACGAGCGGAGCACTGCCAGGGCGTCGAGCAGCCCCGAGCCGCAGAGTCCCGCGGGTGCCCCGCCGCCCGCGACGGTGCAGTGCCATCCGTCTTCGGCGCGTTCCACCCCGATGACGGCTCCCTCCGTGGCGGGCATGCCGCAGGAGATGTTGCCCCCCTCGAAGGCCGGTCCCGCCGCGGTGGAGCAGGCGAGGAGGCGTTCCTCCCACTGGAGGACGATCTCCCCGTTCGTGCCGAGGTCCAGGAGGAGTCGCCGTTTTTTCGGGGGCAGGAGCGTTCGGGCCGCCAGGAGCAGGCCCGTCGTGTCGCCCCCCACGAAGCCGCCGACGAGGGGCAGAAAGCGCACGGACGCCCCGCCGAAGGCGTGGAGTCCGAGGGACGCCCCGGGCAGCTCGGGGGAGATTCTCTCCGCCGGAAGAAAGGGAAGGCGCGAGAGAAAGACCGGTCGGTAGCCGTAGAACAGGGAGTGCATGGCGGAATTGCCGCAGCAGACGATCTCGCTCACCGCGGAGGGAGAGATTCCCGCGTCCCGGGCGGCCTGGAGCAGGAAGGTCTCCAGCGTTTCCGCGGCGAGGCGCTGCAGTCGGAAGAGGGGGGTGTCTTTTCCGGGATCGTCCGGGTCGTGCGCTGTCGCGGCGGCGATCCGGGCGATGACGTCGCCGCCGAAGTGGCTCTGGAGATTTCTTCCGGACCGGGTGGCCAGAAGCGCGCCGTCCCGAAGGCGGAAGAGGCGGCACGCCACCGTGGTGGTCCCCAGATCGCAGGCGGCACCGCAGAGCTCCTCCCCGCCGGAGGTGAGCCAGGTCCGCCCCCGGCGGCGATGGACCGAGGCGGCGAGGTCCTTTCCGGGTGTCCAGGCCCGCAGAGCGTTCTGGAGCGCGCTCCGGCACGCTGCGTCGGAAAGGGGAAACTCCGCATCGGCGAGTGCGCGGAGAAACACCGTACGGACGTCCTCCGCCTGTTCCGTCGCCTTCCAGGAAAGAGAAAACGCCGTAGTCGTGCACGCCGCGAGGAGCCCTTCCGGAAGGGGAAGGAGGTCCTGGGAGTCTTTGTTCCGCTCCGCGATGGGGGTGCGCAGGCGGGCGGGATGTCCGGAAAGGTGCCCGGTGCTTTCCTCCGCGTGGAGAAAGACCGTGCAGTCCCCCTCCATCACGGTACGACAGGCGAGCCGGAGTTCGCCCGTGTCGTCTGAAGAGCCCGGGGGCTTGGTGTCGCCGAGGGCGTGTGTGACCGGAGGGTTTGGGTATGGGGCGGTTTCGCCGAGGGTGTGCGCGATCCGGGGGGACGGGGAGGGCGTCTTGCCGGAACAGCTCTTTCCGCCGGAGGAGGATGCGACAATGGCGGGGATTCCGGAGTCCTCTCCGAGAGACGCGGCGGAAGCGGTCTCCAGGGGCGAAAGGGCGCCCGCTGCGCGGACCCGGCATTTGCCGCACCGCCCCTGGCCGCCGCAGGGCATTTCAAGGGGAAAGCCCGCCTCGGCGAGGGCATCGCCGAGGAGTTGCGGTACGGACACCTCCGCGACGAAGCGTTCCCCGTCCAGGCGGATCTCCAGGTGGGCGCGTTCCGCCCCTTCACGCCGTCCGGTCTTTTCGCCCGCAGGCTTCGCATTTTCAGAGTGCATGATCCGTCACCACCAGGCCGACGTCGGCGAAGAGCCGGGGAATTTCCCGATGGTCCCTCCGGCGGCGGATGAAGACGGCGCAGTTTCGCTCCCCCAGTTCCGGAGGGAGGGGGCCGTCGTAGGGTTTCACGCTCCAGGAGCTTCCGGTCTGATCGTAGTGGAGAAAGTGCCCTGCCGGGTCCCGGAGGAACCCCTTTCCCCGCACCAAGTCGGCGGGCAGGGCCCGGAGAAGCCTCTCAAAACGTCGCGGGAGTTTTCCGGGTCCCTCGGGGAGCGGCGTTTTCTGTTCTGCGTCCGGCGCGTCGCTTCCGGAGTGCTCTTTTTCGAAGAGGTTCTTCCCGGAGCGGAGAGCTCCCTTCGGTTCGGCGGCGTCGTTGTCGCCGCTGTTGTCGCTACCGTCGCTTTTCCAGTACACGGTTTGAGAGAAGAGTTCCGAGGGGCCGAGGGAGCCCTCCGGGTCCTGGAGAATGCGGTCGAGAAGGCTTTCGAGTTCCTCCTCCGAGGGGAGGGGAGGCAGCGTGTCGTCGCCATCTCCGCCGTTTTCCGGCTCGCCCCGGCAGAGCAGGCTCGCTCCGGTGGCGCGCGGAGCGTCGCCGGAGGAGGGGAAGATGTCGTTCCAGGAAACGCGGTGGCAGCCGGGCGTCACCGCGGCGAAGCTGGTGAAGCACAGCGCCGCCGTGGGATTGAGTTCCCGAAGGAGTCGCCCCAGGCGCTCCCGTTCGTTCGGAGCGAGGAGGTCGCACTTGTTGACCAGCAGAAGATGTGCGGCCAGGACCTGCTTGCCCACCAGGGAGAACAGGTCCAGCGTCTCCTCGAAGCGCGGGGCGTCCACGACGCAGATGTTCCGTACAAGCCGGTAGAGAGGGGAGAGGAGCGGCCGGGCGAAGTCCCGCTCCAGGTCGGTGGGGTCCGCGACACCACTGGCCTCGACCAGGAGAAGGGCCGGTGCGCTGTGCCGCACGTCCGTGAGCAGCGTGCGCAAGAAATCTCCCTTGGCGCAGTAGCAGAAGATGGACCCCCGGTTGATCTCCCAGAGGGGGACCTGCGCATTTCCTTCCCGGAGCAGAGGGCCGTCGATGCTCACCTTGCCGAATTCGTTGATGAGCACGCCGCAGCGCAGAGGCCCCCCCCTTTCGGTTTCTCCGGGGAGGGTCTCGAGGAGACGTCGCAGCACCGTGGTTTTGCCGCTGCCGAGAAATCCCGTGAGGAGAACAACGCTGCATGGTGCGGACATGGCCATTCCTCCCGCATGTTCCGTGCGGTTTCCGCCGGGCCGATCCTGCGCGGCGGGACGACGGGAACGCGGCGGTGTCTCCGGACCGCGTTCCCGAAACGGCGTTTCCGAACACCATCATAGCGCCAAAGGGGCTTTTTTTTGTGCACTCTGAAAACCGCCTCCGGTTTTTTCCCCGGCGGTTTTTCCGGAGATGATCCCCGACGGGACCGCCGAAATGCGCCTAGCGCGGCAGCAGGGGTTTCGCCAGCACTCCCGCGAGCGAGGAAGATGCCACCCGGCGCCGGATCTCCTCCGGGTCCGTGCCGTACAGACCCAGGCGCCGCATGCGCTCGAAGTAGGCCGAGCCGGAGAAGGTGAATTTCGTCCGCCGGCCCTCCTCGGTCTCCATCATGGCCGTTACGGATTCGATGTAGTCCCCTACGGCGAGGGAGGTGGGAAACGTGAGGAGCGGCATGTTCAGGGCTCTGCGGACGCTGTTGTGTCCCGCCAGTTCTCCCGTCACCACTGCCTCGGTGTGTCCTACCATGGCGCCCCCGCGCTCCCCCGCGCAGAAGAGATTGTCCACCTGTCCCCGGGCCTGCATGGCGACGGTGCAGCGGGCGAAGCCGAAGTAGCGCATGGAGTTGCCCTGTCCGCCCGCGATGGGGTCCTCGAAACGGGCGTTTTCGAACCCTGGGACTGTCCGGAGCAGGTCAAGGGGATAGTAGGGGCTCATGAGCTTGGCGGGACCCGTGTCGAGCAGGACCACGTTCTCCGCGAATTCCTTCAGTGCGTACTGCTGGCAGGCCTTGAGGGAGAGCTTCTTCTCGCCTGTGCCCGGCGAGACGGGGATGGGAACGATGCAGACGCCCCGTTCCTCCAGCGCTTTCCGAATCTCCGGAGCGAGGGAATCCTTCATGAGTTTGCAGGAGCCGCTCATCGCGCCGGGTGTGCCGTCTTCCCGGCAACCGTCCCACTCCTCCACGCCGGCCTTGGTGGTGAGGCTCACCCGAGGGAGGAAGGTGTGGCACCGCAGGATGCACATGGCGCAGCCGCTGCCGTAGCGGTTGCAGTTGGCGGGTGTGGCGGAGGTCCCCGTGGCGTCCACGAAGGCATCCCCTTCGATGGATTCGCCGCTCCGTAGACGCACGGCGGCGATATGTTTCCGGGGGGCGGCGCTCCCGTCTCCGGTGGTTTCGCCGGACGCTTCCTCCATGCGGATGTCCGACACGGAGGCGCGGCAGCGCACGTTCACGCCGGCCTTCTCCAGCGCTCTCCGGATCTCCGGTTCCATGCGGTACACGTCGTAGAGGCTCGCGTGGGCGTGTCCGGGGAACGCCACGTTCGTATGGCGTGCGCAGGCGTCCATGAGGAGGAAGACATCGCTCCCCAGGGCGGTCATCTCCTCCGCGGCGGTGAAGCGTCCGTTGTTGCGGAAGATCCCCCCCACCAGACCCGTTCCGAGAAGCATGTCCGTGCGCTCGCAGAGGGTTACCTCCGCTCCCGCTCTCGCCGCGGCGAAGGCGGCGGCACAGCCGCCCCAGCCTCCACCGACGACGACGATGCGACGTGTTTTCATGGTGTGCGAATCCCCTTTCGTGGAGTGTTGTGTCCCTCCCGCGTCGGCCGGGTCGTTTGGGGCTGCGGACGCTGCCGTACCGATTCGTCTTTTCGGGCGGCGTTGGCGAGGAACTCACTCATCAATTTTGATTTGTGTAGATCTTCGTATAAAACGCAAATCTTGTCAAGTTTGAGGAGTGAGGGATACAATGAATTGTGACGAACCGCGAAAACTGTCCGAAAAAACGTGTTCTCCTTTTCCTGCGGGCATACCTGTGGGGAAAGGCTCCGGGCCGGAGGCGTCGTCGACGCCGGGGCCGGAGGAAGCCTTCCCGGGAGAGGAGGAGAGGGTTGTGAGAGGTCTGGAAAGAAATTCTCTCCGGGAACTCGGCCTTTCCGTGGTCGCCGCGTACCGACGTCCCATCGGCGCGGCGGCTTTCGCGGAGCGCCTTGCCGCAGAGGGGGTCTCCATGAGTCCCGCCTCGGCGGGGCGTCTTCTGGCCGAACTGGAGGGAGAGGGATTTCTGGAGCAGGAGAGCAACAAGGGGCGCGTTCTTTCCGAGCGTGGGAGGCTCCTGGTGCAGGAGCGTCAGCAGCGGGAGGGGCGCGAGGTGGCGGCGAGGCGCTTTCTGGACGAGCTCGCCTGCGATGCGCCGGAGAAGATCATCGAGGTGCTCGTGGCGAGGCGTGCCATCGAGCGGGAGACCTGCCGCCTCGCGGCGGAGCGGGCGAAGGAGCAGGAGATGGAGGAGATCGCCACCTTCGCGGCCATCCTCGACACGTCGCAGCACGTGTCGAGAGAACATGTGGCGGTGGTGGACCGGAAATTCCACCAGGCTATCGCGCGGGCCGGAGGAAATCGCGTGCTCGCTGCGGCGCTGGATCTGATTTTCCGAGACAGGGATCTCCTCGCCATGACCATGTCCTTTCGGAAACGGCGGGGTGCATTGCCCCCGGAGAACGGCCATCGGGCCATCTCCGAGGCCATTGCCCGCCGCGACCCGGATGAGGCGGAGAAGGCGCTGCTGCGCCACCTCGGCTACATCATCGGCGAGGTGGAGGCCCTGGCGGCGGAAAGAGACGACGATGACCGAAGTGGCTTTTCGGAGGACGAGGGCCACGCCGGGAATGATGCCCGAGAAAATTCGACCGGTTCGCACTCTTGACAAAGAAGAAGCTCTTTCGTAAAGTGAATATCATCATCATTGATGAGTGTCGTTGTGGTTTGCACGACTCTTTTTGAGGAGTGGCAGGGGGCATCGCATGCAGCCCGGTGAGTTCAAACAGGAGATCATGCGCATCAACAATGCGGTGAACCAGGAGATGTTCGGCCTGGGGCTTCGGTGGCAGAAGGTCCATGTCATCGACGACAAGGTGCTTGTGCTGGCGAACAACCAGAGGGTGAAAGCGCTGGCCACGCTCTCCGCCAAGGATCGTGGGGCGACGAAGCTCATCGACAACGCGCTGCTCGACGAGTACAAGAGCCGTATCCGTTCCGCCGTGGAAAAGGATCTCAAGATCCGCGTCACCGCCGTTCTGAAGGACTACGATCCGGATCTCGAACTGGCGTGCATGCTCATCGTCTTTGCGGAGCCCGTTCTGGATGTGATCGTGTCGTTGTAAGGGACAGCAGGCAGAGGGAGATCCGACTGAGGATAGCCTGAAGACCGCTGGCCCGCCGCCGGGGGGGAATCCCTTCCGGCAGCGGTCCTGCGGTCTTTTTTTGTCTGCCGAAATCGAGGAGGTGTTTCATTGTGGAGCGGTGCAGAGTCGTGCGGGATGTCCTCGACGCGCTTCAGGTCATCACGGGGGGCCGTCTCGTGCGCGGTGCGGAGGACCTGTCCGGAAACAACCATTTCGTGGTGACCAAGACGTCGGACATTCCAGGCAAGGCGGTGACGGAGTTGCCCGGTCTGATCTGGGGAAGCCCGGACCGGCCGGTGCGAAGGGTGGCGGTGCTCATGACGCTCACGGAGAACGCCATCGAGCTGGCTGCCGCCACGAACGCGGACTGTCTCGTGGCGCACCATCCCGTCGCGGACGGCGCCAACGCGGGGGGCGTGACCATCCGGAACTATTTCGACCTCTACGGCCTTTCCCTCATCGAGGTGCACGAGGCCTTTCACGGGCTGCATCCGGGGATTCCCTGGCTCCACGGGCATCGCCCCTTCCGGGTGGAGATCGCCTACGGCGGCGTGCCGGGCAATGTGCTTTTCGTGGGGGATCCGCTGCCGGAGGTACGGACTCTCGGCGACGTGGTGCAGCGCCTGGACCATCTCATGGGGGTGAATCTCTACTGCGAGCTCGCCGACTACGAACGAACCCTCCGGCACTGCGACGACATGGGGGACGTCTGTTCCTGCGCGAAAGGGCAGATTCTTCTCGGAACTCCCGAGACGCCCCTCGGGAAAGTGCTCCATATTTTCCCCCACACGGGATTTTCGCCGGAAAACCTCCGGAAGGCCCGGGAGGAGCATCCCGAGGTCAACACGGTGATCGCCTCCATCAGCCGGATTCTTCCCGGAAGTCCCCTGCTTGTCGCGGCGAGGGAGCTGGGACTGAACGTGGTGTGCGGCAACACCCACGCCATGGAGATCTACGAAAACGGACTTCCCCTGGCGGTGGCGCTGCAGGATCTGCTCCCCGACCTGGACATCCGCATCTTCCGGGAGCGGACCACCAGCATTCCCGTGTCCGGGTTCGGCTCGGAGGAAATGCGGCGCTACGGAGAGCGCATGGCCCGGGAGCATCTGGAAAGACGGAACGCCGCGCCGGGGCGCTGACGTGTTGGCGGCAGGCGGGGGTGGGCGGAATGCCCCTCTGCGAGGGAACGGTGTCGGGGGGTGAGAGGAAGAGCGTGCGACACGTCGGAGGCGGAGCGGAAGAGAGACGCCGGAAAGACGGCGAGGGCTTCGCGGACATCCCGGCACCGCCGCTTCGGAGGGCGGCGAAGGGACGCTTCGCGGAGAGGACGCAGCGCGGAAGGAAAGGAGTATGACCGACATGCAGGAGGAGATCCGAAGCAAGANNGGCATCGAAATGCTGGGGCTCGCCCTCGTGGGCATCTCCCTGGTGCTTCTGGTGGTCAACCCCAAGAGCATCGCGGGGCTCTTCAACGCCATGGTGGACAAGACCATGCCCATCGTGGTGAAGGTCTACCTCACGGGAAGTGTGGGGACAGCAATTCTCTGCAGCGTGATGATGGGACGCATTCTCGAACGCTGCGGCTTCACCGACGCACTCATGCATATTTTCGTTCCCCTGGCAAAGATTCTCGGCGTCAACGGCGCGGTGATCATTCCCTCGGTGTACAACATACTGGGCGATATCAACGCGGCGGGACGCATCGCCGGACCCATCCTCGTCAAGGCCGGCGCGACGAAGGACGAGCAGAAGATCGCCATCGCCACTATGGTTCAATCTCAACAGTCTTTTTCCACGTTCATGTTCGGGCTCGTCGCGCTCACGGCCGTGGGTGTCAAGGCCTATCTCGTGGTGCTCATCGCGGTCTTCGCTCCTCTCGTGGTGGTTCCCTGGCTCCTGCGGCTCACTCTCTGGCGGAACACCAAATCCGTTCCCTTCGACGACCTGCCCCGGTTCACCCCCACGACGGATCCTCTGCAGACCATCTTCGGCGCGGCGAAGGAGGGGGCATCGCTGCTCTTCCTCCTCATCATTCCCGCAGCGGCGGCGGTCTTTGCGCTCATCGGCGCCCTCGATTTCGTGGGAGCCTGGGCGTACATCGAAAAGGGGCTCACGGCGATGCTCACCTTCCTCAACATCGACCCCGCCACGGGGACCGTGGCTCTTCTCGCATCGCCCACGCTGGCCATGGCCCAGCTCAAGGACGTGGCGGCCACGCTCCCTCCGAATCTCGTCATCGGCTCCTTCGTGCTGAGTGCCTCGGGTTTCCCCTTCTCGGTCATCTTCGGCCAGATTCCCACCATCTGGTCCGAGTGCACGGACCTCACCGAGAAAGAGGCCATGGGGGCCGCCGTCCTCGGTGCAGTCATGCGCGTCATCACTGCGGGGGTTGTGGCGTCGCTGCTCACACCACTGTTGGTGTAAGGAAGGAGAGCTCGTTTCTCATGCCTCCCCAGCGCACTCCGGTCTTTTCGGGGTGCGCTGGAGCGCTTTGGAGCGTTCGTCGAATGACGGGGCGCGGGTCTTTTGCGGCGATCCACGTTTTTGCGCCTCCGTTTTTCCGCAAGGGCACCGAGAGAAACGGACTCGCCGCGCTGGAAGCTTCTCTTTTACGTCCGGATTCGTTCAAAAGATGCAGATCCTCGGGAGAGCGCGACCCGTTCGATGCGCCGCAGGGACGCTCATGTATAATCTGACTTTTCCGACTTTTGAAAATTTATATCGCCCCCTTGCGACATCCCGAAATCCCTGCTAGAATGCCTCGCGTAGTGCGGCGCCGTCTCTTCGGAGGCGTTCTGCACAGGGGGAATGGTGGGGAATCGTCTAATTGGCAGGACACCTGACTCTGGATCAGGCAGTCGTGGTTCGAGTCCACGTTCCCCAGCCAGTACGGCAAACGGTCCCTTCGTCTAGAGGCCTAGGACGCCGGGTTCTCAGCCCGGTAACAGGGGTTCGAATCCCCTAGGGACTGCCAAATTTTCCTTGCTGCGAACCGAGAAACCGTTTCAGAAACGAGATAAGCCGGATTAGCTGTGATCGTCACAGACTTGTCCGGCTTTATTCGTATCTGGAAGTCAAGGCGCTTCAGGAACCGACACAGCGCTTCCGGTTCCGATTCCCGCACGAGTCCTTGAATGAACTCCGCCGCCTCGTCCCTGTCCTTCTGAAGAAGCCCTTCTTGGCGTTGTCCACCATTCCCCGAAGAACGAGTTTGGACAACACTCGGGAATACCGTTCGTTCATGAGCTCGAAAATGCCCCCTATGAAGAGATCATCCTCGTTCCCGCCGTCGCGGTGTTTCGGCGGAGAAATCCGGACCGGACGGTTTCGGGCTTTTTGGAAGAGGCTTCTGTGGTACAATCACTTCGTCGGGACACAATGTGGAGAGGGTGACCTGGGGTCACCCTCCCCTTTTGGTGTGTCCGAGTTGACCTTCGGAGACATCCCGCCTCCCGCGTTACGGATGGTGCCCGGCACGGAAGAGAAAACGACGAGAAATGATCGGGGCGGAGCGAGACTCCCTTACCGGAGTCGCATCGCCCTTCGGAGCGTAGAGAAACGGACGGGAGCGGTGCTTTTTCGAGAACCGCAGGACGAACACACCGAGAATACAGGAGGGTCTATGGGCAATGCACGTACGAGGCGGCGACGGCCTCGAAGAAAATCCGCCGCGGGAGAGGAACTGCGCTATTTCGCTCTGGGAGGTCTCGGGGAGATCGGCAAGAACATGCATGTCCTGGAGTACGGAGAGGATCTGCTCGTCATCGATGCGGGGCTCAAGTTCCCCGACGAGGAGATGCTGGGCATCGATTTCGTGATTCCCGATATCACGTATCTGGAGAACAACAAGCACCGCATTCGGGGGCTCATTCTCACCCACGGCCACGAGGACCACATCGGGGCGCTTCCTTTCGTGCTTCCCAAGTTGGAGTGTCCCGTGTACGGGACGAAACTGACCCTGGGCATGGTGGAGCACAAACTGGAGGAGGCACTGCCCGCTTTCGACGCGGATCTTCGTGAGGTGAGGGCCGAGGATGAACTCTCGCTGGGATGTTTCACCGTGCGTTTCATCTCCGTGTGTCATTCCATTCCCGACGGCGTCGGACTCGCGGTGGAGACGCCCCTGGGAACGGTGGTGCACACGGGGGATTTCAAACTGGACCCCACCCCCATCGACGGAAGGCTCACCGACTACAACGCCTTCACGGAACTGGGTAAAAAGGGTGTGCTCCTTCTGCTCTCGGATTCGACGAACGTGGAGCGCGCCGGATTCACGCCGTCGGAGCGGGTCGTGGGGAAGACGCTGGACAATATCTTCCGGCTCCACAAGACGCGGCGGATCATCATGGCCTCCTTCGCGAGCAACCTGCACCGGGTGCAGCAGTCAATCGACACGGCGATCCGCTTCAACAGGCGCATTGCACTGCTGGGGCGGAGCATGATCAACAACGTGGAGCTGGCCCGGAAGCTGGGATACATCACGGCTCCGGACGAGGTGTTCCTGCCGCTCCAGGAGGTGGACAGCCATCCCGCGAACCGTGTGGCGGTGCTTACCACTGGAAGTCAGGGCGAGCCCTTCTCCGGACTGGTGCTCATGAGCAAGGGGGAACACCGTTTTCTCAACCTGGGTGCGAAGGATCTCGTGGTGGTGAACGCCACGCCCATTCCCGGCAACGAGAAGCTGGTGAGCAGTACCATCAACCGGCTGTTCGCCTGTGGCTGTGAGGTGATCTACGAACAGGACAAGGAAGTCCATGTCTCGGGACATGCTGCACGGGAGGAGCTGAAGCTCATGCTCAGCATGGTGCGTCCCAAGTACTTCGTTCCCGTGCACGGCGAGTTCCGGCACCAGGTGCGTCACGCCCAGCTCGCGGAGGAGATGGGGGTTCTCGGCAAGAACGTGTTTGTCCTCCATGTGGGGGATGTCCTCCGTATCGCTTCGGACAAGGCCCAGGTACGGGACACCGTTCCCTCCGGGTCGATTCTCGTGGACGGCATAGCGCTGGGGGAGATGGAGGGAAGTCTCCTCAAGGAACGCCGGGAACTTGCCGAGGAGGGAGTTCTCGCGGTTTCTCTGGTGGTGGATCGGGCCTTCCGTGTCAAGGCCGGCCCCACCGTGGAGAGCCAGGGATGCGTCCATTTCCGGGATGCCCGGGAGCTGTACCGGCAGATCGAGGGGGCGGTTCTCGCCGCGACGGAGGCTGCGGCGAAGAAGAAGGAGCGCTCTCTCGACGACGTCACTCAGGGCATCCGGTCTCGCGTGCGGGGCGTCATGAAGGGCTATGCCCGCTCCGCACCGGTGGTGGTTCCTCTCGTGACCGTTCTGGAGGAATAGGCGTGCCCGCCGTGCGCGCCCGCGCCCGGGCGCACACGTAGAGGTTTTTCAGATCTGGAGGGAATTCCGTGACGACGGCAGGCTGGTTCCAGATTCTCGGAGGAGTGGGGCTTTTTCTCTTCGGCATCAAGCTCATGGGGGAATCTCTTCAGGATCTTGCGGGAGACCGGTTGAGGCGTCTCATCGCCTCGCTGACGAGTACGCCCGTCCGGGGGGTCATCGTGGGGACCCTCGTGACGGTGCTCATTCAGAGCAGCAGCGGCACCACGGTGATGACCGTGAGCTTCGTCCACGCGGGGCTTATGACGCTCAAGCAGGCCGTGGGAGTCATCATGGGGGCCAACATCGGCACCACGGTGACCGCCCAGCTCATCGCCTTCAAGATCAAGGACTTCGCGCTCCCCATCGTGGGAATCGGCATGATCCTCGCGGTCTTCGGACGCACCAAGCATCAACGCTACGCGGGGAACGGCATGGTGGGGTTCGGCCTGCTCTTTCTGGGCATGCAGAACATGGAGGCGGCCATGTCCTTTCTCCGGGACAAGAAGGATTTTTTTCTCGCCTTCAGCCACCACCCCGTTCTGGGGGTCCTCGCGGGAACGCTTCTCACGATGGTTGTCCAATCCAGTTCGGCCACGGTGGGACTGACCATCGCCATGACCTCCCAGGGATTGCTCTCCCTGGACGCGGCGATTCCCATTCTGCTGGGGGACAACATCGGGACCACCATCACCGCCGTCCTTGCCTCTCTGGGGTCCAAACGGGCGGCCAAGCAGGCCGCGGCGGCCCACGTGCTGTTCAATCTCATTGGCGTGACGATTTTCATTCTGTTCCTCACCCCCTTCAAACACCTGGTTCTCCTTACCTCCGCCGATCCGAGTCGGGAGATCGCCAACGCCCATACGCTCTTCAACACCCTCAACACCTGCCTCTTTCTTCCCTTCGTCTCGCCCTTCGTACGCCTCGTGCAGCGCCTCATTCCCGGGGACGACAGCGTGCTCGACATGGGGCCCCGTTATCTGGACCCCAAACTCATCGACGCATCGCCCGCGGCGGCGGTTGACGCGGTGCGCAAGGAGCTGGTCCGCATGGGGCATCTCGCCAAGGAGATGCTCATGAACGTGCGGCGGGCCTTCCTGGAGGACAACGTTCAGATGGTCCAGGAGGTGTACCAGACGGAGAAGGTCGTGAACGAGCTTAACCGTGAGATCGCCCGCTACGCTGCGGGGGTCTGGCGGACCCTTCCGGAGGATCTGTCCATGCTGCTTTCCTCTTACGTGAACGGTGTGGGAGACGTGGAGCGTGTGGGAGATCACGCGGAGAACCTCATCGAACTCTACGAGTACAAGATCGAACACGGTGTCAAGTTCTCCGAGATGGGGATCCAGGAGTTCCAGGAGATGATCGACACGGCGCTCCGCGCTTTCGAGGCGAGCCTCGAAGCCATCGCCGACGAGGACCCGCGCCTTGCCAAGGCGGCCCAGGCCCTGGAGCCCGAAATCGACGCCATGGAAAAGCGCCTGCGAAAACGCCACATCCAGCGCCTCAACGAAGGGGCCTGTTCTCCCGACGCGGGGGTGGTCTTCATCGACATCCTGAGTAATTTGGAGCGCATCGGCGATCACGCCCACAACCTGGCCTTCATCTCCCTCGACATGGCGAAGATTCGCCAGAAGGAGGCTGCGTCCTGATGTGGCACGAGATCCTTCTGGGGCTGCTCCAGGGTGTGACGGAATTCCTTCCCGTGAGCAGCTCCGCCCACCTGGTGCTCGCCCAGACCGCCCTCGGCTGGCGGGAGCCGTCGCTTTCCTTCGATCTGCTGCTGCACGTGGCGACCATGGCGGCGACGCTCCTCTTTTTCCGGAAAGAGCTTTGCGCTGTCGCGGCGGACTGGTTCGGAGGATGGTTCTCTCCGTCCCGGCGGGAGCGTCCCGGCTGGCGCTATGGGTGGGCGGTGCTTGCGGGAACCCTGGTCACGGTGGCTGTGGCGCTTCCTCTCAAGAGCACGGTGGAGCGTCTTTTCGCCTCACCCCTTGCCGTGGGGTGCGCCCTTCTGGTCACTGCGTCGCTCCTGGAATTCGGCACGGGGCGGAGGCCCTCCGGGGAGACCGGCCCGGAGGGTGCGACGCCCCGGAGGCTCTCCGTTGGTGTCGGGCTTTGGGTCGGGCTCGTGCAGGGGCTGGCCGCCGTGCCGGGAATTTCCAGATCGGGTTCCACCATCGTGGCGGGGCAGGTTCTGGGGCTCTCCCGGGAGGAGGCGTTCCGCTTCTCCTTTCTGCTTTCTCTGCCGGCCATCGCCGGAGCGGCACTGCTGCAGGTGCGCGATCTGGGAGGAATGACGGCTTTTCTGGCGGATCTTCCCGAGGGGTGGCTGCCCGGGGCTCTTGTGGCCTTCGTCGCGGGCTACGCGGCGCTCGTGGTGCTCCGGCGGGTGGTTCTGGCGGGGCGACTTCGCTGGTTCGCTCTCTACTGTGCGCTTCTCGGAAGCGGTGCGGTGGCGCTTTCTCTCGCGGGGAGGCTGTGAAGTGCCATGGCGGCGACGCGGCGTACCTGGGGTCTGTTGCTTCTGGCGGCTCTTCTCGGAACGGTGCTCGGAATCTTCTGTCAACGGATTCCCCTCCTGGCCCCGTATTTCCGCACCCTTGCCGCTCCGGGGCTGCATGTGGAGACGGTGGATCTGATCTTCGTCACCTTCGGGTTCAAGTTTTTCTTTCAGGTCAATCTGGGAACGCTTCTGGGAGGGATGGTGGGATTGTGGCTGGTCCGGTGAGAAAATTGGTGCTGGCCTCGGCGAGCCCCCGCCGGAGAGCGTTGCTCGGGGAACTCGGCTGGAGCTTCGAGGTTCGGGTCGCCGAAGTGGATGAGACGCCCCGGAATGGTGAGACGCCGGGAGCCATGGCGCTCCGGCTGGCGTCGGCCAAGGCGAGGGACGTGGCCGACCGGATGCGTCGGGAAGGGGAGTGTGCCGGGGCGGTGTTCCTCGGGGCCGACACGGTGGTTGTGCTCGGGGAGGCGGTGCTCGGCAAGCCTCGGGATCGGGATGACGCACGGCGTATGCTGCGGACGCTTTCGGGAAGGGAGCACACGGTTCTCACCGCCATCGCCCTCGTCGGGGAGGAGTGCGAACGTTCCGCTTTGGAGTCCACGCAGGTGACTTTTCGCCCCCTGGACGACGCGGCGGTGGACGCCTACGCGGCCACCGGCGAAGGGGACGACAAGGCCGGCGCCTATGCGATCCAGGGACATGGCGCGTTGCTCGTGGAGCGCATTTCGGGATGTTATTTCAACGTGGTGGGTCTTCCGCTCCACCGCCTCAGTGTCCTCCTTGACGAGTGCGGATGGAACCTGTCCCAGCAATGGAGAATGGAGGCAATGCCGTGAATCGACGCATACTCTTCTTTCTCGCCGTCGGTCTGGCCTTCTCCCTCGCCTTCCAGGGGCTCATTCCCCGGTGGAGCGCGGAGATGGGGCGCCGGAAAGTGGGCATTCTCGCGGAATATCGCGACGTGAAGGCCATGAGCCTCGAACAGCACCTCCCCTTTGAAGCGGCGCTGGCCCGGCTCCAGGTGGTGGGGTTCACGGGATTCCTCGTGGGAGAGTTCACCGGCGAGGAACTCGCCCAGGGGCCGCTTCCTCTTTGGTACGGCCCTCTGGCCCAGCTTCCGCCCGAAGTCCGTACGGCGGCACTTTCTTCAGGGCTTCCCGAGGACGCGGCACCGGGTGGTGCCGAGGCACCCGCTCCGGTTTCTCTGGAATCCCTGCCCTCCGACAGGGGAACGCTCTGGGTTCCTTCGGGCGAGGAGGATCTGGCCGAGGAGGCCGAACAGTTCGCCCGCATGAAGTTCCCGGAGCTCGTCTCGGTGCGGAACGCGGCGGGGCACATCCTCGTTCTGCCCCAGTCCTTTGCGGATCTCTTCGCCGCGGGGGTTCTCCCCGATCTGGAGGGGCTCGCAAGAACACGCCGCCTGGCTGTGCCGGTGGTCTATCGTCCCGCCATGGCGCCGGGTGTTCTTGCCGAGCACGTGGCCGCCCTGACCCGAGGCGTGGTGGAGGCGAACGCCCAGATCCGCTGCATCGCTCCCTCGGGGGCCGTCGTCGCGGGCTATCCGGACCTGCTGCCCCTGGCGGCGCTGCTGAAGGAGAAGGAACTCGCCGCCGCCCAAGTGGAGTTTTCCCGGCAGCTCGGTAGTGCGGCGCTGGACTGGCATGTCTTTCCGGATCTACTGCCGCTGCATAGTGTCACCCAGGATGAGGTGCTGAGCAAGCGCGTGTCCCGGGGGGTCATGGTGGAGCGCATGCTCCGCGCCGCGAAGGAGCGGTCGGTGCGTCTTCTTCTTCTGCGTCCCTATCTCCTCGAATCGGGGGAGCGCTTCCTGAAATTCGAGGACGACGTGCGCCGCATCAATGAGGGGCTCAGGAACGGCGGATACGAGACGGGGTGGCCCGTCACCTACGGCCGGTGGGGACAGTCCCTCCTCGCCGCCGTCGCCTGTGCGCTCCTCCTCGTCTTCTGCGGCATGAACTATCTCTGGCGCCTGCGCCGCTCCGAGGAGAGCGTGCTCAGCCCCTTCGGCTTCGTGGTGCTCCTCCTGCTCGCCGGTGGCCTCGGCGTGGCGGCGTGGAAGGTTTCCCTTTTGGCGAAGATGCTCGGGGCGCTTTGTGCGGTCGCAGTGGTCACCGACGCCACCCTCTTCGCGCTGGACGGCTGGCGGAAGCCTCATCTGGGGATCGTCCAGGCGATCTTCGTGCTCGTCTCGGGAGGGCTGTCCATCGCGGCTTTTTACGGCGTTCCGCTCTACATGCTCCGCCTCCTCACCTTCTCGGGGGTCAAGGCCACCCTGCTACTCCCGCCCGCGCTGATTCTCTTTCACGATCTGAAGCGGCGTGAGCATCCGGAGTCGCTGGGAGAGGTCCTGGGGCGCCCCTCCCGGTGGGGCGAGCTGGCACTCATCGGTTTCATGCTTCTGGGCGCGGCGTTTCTGGCTCTCCGGAGCGACAACGTGAACCTCGTTCCCGGCTGGGAGGTGACGCTCCGGGATGCTCTGGAGCGACTTCTTGTGGCCCGTCCCCGGAACAAGGAACTCTTTATCGGCTATCCCGCACTGGTGCTCTGGTATGTGGTGCGGCGCATGGAAATCTGGTCCGACTACCGCGAGGCGCTGCGTCTCGCCTCGGTGTTCGCCTTCTCCTCGGCGCTGAACAGTTTCTGCCATTTCCACACGCCGATCTTCTTCACGCTCTGGCGAGTGGGGAACGGGCTCTGGGCCGGGCTTCTCCTCGGCGCGGTCCTTGCGGCACTGTTCCGCTGGGTGGCCTTTCCCTTGTGGCGGCACACCCGGGGGGCCTTCTTCGAGTGACCCCGCAGGAGGAACGGAGCGCCATGACGGACGGGGGAGAGCACGCGCTGCGGAAGAGAACGAAGCCGCGCCGCCGATTTGACGTGGCTCTGGCGGGCTACTACGGCTTCGGCAATCTCGGGGACGAGCTGCTCGCGGCGGCTCTGATCCGGAGTTTGGAGCTTCTCGGCATCTCCCGGGAGCGGATGGTGCTTCTCTCCGCGGATCCCTCCCGGAGCACGGAGGAGTTCGGCGTGGCCTGCGTGCAGCGGTGGAGCCTTGCCACCCTGTGGAAGACCTTCCGGGAGAGCGAGACGCTTCTTTTGGGCGGCGGGGGGTTGTTTCAGGATGCCACGAGCTTGCGCTCCTGTCTCTATTACTGGGCGGTGGTGCGCTTGGCCGCATGGGCGGGGTGCCGCCCCTGGGCGTTCGGGCAGTCCGTCGGCCCCTTCAGAAGGTCCGCCGCAGCGAGGCTGACCGAAAACGCGCTCCGTCTCTGCGCCTATCGGGGCATCCGGGACGAGCCCTCCCTGAAATTGCTCCGTGCGTGGAACCTCGAGGGAACGCTCGTGCCCGATCCGGTGCTCTCCCTCGACGTGCGGAAATGCCCCGGAGAGGAGGCGCTCCTGGTGAATCTCCGTCCCTGGAAGGACGAACTTCCCCTGCGCGCCGCCCTGGCCTGCGCCGAGCTGGCCCGGGCCTATTCGCTCCCCGTGGTGGGCGTGGCCCTCGCCAGGGAGGACGAGGAACTGCTCGCCTCCTTCACGACCCAGGGAATCCTTCCCTGTCGCCATATCCTGCGGGTGCGCTCCCTGGGCGACGCCTCCGGAGCCTGGTGCGCCGGGCGTTTTGCCGTGGGGATGCGCTTGCATTTCGTGATGCTCTCGACCATGTTCTGCCGGGCCGTCACGGCCATTCCCTACGACCCCAAAGTGGAGGCCTTTGCCCGGAGCCGGGACATGGTCTGCTGGTACGGGGAAGGAAAAATACCGTTTCCCGAGCCCTGCCGTTGTGGTACAAAGAGCGGAGCCGCGGAAGTGGCGGAACGCCTTGAAGAAGCGTGGAACCTGTTGGGGGTGGGGTCCGGCGATGGACGACAGATGTAGGCATTTCCTGGAGGAAACGGCCCTGGAGATCCGCAAGGATGTGGTGCGCATGGTTTCCCTCGCGAGAAGCGAGCGGTCTGCCCTGGCCCTCTCCCTTGTGGACGTTCTGGTGTACCTCTATTGGAAGGTGCTCCGCACGTTTCCGGCGGATCCCGGAAATCCGCTTCGAGATCGGTTCGTCCTGAGCGACGGTCTCGGCGGGCCCGCCCTCTACGCGGTGCTTGCGGCAAAGGGATTTTTCTCCCGGGACGAACTGTGGAGCTTCTCCCGCCTGGGAGCAGTGCTCCAGGGAATGCCTTCCCCGGGAAGGACTCCCGGGGTGGACGCCCCCGGCGGTCCTCCCGGCCAGGGGTTGGGAATCGCCCTCGGCATGGTCATGGCCCTCGGGAAGCGGCGGTGCGATGGCGCCTTTTCCGCCTCCGGAATGTCCGGAGAGGAGACAGCTTCGTGTGTGCCGGCGGTGTTCTGCTGCATGAATCTGGAGGAGCTGCGGGAAGGATGTGTCTGGGATGCGGCCCGCGTCGCCGCCCGAGACGATGCTCTGGGCGGTCTCCGGGTGCTCGCGAACTCTCCCGGCTGGAACGGAAAGACCGAATCGTGCAGGGATGAAGAGATGGAGCGGTTTGCGTCGCGTTTTCGCGACCTGGGCTGGAAAGTAACTGTCGGAGACGGGCACGACTTCGCCTCCCTTGAAGAGGGATTTGCGGCGCTTTCCGCTCCGGAACGGAAAGACGGGACGGCCGTTTCTTCCGTACGAGGCGCGCCCTGCGGCGTTCCGGGAGTGCTGTTTCTCCGGACCCGTTACGGGAAGGGCGTCTCCGCCGAGGAAAACCGGGATGTGGCTTCGGAGGGGCGGCCGGTCTTCTCCCGCCCCCGCCTCGACAGTGCTCTGCGGGAGCTGGAAAGAAGAGGCGGTGGAAGCGGAACCACCCCGCAGGAGGAGAGCGCCCCGGAAGATGCGTCGTTCCGCACGGACGGTTTCCACTCCTCCGGGAAGGAGGAGTTCCTGTGAGGTATCCTGAAATGAAAGGTCCGGGAGATCCCGGGGGCCTTCTCGACGGACTGGCGGAGCGGGTGGAGCGCCTGCTTGTGGTGGACGGAACGTTTCCGCTGCGCTCTCCCTGGAACGGTGCCCTTGCGGCCTTCGCGGAAACTCATCCCGAGGCCTACGTTTCTCTGGACGCTTCGGAGGCGACGGTGGTGCTCGCTGCTGCGGGCTTCGCCCTGGAGGGGTTCCGGGTTCTTCTGGGACCCGGCATGCCTCTGCTCCTGTCCCGGGCCTACGACCAGATCCGCAACGCCCTGGCCGTTCCGTCCCTGCCGGTAGTGCTTCTCGGCACGGCGCCGGGGCTTTTTCGGGGGGAGTGCGGCGCGGTCTTCCAACTGGTGGAGGACCTTGCCCTCGCGAGGAGCATCCCCGGCATGACCGTTCTCGTTCCCTCGGACGAGGGCCTCTTCGGAGACCTGCTCGCAGAGGCGCTCCGCACGCCCGGTCCCGTCTACCTGCGGTGCGACGTTTCCTCCCGGAACGTGACGGACCGGGAGGAACACCGTTCCTCCGGCCCTCTCCCGATCGGGGGCGGACGGCTTCTCCGCGAGGGGACGGATGTGACGGTCTGTTGCTGTGGTATGATGGTCTTCGAGGCTCTCGAAGCGGCGGAGGTGCTCGCCAAGCAGGGGGTCCAGGCGGAAGTGGTGGAGTGCTACAGCGTCAAGCCCCTTCCCGAACAGATCCTCCTCGCTTCGGTGCGTCGCACCGGAGCCTGTGTGGTCGCGGAGGAGCACAGCCGGCACGGAGGCCTCGCCAGCGCCGTGGCGGAGGTGCTCTGCGAGAAATACCCCGTTCCGCTCCGCCGGGTCGGGATGGACGATGTCTTCGGCCAGAGCGGAAGCGCTCGGGAGTTGCACGAATATTACGCATTGACCCATCAGCAGATCGTCGGAGCCGCGGCGCAGGTGTGGGCTTTGCGGAGGAGAAGCTGATGGATGTTCGCATTTCGGGAGTGACGAAACTGTACGAGCCCGACATTCGGGCCCTGGAGGACGTGTATCTCACGGTCCCGAAGGGGGAGTTCCTCTACCTTGTGGGGCAGACGGGATCGGGAAA
Source organism: Synergistaceae bacterium UBA5560 (assembly GCA_002425685.1). Classification (GTDB taxonomy): domain Bacteria; phylum Synergistota; class Synergistia; order Synergistales; family Aminiphilaceae; genus Aminiphilus. Next base: position 14,795 of record DIMS01000086.1, on the reverse strand, counting down.
GACGACACTCCTTCGTCTCATCACGCGGGAAGTCATGCCCACCAAAGGACAGATCGCGGTGGGGGAATACAACCTCAGGAAGATGAGCGCCTTCGATCTGGCCCTCTACCGGCGGGATCTGGGGGTGATCTTCCAGGACTTTAAACTCCTGCCGCATCTCACAGCCATGGAAAACGTGGCCTTCGTGCTTGATGTGATCGGCGTTCCTCCCGCAGAGGTGAAGGAACGGACGGGAGAGGTGCTGGAGCGGGTCGGCATGTGGCGCCGCCGTTTCCTTCGCCCTCCGCAGCTCTCCGGAGGTGAACAGCAGCGCATCGCCATCGCAAGGGCCGTCGTGAACGCCCCGAGTCTTCTCGTGGCGGACGAGCCCACGGGAAACCTCGATACGCACACCGCGGAAGAGATCATGCAACTCCTGCTCTCCATCAATGCCTCGGGAACGACGGTCCTCATGGCGACGCACAACCAGTTTCTCGTCGATGCCTATCGGCAGCGGGTGTTGGAACTGCACATGGGACGGGTGGTCCGGGACGAGAAGCGGGGGAGGTACGAGCTGGATGGGGACTTTTAGGTACGTTCTTCGCGACACGAACAGACTGCTCTTCCGTCACTGGGGGCTCTCGCTGCTCACGCTCTTCACCGCCGTGGCGGTGTTCTTTCTCGTCGGCAGCAGCGCACTGTTCATGCTGAACACCCGCTATCTCGTGGCGAGAGTGGAGAGCGAGCTTCTCGTGCAGGCCTACGTCAAGAACGAGGCGCAGCTCCAGACCGTGGCCGACAAGGCCCACAAGATTCCCGGAGTCGCCTCCGTCCGGTGGGTCACCACGGCGGAAGCCATGGAACGGCTCAAGACGCGTCTCAAGGGACATGCCCAGGCGCTCACCATCCTGGGGGAGAATCCCCTTCCGCCGAGCCTGGAGATCGGGCTCGCCCGGGCGGTTCTGGCTCCTTCCGTGGCCCGGGAACTCCTCGCCATGCCCGAAGTGGATGACGTGATCTACGCGGGAGGTCTGGCGGACAAGCTCGCCAGGGTCTCCCGGTTCGCCACGCGATTCTCCATGTTCGTCCTCGTCATCGCCGTCACGGCGAGTGCCCTGGTGCTCTTCAACACCATCCGCATCTCCATCTACTCCAGGCGGGACGAGATCGGGGTCATGCTCCTCGTGGGGGCCACACCCACCTTCGTGGCGCTGCCCTTCGTCCTCCAGGGCATGCTCCTCGGCATGGGGGGCGCCCTCGGGGCGTCGCTGCTCATCGGAGGAGGCTACGAGGCCCTCGTGCGGGGAGTGGAGGCCACGCTTCCCTTCGTGCAGCTCTTTCGGGACCCCTCCATGCTCCTCCGGCTGGGGCTCATCCTCCTCGGAGGAGGCATCACGGTGGGATGGATCAGCAGTTGGATGGCCGTGGAGCGCTTCATCCGCCGGGCGCTTCGGCCGATGTAGTAGAGTAGAGGCGGCGAAGGTGAAGATCCGAGGCGGGAGGATGGTGAGGGCGTGCGGAAAACCCTGATCCCTTCCGGTGGAAGGACGATGAACCCCCCACGGTGTTCCGGGGGGAGCTTGCCTGGCCCCGGAGAGGCGGCCTGCGGCATCCGTTGTGCGATGGCTTTCCTGGTGTTTCTGCTTCTCTTTCTGTCCCTGCCTGGAAATTTCTGCTTTGCCGAGACGGAATCCCTCGCAGACCTGGAACGACGAATCGGCGTTGAGGAGAAGCGCCTCGAAATCATCCAGAGGCAGCTCGATTTCCACCAGCGCAAGATCAAGGAGACCGCAGGAAAGGAAAGGGATCTTCTGGCGGAGCTCGGCAAGCTCACCGAGGACATCGGGGTGGCCCAGCAGAAGCTCTCCGTCCTGCAGCTCAAGCAGAACCGGGTCCAGGAACGGCTTAACCAGTTGAACACCCAGATCGAGGAGACCATTGCCCGTCTCGAGACGATCCGGAGACTGCTTCGGGAGCGCGTCGTGGCGCTCTACAAGTACGGAGGCATGGTGGAGCTGGATCTGCTCTTCGCCGCGTCCTCCACCCACGAGGCCATGACTACCGCCTATCTGCTGAACCGAATGACCGAGGAGGACAAACGCCTCTTCGAGGAGGCGGCGGCCCGCAAGAAACTTCTCGATACATCCCGGGAGGAAGTGCTCCGTCAGAAGGAGATCCTCACCGCCCAGCGCGCTGCGGCGGAACAGGAGCGAAAACGCCTCGCCGCGGCGGTGAAGAAACGGAACGGATTTCTTCAGGATGTTCGCACCTCCCGGGGGTCGCTCGAAGCCGCGGCGAAGGAGTTGGCCCGGGAGCAGCAGGAGATCGAGCAGGTCATCCGGAAACTTCTCGTGGAGCGCCAGCGCCTGGCGGAAAAAAAGCGAAGGGAAGAGGCGGAGAGAACGGGGCGAACGGATACGCTCCTCGTGCGTCCGTCGGGGCCGCTTTCCTGGCCGCATCGGGGGCAGATCACCAGCCCCTTCGGAATTCGGCAGCATCCCATCTTCCGGACGCGCATCATGCACACCGGCATCGACATCGACGGACGGGACGGAGATCCCGTGCAGGCCGCCGCCGCGGGAGAAGTCCTCTACGCGGGGTGGCTCAAGGGATACGGCCAGGTGATTATTCTGGACCACGGCGGTGAGCTTTCCACGGTGTACGCGCACCTTTCCCGGATGCACGTGGAGGAGGGAGCGCGAGTAACCAAGGGACAGGTGATCGGCCGCGTGGGCAGCACGGGCGTCGCCACGGGGAGTCATCTTCACTTCGAGGTTCGCGTGAACGGCGAAGCGAAGGATCCCATGCGCTATCTGGGGCGGTGACGCGGCGTTCTCAGGAGACTCGTCGTCTCCCGGGAAGGGCGCCCAAGAAAGAGCGACGCGGCGGAAAAAAGAGGCGACCGAGGGCGAAGACATGCCGGCGGCGCGGAGAGTGCGCGATGTTCCGGCTGCGTCATGAAAAATTTTGCGAAGGTGAGAGTGGCGAACATGTGGAAGCGGATGCGGGATCTGCTCGGGGGCTTCGTGCTCGGTGGAGTGCTGGTGGGAGCTCTCATGGGGGCCTCCGCCCAGAATATGGACCTGACCCAGATGGTCCCCTTCAGGGCGCAGTCCCTGTGGTTGATGAAGCAGGCCCGGGCGATTCTCGAGACCTATCAGGTGGACGGGGAAACGCCCGTGTCGGAGGATGTCCTCGTCCAGGGCGCCATCAAGGGCATGGTCGCCGCCTGGGGAGATCCCTACACCCGGTACGTTGACCCCAAGCAGCTCAAAGAAGAGGAAATCGAAATGGAGGGGGAGTACGGCGGCCTCGGTATCTACATCGGGCAGCGGGACGGCCGGACTCTCGTCATCAGCCCCATCGAGGGAACGCCCGCGGACCGGGTGGGCCTGAAGCCCAAGGACGAGATCGTCAAGATCGGCGACGAGGTCATCATGGGGTGGGATCAGGACCAGGTGGTGAAGAACCTCCGGGGTGCGCCGAACACTCCCGTGACGGTATGGATCCGCCGGGAGGGGGAGGATCAGCTCCTCCGGTTTGACATCGTGCGGGAGATCATCAAGATCAAGTCCGTCCGTTCGGAGATCCTCTCGGACGATCTTTCCTACATACGCTTGGTGCATTTCAACCAGAAGACCACGGAGGAGCTGCGGAGCGCTCTCGACCAGGCCCGGCAGAGCAAGGCGCGGGGCATTGTTTTGGACCTCCGGAACAACCCCGGAGGGCTTCTCCATACGGCGGTGGAGGTGGCGGACATGTTCCTCGACGGCGGCCTGGTGGTGGGCATGAAAGGACGCGTCTCGCGCGCCAACGACGAGCTGTTCGCCCGTTCGGGCGTGCGCACCAAACTACCTCTGGTGGTGCTCATCAACGAAGGGAGCGCCAGCGCCTCGGAGATCGTGGCAGGAGCCCTCAAGGACCGGGGGCGGGCCAAAGTGGTGGGACAGAAGAGCTTCGGAAAGGGGTCGGTGCAGACGCTCTTCCCCCTTCCCGACGGTTCCGGTGTGTATGTTACCATCGCCCGCTACTACAATCCCTCGGGGCGCGTCATCGACCACGTGGGGCTCGAACCGGACATCCTGGTGGAAGGCGAAATGGATCGTGACCACGACAAGGACGAACAGCTCAAACGTGCCGTGGAGGAACTGAAGGCGCTCCTGCCCGTGCGCTGATCGCAAGAGAGACGGACGGAATTCCACCGGAGGCGAAGGCCCCCCGCCGGAGTGCCTTTTGCGGACGGTGGAATCCCGTAGTTCTGACGGATGACGAAAGAAGCGAAACGATGAGCAGACGACGGCATTCCGGAGTTCTTCCGGGCGGACGGGCGGGCAATATGCGGCTCGCGTGGCTCGGGGTGCTCTTTATTTTTGCGCTCGGGCTGGGATTTCTCGGTGCGGCTTGGCTCTCGGGGCGTTTCCCCCGGGAGGAGCGGTTCCCGCAGCAGGGCCCGCCGCCTCTCGCGGAGCCGACCCGCGTGTCGCCGCCTCCTTCTGGTGTCGTGTCCGGGGACGGAAAGGATGCCGTTTCACCGGCGGTGCCCGTGCCGACACTCCAGGCGCAGACCGACGGATCCCTCACCTCCGAACCCGAGGACAGCCGCTACGCGCCCGTCGTGGAGGACATGCCCGACGGCGTACTCGTCGTTCCCGGCAAGAAGCCCATGGTGGGCATCGTTGTGGACGATTTCGGCTACAACGGCGCCATGGCCCGGGAGTTCGCGGAGCTGGAGATTCCGCTCACCTGGTCCATCATTCCCGGGGCGGGCGGAACGGAAAAAGCGCGAAAGATCGCGGACGAAAAGGACATCCCCTACATGATCCACCTGCCCATGCAGGCCGTGACGGACGTCAAGGGATCCCGGCTCTACAAGGAGAGCTGGATCGTGGAGGGAATGACTCCCGAGGAGATCCGGAGTGCCGTGCTGCGTTCTCTGGAGGAGCTTCCCGACGCAGTGGCCCTCAACAATCACCGCGGGTCTCTCTCCACCGCCTCCGCAGAACTCATGGGGCCGCTCATGGACACGTTGCGGGAGAAGGGGATTCCCTTCGTGGACAGTCGCACCATCGGCAACTCCGTCGCCTTTGCCACGGCCCGCGCCCACGGTCTTCCCGCCCTTTACAACAGCATTTTCCTCGATCATGAGGTGGACGATAAATTCATGCGGAAGCAGATGAGCAGGGCCGTCTCCATTGCCGAGAGAAGAGGATGGGTGGTTGTCATCTGCCATATTCGCCCCCACACCCTTACCTATCTGAAGAGCCTGGCTCTCGAGAAATTCGATACCGTGGAGTTTGTCACGATTCCGAAGCTCTTCGGCGCAGTGAAACCCCGGGGGAAGGCCGGTGCGGTGGAATAGCGCAGGTGCGCCGCATCGTTGTGTTTCCCGAAGCCAAAGGGTACAATCAGATGTCGTTTCCGGAACGACATGGGGAATGCCTCCGCGTGTCGGAGATGTGTTTCCCCCATGCGGACCGTCCGGCGGTCCGCGAGGAAATCTGAGGAGGAATGGAACATGCCTGGAAAAGCGGAAGTCATCATTGGTGCCCAGTGGGGCGACGAGGGAAAGGGGCGCGTGGTGGACGCCCTGGCGGATCGGGTGGATTTGGTAGTCCGCTATCAGGGAGGAGCCAACGCAGGCCATACGGTCATCGTCGGAAAGGACAAATACATCTTCCACCTTCTTCCGTCGGGCATGCTCTACACGGGCAAGACCTGCGTGATCGGCAACGGCGTCGTGGTCGATCCGGGACAGCTTCTGACGGAGCTCAAGGACTTGCAGGACAAGGGTAAGGACCGGGCGCGCCTCGTGGTGAGCGGTGCTGCCCACGTGGTCATGCCCTATCACAAGGTGCTCGACGAGGCGGAGGAACGTCTCCGGGGGAAAGGGCGCAAGATCGGCACCACCCACCGGGGCATCGGTCCCTGCTACGCCGACAAAGTCAACCGCATCGGCATCCGCGTGGAGGATCTCCTCGACACGGAGGTGCTCCGGATGAAACTGCGCCAGAACCTCGAACTGAAGAACCTCTACCTGTCCAGAGTCTGCGGCGTCGATCCGCTCCCCTTCGACGACCTCTTCGACACTGCCCTGGACTGGGGGAAGTCCCTCGCCCCCTACGTGGGCGATGCTTCCAGAGTCGTCAACGAGGCACTGGACGCGGGAAAGGGCGTGCTCTTCGAGGGAGCCCAGGGGACGCTCCTCGACATGGACCACGGGACCTATCCCTACGTGACCGCCTCCACCCCCGTATCCGCCGGTGCCTGCACGGGAAGCGGCGTCAGCCCCACTCGGATCGACAGAGTTCTCGGCGTCGTCAAGGCCTACTGTACCCGCGTGGGCGAGGGGCCCTTCCCCACGGAGGACAAAGGAGAGATCGGCGAACGCCTCCGGGAAAAGGGCGGCGAGTACGGTGCCACCACGGGACGTCCGCGCCGTTGCGGATGGCTCGATCTCGTGGCTCTGCGCTATGCGGCGCGTGTGAACGGTCTCACGGGCATGGCTCTTACCAAACTCGACGTCCTCACCGGGCTCGACGAAATCCAGGTTGCCGTCGGATACGAGCTGGACGGCGAGGTTACGGAGCACTTCCCCGGGGGCGGCCATCGCCTCGACAGAGTTGTTCCCGTCTACCGTTCCCTGCCGGGATGGAAAGAGGAGATCGGCGGATGCCGAAAGGTGGAGGACCTTCCCGAGAACGCCAGGAACTATGTGCGCTTCCTGGAGGACTTCTCCGGCGTGAAGGCGCTGCTCATCGGCGTCGGACCCGCCCGGGAGGAGACCATCCTCCAGGGGCTCTAGTCCCGGAAAGGACAACGGCCGCGCATACCCCGGCCCGAAGGGGATCGCGGACGAACGGTGTGGTGGAGAGGCTCCCATGTATCTGGGGAACGTGACGTTTCTCGGAGAGAAAGACATTGAGGCCATCGTGAGAGTGGAGACGGCATGTTTCTCCTCTCCGTGGCCTCGTTCCATTTTTGTCATGGATCTGGGAAACTCTCCCTCGCGTCGCTTCCTTGGAGAACCCAAGGGGGCGGTCTATGTGGGTATCTTCTCCAGGGAGACGCTCTGGGGGTACGGTGCCTGCCGTTGGGGAAAACAGGTGCTCTCCGTCATGCGCCTCGCTGTTCTGCCCGAAGCCAGGCGCTGCGGCTTCGCTTCGCAGCTCCTCCTCGCCATGTGCGTTCTCGGAGAGGAAGCGGAGTGCCGGAGAGTCCGCCTGGAGGTCCGAGAGTCGAACGACGGCGCTCGCGCCTTCTACCGACTCTGGGGGTTTTTCGCCACGGATCGACAGAAAGGATATTACGTCGAATCCGGCGAGGATGCCCTCGTTCTCGAAGCGGCCCTTCCCCTTGTGTTCTCGGACGAGGAAGATGCTTCTCTTCCGTGAACACAAGGGGGTCGTGGCTTCCTTGCGGTCCGCGCTTTCCCCTCCTCTTCGTGCGGCGGCTGCCCGGACAGCTGCAGGAACCCGGAAGAAACAGCAGTTCATGCTCGCCGGGCGGAAGAGCGGGCGTGGTTCTCTTTCTGTTGAAAAAACGAAGCGGAGAGACGAAATTTCGTTTCGATATCCAGCGAGGAAAGGAGGTGAACCGGTGGGCGAAGGGACTGTCCTCGTTCCCCTGCGGCCCGAAACGTACCGCTTCGACAAGGGAGAGCGTGAGCCGTTCCGGACGGAATCAGGACGCGACCGGGGGGAGCGCGGTCGGCCGTTTCTGGTCCGGAGACATCCTCTCCCGCCGGAAACGGCGACACACGAGTTTTCTTGCGTTGGAGCCGGCAACGTTTTCGTATGGCGGGAACGGCAGGGGAACCCCCCGGAAGAGGGGTCCTTCCGGGAGGGACACGCCTTTGTCCATCGCGTCCCGTGCGAAAAAAATATCTCTTGTTGGGCGTGGGGTTTTTGGGGTGCGCCGTCGTGCTGACATCCCTGGAATGGGAGCCCGAGACGATTCTGCACCTTGCGACAGGATTTGTTCTGGGACTGCTGGTCTGGGGCGTCGCGTCGCTTGCGGCGAAGGACAAGTAGAACTTCCGGATTCTGGGGCAAACTTCTCCGCTACGCCTACGGCCCCCTGGCGCGGCGTCTCGCCCGTCTCGGGTCGTGGATGCTGAACGGTCTCGGTTCCCTGCGGGTGCGGGTGAGCGCGGAGGATCTAGCCGGTGTCTGGTCCGAGGGCGAGGTCCTCTCCAAAAGGGAGCTGTACGAGAGGACGAAGCGCAGAATCCTGGAAAAGAGGTATAATGAGTCATCACGGTTCTCTGGTGGTGACGGCTCGTGAATTGGACGCTTCTTTTTTTCACCTTCGTGCTCTATTTTGTGCTCAAGGGGATATGGAGGCTGGTCACGGCGCCGGTCAGGGCGATCATGAAACGGGAATGCAGCGCCTGCGGTGCCGTCTACTATGCGGTAGGAAGCAAGTGTCCGTTCTGCGGACACGGGTACGGTCCGGAGGATATGAAGGAGTACAGATGAAACCGCCGGCGAGCCCCCTTTTGGGGGCTCGTTCTTTTGTATCCAAGGCATCGGGGATGTCGGATGTGCGTTTTTCGCTTAATCGAATCCGCGGGATGGGCAATAATGTTCCCAGGGAGGTGATTGCCATGCGGAAAACCCGATGCGGTTCGGAGAGCGCGAGGGCTTTCCTACGGGGGTTCGCCTGTGGGATCTATCCGCTTTCCAGGTCGGAAATTCGCAGAGATATCATCAACAGCGTGCAAAGTGCGTCGGGACTCAAGGATTCCTTCGAGGCCGTCGGGCACTCTCTGCACAATGCCGTCGGCTTGATGGATGCGAAGGTCGGACGTTAGGTGCCCTCCAGCAAGAAGCCTTCTGAACCGGTGAAATAACAAGTGCAAAAGGCCTCGCAAGGGGCCTTTTGCGTGTCCTCCGGGGTGGGCGGCCGTACGATCAACGGTCCTGAATTCCCAACGAGGACTTCAGTCCCGCCTGAAGGATCTGCGAGAAGTTCAGCCCCGCCTTTTCGGCGAGGACGTTCAGCCACAGCGGCACCGTGACGTTTTTTTTCACCGAGCCGGCGCGCCGCTCCTCGCGGAAGATCGGGAGCCAGGCGTCCACCAGGCAAACCGCTTCGTTCGGGTCTGGGTGAAGATCGGAAATCCTGGACGGTGGCGGTACCGGCTCGCCGAGGTCCTCGGTGGCCACGATCCACGCTCCGAGGGCGTCCCGAGCCATATGCAGCGCCTCTTCGTCCGTTTGGGCGCAGGAGATGCACCCTGGAAGATCGGGGAAAGTGATCGTGATGCCGTCGTTGTCGTGCGAGAAGATCGCCGGATAGACAGCGGTGACACGTTCGTTTTTCATGAGACCGACCTCCTATCGTATTTCGTCGATTCCGGTCTGGCGGCGTATCGCGGCCAGCGTGTTCTTCGGAATGTCCTTGCCGTACGGTACCGTGGTTCTTTGTTTCGTCTCTGGGTGGAAGAAGACCATGTGGCTTCCCTTGCCCCTCCCGGTGCTGATCCATCCGGCCTGTTGCGGGATTCTGACCACTTCGTCCCGGCCGATGTTCGTCGCCTCCCCTCATGCAATACGCATATTTTATGCTCCTTTTTCGAAGGCGTCAAGTATGATTTATACGTACTTGTGGAAAAGGCGCATCAAAGAGAGTGCGAAATGGATTCGTACCCATAGTGGATGGGTGTCGAAGTGGGAGGAAACGTATCGCGCCGCACAGATAGCACTGGCTCGGGGAGAGGAAAAAGGCATGGCACGGGAGAGCGCGCTTCAGGTGTTCGGGTACGAGGGGAAAGAGGTCCGAGCGGTTCTGCGGAACGGGGAGCCGTGGTTTGTGGCGGCGGATGTGTGCGTGGTGCTGGAGATCAGTAACAATCGGGATGCCATGGGAACGCTCGACGACGATGAAAAGGGCGTCGCCTCGACACCCTTGGAGGTCCCCAGGAAATGACTATCATCAACGAATCTGGCCTCTACTCCCTGGTTTTCCGCTCGCGCACGTCGGAAGCCAGGAAGTTCAAGAAGTGGGTCACGGCGGAGATGCTCCCCTCGATCCGCAAGACCGGCGAGTATGCCACGCCCAAGGCGCAGCGAGAAAAGGCCGACAAGAACGACGAACTTGCGCGAAAGCGCCTGGAAATCATGGAGCGGAACGTGAACTGTCGCATGGCCATGGCGATTTTGAAGGGGTTAGAGAAGTTCGACAAGGTGATGAGCGAGGCGTCGAAGAAGGTCTGCGCTGTGGAGTACATCAAGCTGACGACGAAACAGGAGATGCTCGGGGATCTTCCGAAGCTCTCTCCCAGTTCCGGCCTGTACGATGCGAAGGCCCTCGGCGCGGAGTTCGGCGTCTCGGCGAATCGGATCGGTCGCATCGTCAACGCGAACGGCCTGAAGTACCACGGAGGCGAATACGGGGAGTAGGTGCGGAACAAGTCCTTCCACTCGTCCCACGAGTGTATGCAATTCCTCTACAACGAGAAGGGGCGCCGGTGGTTCACTGCATTTTTCGACGGGAAGAGAAAGATGGCGTAGCTCGTCCGAGAATCCGGATAACTGTCGAAGGGCGGCTTTTTTCATGCCCGGAGGGGGGGTGAAGCATGGCGATGCGAAACCTGAACTACGTTGTCGGCGCGGACGTTTCGAAGGCAAAGCGCGGCTTCGGCGAGCTGAGCGATCGGATGTCCCGCGTAGGCGACGGCACGAAACGCCTCGCGTCGCTCTTCATCGACGCCTTCGGCCTGCTCGGGCTCGGAGCAGGCATTGGCGGCGTCAAAGCCTTCGGCGGAGCCTTTGTCGGCGCGGCGAAGCAGATGGAGGACTACCAGGTGCGCCTCCGGGCGGTCATCAAGGACGCAGGGGCCGCGAACATGCTTGGCGACGGCCTGAAGACGATCTATGTGGTTGGGAAAGAGTGCATGACGGAGATGTTTCAACTCCATAAAGATGGAAATTATTCTTCCTAATGGCGCTGAGGGCGATAAGGACGGCGAAGAAAAAAACTGACCTGGGGCGAGGCGTACTGGAGCGAAATGCTTCGGTATGCCTACGGGCCCCTTCGACTGTACCCGGAAGATCTGTGGACCGTGACGCTCGGCGAGCTCTCGGGCATGGCGGAGGGCTTGCGATACAGGGAATACCTTGAAGCTCGTATGGCGGCGATGCACGCTTCGTGGATCATCAACAGCTCCGGAGCGGTTCGGCATTCGGTGCGTCCGGACGATCTCGTCGGGGTATGGATGGACGGTCGGGTCGTATCGAAACGGGAAGCGTACGAAATCGTGAAGGCTCGCGTGAAAAAACGGAGTGGTGTATCATAATCTCCAGAGGTGGTCGAGATGGATGCACTCCTGTTGATCGGCGGACTGCTGATTGTTTTCGGATGGATTCTCAAGACCGTCTTCCGAACGGTCGGCTTCCTGATGTTCGGCGAGATGGACCCTGGAAGACGCAGAGGTCGCACGAACGATTGAGGACACGCACTGCCGAAACCGCACCATAGGGCCGCTCCTTCGGGAGCGGCCTTTTTTGTCTACCGAAGGAAGGTGGTGGCGTGGCAAAAAGGAACTTGCAGTATGTTATCGGTGCCGACATTTCGGGTGCGAAAAAAGGATTCAGGAGCCTGGGGTCGGAAGTGTCCTGCATCCGATCGAGCATGCAGGGGCTCTCGAAAACGATAAAGGGGCTCGTTGGGGTTGCGGCGAGCGTACAAGCGATTCGTGCCCTGGGTACTTCCTTCATCAACGCTGACACTCAAATGGAAGGATACCAGACCAAGCTTCGCGCCGCCATCAAGGACTCCTCGGCCGTGGATAAAACCTCCGTTTTGGTTGGATAGTAACTTTGGTGTTCGATATTTTCAACGTACCTCATAGGCCTAGCTGAATGCTTGTGACCGAAGCGTGACTGAAAAGAAAAAGGGTTCCCGGCCGGAGGTCGGGAACCCTTGCTATTCCTGGTGGGCGACACAGGGCTCGAACCTGTGACCTCTTCCGTGTGAAGGAAGCGCTCTTCCGCTGAGCTAGTCGCCCTCGAACGACGGTCATTATAGCGGGCTTTTTTCTTCTTTGCAAGCGTCAGTCGCCTCCGCGCATGTTCGAACGGCGGGGACCGTCGTGTTCGAAAAAACCGACGACGGGGGAGATGTGGGGAAAGTGTCTTCGGGGATGTCCGCGTCGAGGCTTGCAGCTCCTTGTGCGACGACGGCAGAAATGCGGGGGTAACGTACAATATCTTTCGCAAAATTTGAGAGGAGCAGGTCTTTCCAAAACAAGACGAAAGCGGGGGCTTTTTCGCGGAAAGAGGTAGCTGCGTCCTAGTCGAAAAGGATTAAAAAGAGTAGAATATTTGCGGGTTCGTTTTTGATCTGCAAAGAGGCTCAACGGAGGAGGAACAGCGTGTCTTATTCCATGCTGGAAGAGATTCCGGAATTCTGGAGCGGATTTGGGTTCGAGCCTTGGCAGTGGAACGGGATGAAGGGCGTGGCCCGATCCATGACATTCCGAAAGGGATCGTTCATCGGAGAGGTGGCTTCCTACGAGGCGCGCGACCGTATCGTCTGGCAGCATACGGGAGGCGCGCACGTGGAGATGCTGCTTCGTGACACGGAACCCGTCCGGGATGTGATGACCCAGCGCTTTCTCCTCATCGGCGAGGAAGAGGACGCGAAACCGCGTCTTCGTGCGTTCCGTTGGGGGTTTTGCGGTTTTGTGGAGGTGTTCCGGTACCGTTTCGGCGGTAGGGGACACAAGAAGTTCAAGGATCTGGTGGCACTTTCCGAGGCGGCTCTCGCCTATGCCCGGAAAAAGCCGTTTTCCGCCTGAGGAGAAAGAGAGACGGACGCGAAAGCGGTGTGCGTGCGGACATGAACGTCTGGAGGTGATGCGTGCGCAGAGGTCGGAGTGAAACTGATTCAAAGAGGCAGGATTGGGAAAAACGCAGTGTGTACTGTACATCTGATTCGCTTTCATAGTTTTTGGGGGGTGAAAGACCTTGTTGTCCATGATGTTCATCGGTGCTGCGGTATTTTTCATCATCGCCTATGTGGTGTACGGCAAATTCCTGACCAACGTCTTCAATTTGAACAACGACAACAAAACGCCCGCAGAGGTCTATTTCGACGGTGTGGACTATGTTCCCGCCCATCCGGCGGTTCTTCTGGGACACCACTTCGCATCCATCGCCGGAGCGGGGCCCATCGTTGGTCCCATCACGGCGGCGGCCATGTTCGGATGGCTTCCCGCCTACATCTGGTGCCTCGTCGGTTCCGCCTTCATCGGCGGTGTGCACGACATGGGAGCCCTCGTCGCCTCCATCCGGCACAAGGGACTCTCCGTGGGCGAAGTGGTGGAACGGTGGATCGGTCACAGAGGAAAGAAACTCTTCCTTACCTTCACTTGGCTGGCCCTCGTCCTCGTGGTGGCGGTCTTCATGGAACTTGCCGCCCAGACTTTCGCCGCGGATCCCGCCGTGGCCTTTTCCGGAACGCTCTACATCTTCATGGCCCTCATTTTCGGCGTACTCATCTACCGAATGGGGCTCTCCCTCTTCATCAGCACCCTCGTCATGGTTCCCATCGTCATCGGGGCTGTCTTTTACGCGGACAGCGTCGAATGGGTGCCCCAGTTCTTTGCCTTCGGCAGGGACCTCTCCACGCCCGAGGGCAAGGCATCTCTGGTCAACCTGTGGCGGGTGGCTCTCACCGTGTACATCTTCGCCGCTTCCGTCCTGCCCGTGTGGCTCCTGCTCCAGCCCCGGGACTACCTGGCGTCCTACCTGCTCTACTTCTCCGTCGCCATCGGCGCCATCGGCATGATCTTCGGGAAGCAGTTCGACGTCTCCTCCTTCCCGGCGTTCACGGGGTTCACCTCGGCCAAGGGGGACTTCATCTGGCCCATTCTCTTCATCACCGTGGCCTGCGGCGCCATCTCGGGATTCCACTCCCTGGTGGGCAGCGGGACCACGGCGAAGCAGATCCGGCGTGAGAAGGACGCGGTGCTCGTGGGGTACGGCGCCATGCTCATTGAGGGCATCGTGGCGGTCATCGCTATCGGAACGGTCATGATGGCGGGCAAGATCCTCGAAGGCGGCCCCAACATGACCTACGGGAAGGGGCTCGGCCAGTTCGCCTCGCTCGTGGGGATCGACCCCAAGGTCGGTGCCTCCCTGGGGCTTCTGGCACTGAACTCCTTCATCCTCACCTCGCTTGACACGGCGACGCGTCTTGCCCGGTACCAGTTGCAGGAGTTCACGGACATGAAGCTCGACCGGTACACCGCCACCGCAATCGGTGTCGGCGCGGCGCTCTTCCTNNCCTCGTGTTCTACAAGACCGGGGGCAAGGCGGCGTGGCAGCTCATCTGGCCCGTCTTCGGCGCGTCCAATCAGCTCGTGGCGGCCCTCGCCCTCCTCGCTCTCGGCGTGTGGCTGAAGCGAGGCCTGAAAAAACCCAATGGATTCGTCATGGTGCCCATGTTCTTCATGTTCGTCACCACCATAGCGGCGCTGGTGCTCCTCATCAAGGCGAACCTGGCGAACCACCTGCTGGCGGGCATTTCGATCCTGCTGCTCGTTCTCGCGCTCCTGATGGCGAGGGAGGGGTTCGGCGCCCTGCAGAAGGGACCCGAAAAGTAGCGCTTTTGCCGAAAAGAGCGTGTTTCGGAGCGCAAGGCCAAGGGGCCGTGGTTCTCGTCTTCCGCTTGGCAAATGCGCCCGGAACCGCCCTGGCGGAGGGACGGGACGTCCGGAGCATGACGGGCGGAGCCTCCGCCGGAAGCCTGATGTTTCGCGTCGAAGCCAGGACAGTGGAAAACATGCAGAAGAGGGGGAGCCGCACGGC
>DIMS01000124.1:924-28472 GCA_002425685.1 Synergistaceae bacterium UBA5560 | reverse complement strand
CCTGCTTTTCGATCTGGCGGGCGCGTTCTCTGGTGATGTTGTACTTGTCGCCGATTTCCTGGAGCGTCATCGGATTGTCCGCCATGACGCGGTTGCGGATGATGTAGCTTTCCCGTTCGTTGAGCTTGGCCAGCGCGCCGGCGATGTCGCGCTTCACCAGACTGCGCTCCTCGTGCTTGATGAGCGACGTTTCCTGATCGTCTCCGTCATGCGTCAGAAAATCGAGATGGGACGTGTCGCCTTCGTCGCTGATGAATTCGTTGAGCGACAGGTCGCGCGTTCCCAGGCGCAGGTCCATTTCGGCGACCTCCGAGCCTTTGACGCCCAGCGAGTCGGCGATTTCGCTGAATTCGGGATTCTTTTTCGACAGGGTTTCCAGCTGCTTCTTGGCCTGGCTGAGTTTGAAGAAAAGCTTGCGCTGCGCCTGTGTCGTGCCGATTTTCACGATGCTCCAGGACTTGATGACGTAATTCTGAATATAGGCGCGGATCCACCAGACGGCGTNNCGATGTTGCCTTCCTGGATCAGATCGGCCAGTTTGAAGCCGTAATTGCGGTATTCATGGGCGATCTTGACCACGAACCTTAAATTGGAAACGATCAGCTTTTCCGCCGCCTCCATATCGTTGTACTTCTTCAGGCGCACCGCTAGCTTGAATTCTTCCTCGGCGGTTAAAAGCGGAAAACGGTTGATTTCGGTGATGTACAGGTCGAGAGTGCCGGTAACGACGGGTAACTTCAACGCTTCAGGCCCTCCTTGAGTAAATGTCGCATGACTGCTTTTTAGCGGAGAGTGCATTCCGGGTCAAGGAAATAATTGCCCGCGGTCTGTGTCTTGACAGGTCAGCGGGCAGTGTTTATTCTAGGGACAAACAGTCTAAGGATTTGAAATGAAATCCATAAACAAGACGATGATCGAATCGGCCGTGAAGCTCGCGGGAGAGGTCAAAGCGGGCATCGTGCTGGTGTGCGTGGATGTGCGCGCCGCTTCCCGCATCGGTCCTTTCGCGTCTCTCCTCGGGAAGAAGAACATCGACGTGCACGTGTACGACCATCATCCTCCCGTTCTCGATCCCATTCCGGCGTCGTTTTCCCTGATCGACTCCGTCGGAGCCACCACGACACTTCTCGTGGAACTGCTTCGGGAGAAAGGAATTTCCCTTTCCCCGCAGGAGGCGACTCTCTTTGCCATGGGAATCTACGAGGACACGGGGGCGCTCACCTTCGGCGCCACCTGCCGGAGGGACTACGAGATTGTGGCATATCTCCGGGAGCTCGGTGCAGACATGACTATGATTCCTTCGCACATCGAGATCGCCCTCAATGCCGAGGAGCGGGGCTTGCTGGACGCTCTCGTGGAGAGTGCGAGAGAGCGCTACATCCGTGGCGCCAAGGTGGTTTTTGCCGATGCGCGCATCGGAAGATACGTGGACGGTCTCTCTTTGTTTGTGCATCGGCTTAGGGACTACTACGACGCCGACGTGGCCCTCGCCGTCGTGGGCATGGAACAGCGTACCTACGTGGTGGGACGGAGCAGGGAAGGTGTTCTGGACATGGCGGCATTTCTGGGGACCCTCGGCGGCGGGGGGCACGCCCAGGCGGCGTCGGTGACGCTCACCGCGGTGAAACCCGAGGACCTGCTCCCCGAACTGGAGCACCGCATTGAGGAGTGCATCGAGCCCTCCCTTCTCCTTCGGGATGTGATGAGCAGTCCCGTCATGGCCGTTTCTCCGGGAGTTTCCGTGGACGATGCCTACCGGGTTATGATACGGTATGGACACGCTGCCCTGCCTCTCGTGGAAGAGCATGTTCTCGTGGGGATCATCACCCGGAAGGATCTCGACAAAGCCCGGCTTCACGGATTGGGCAGCGTGGCGGTGCGGGAATTCATGACCGAGGGAATCGTCACGGTGTCTCCCGAGGCCTCCGTGGAGGAAGCACACCGGAAGATGGTGCTCCACAATATCGGCAGACTGCCCGTCGTCCGGAAGGGCGAGCTCGTGGGCATCGTGACGAGGACGGACATGTTGCGGGCCCTCTATCCCGTGTCGCTCGGAGGACGGGAACATGCGGGGGAGGAAGAGCGCCCCTGGCAGGAGGATGTTTCGGATCTTCTGGAGCACCGCTTGCCCGGATGGGTGGTCCCCATCCTCAGAAAGCTCGGGAGTCGGGCGGGAAAGATGGGCATGAGAGCGTACGTGGCGGGAGGTTTCGTGAGAGACCTTCTGCTGCACCGCCGAACTCTGGACATCGATGTCGTGGTGGAAGGGGATGCGGTGCCCTTCCTGCAGAGCTGGCGGAACGACGGATGCCGTGTGGCCGTGCACGCCCGTTTTCGCACGGGTACCATCGTGTTTCCGGAGAACAGACGTGTCGATGTCGCCACGGCGAGGAGGGAGTTCTACGAATATCCCGTGGCTCAGCCCAGGGTATCGAGCGACTCCCTGAAACACGATCTCTACCGCAGAGATTACGCCGTGAACGCCATGGCGGTCTCCATCAACGAGGACGACTGGGGTACGCTTCTGGACTATTTCGGAGGCCGAAGGGATCTGCAACGCAAGGTCCTGCGGGTATTGCACAATCTGAGTTTCGTGGAGGATCCCACGAGGGTGTTTCGTGGGATCCGTCTTGAGCAGCGTCTCCGGTTCCGCCTGGAGGAAAACAGCCTGAGGCTTCTCCAGAACTGTGTCAAGGGCGGTCTGATCACCCTGCTCTCCGGGGTTCGCCTTCGCACGGAACTTGAGGAGATCTTCAGGGAGGAATATCCTTATCCGGCGGCCCGCCGTCTTGGTGAGCTGGGGGTCTGGGAGATGCTTTTCCCCGGCCTTCTCTTCGGGACGGGAGCTGTCCGTTGTCTCCGTCGAATCGGAGCACTCTTCCACCGTATCCGTCGGGATCTCCCTGATTTTGGCGACGACTTGTGGTTTGCCTCTCTCGCGGGGCTTCTTGAGGACTCGCCGGAAAAAGTCCGAAGGGCAGTGCCGGACAGGCTGCATCTTGCCCCCAGGGAACGGATGATCGTGGAACGGGCGCTTTTTGAGCGTGGCGCGGCGGAACACGAACTTGGGGGACGGGCAGAAAAGCCTCCCTCGGAGATCGTCGCGTTTCTCCGGGATGTTCCGAACGCCACGGCGCTCTTTTGGGCCGTCGCCACGGAGCGGTGGCGTGTCCGGAGGCGAATCCTTCTGTATCTCACGCGGCTTTGCCGCGTGCGTCCGATGCTCACAGGAAGGGATCTTCTGGATCTCGGGCACCGGAGCGGTCCTCATATCGGAGACATTCTCGAAGGACTTCTTCGTGCGCGTCTTGAGGGAGACGTCGAGACGCGGGAAGAGGAGATTCGCTGGGTGCTCACGCGGCATCCCCTCGGGAAAGTGGAGCGTGCTTCGAGGCAAGGGATTTCTCGACATTGAAATGAGAGAGACGCTGTTCGGGATCGGATAGCGGAAGAGGAAAAGAGAAAGGACGGACGATACATGTTTTCCCTGCCCAATCTGAGTGATTTGTTGTTGAGCGTTCCCGCCGTGCTCTGGGCCATCACGTTTCACGAATTCTGCCACGGCTATGCGGCGTATTCCTTCGGCGATCCCACCGCGGCGCGCATGGGAAGACTCACGCTCAACCCCCTGGCACATCTCGACCCCATCGGCGCGCTCATGTTGCTGCTCTTTCGATTCGGGTGGGCAAAGCCGGTTCCCGTGGATCCCCGTTATTTCCGAAACCCCGCCCGGGACATGGTCTTCGTTTCCCTTGCAGGCCCCGCAGGGAACATTCTCTCCGCCGCGGTGGTGGGGCTTCTGCTGCATCTCTTTCCTCGCCTTTTCGCTGCAAACGTGCCACTTTTCACGTTCATGCTCCTTATGGTGTACATCAACCTGGGGCTCGCGGTATTCAATCTCATTCCCATACCGCCTCTCGACGGATCGAAAATCCTGTATGTGCTCCTTCCGCCGCGTTTTCTCCGGGGCTTTTTCTGGCTCGAGCGGTACGGGATGTTCGTGCTCATGGCCTTGGTGCTGCTGAACGTCATTCCTCTCATCATGAGGCCCTTCGTGCGTCTCCTCGCGAGAATGGTGCTGCCCTCGTGGCTTCCTTTCTGAGGAGAGGTGGGCCATGAAAATTCTTCTGACCAACGACGACGGCGTTTTTGCTCCGGGGATCGCCGCCATGGCGAAAGGCATTGCCCATGCAGGGCACGACCTTCTCGTGGTCGCACCGGACCGGGAGCGGAGCAGCGTGGGACATTCCATAACGCTCACCCGCCCGCTCCGCCTCTGGAGGATCGCCTCGGGGCCCTACGAAGCGGGGCAGGATGTGTATGCCTGCGACGGGACGCCGTCGGACTGCGTCGTCCTCGCCCTCGAAGAGGTGGCCCCGGAGACGGATCTCGTTCTTTCGGGGATCAATCGCGGACCGAATCTCGGAGACGACCTCACCTACTCCGGAACGGTCTCGGCCGCTATGGAAGGAGTTGTCCTCGGCCGTCCTTCCCTGGCGGTCTCTCTCGCCATCGCGTCGGACGATGCGGAACAGCATTACGAGACGGCGGCGGAGGTGGTGTTGCGCCTTCTGGATCGTTTTCCCGGAACGTCGCTTCCGAAGGGTGTTCTTCTGAACGTGAACGTTCCGAACATTCCTCTCGAGGAAATCCGGGGGATTCTTCCCACGAGGAAAGGCGTTCGGGTTTACGTGGACAAGGTGAACAGGCTTCGGGATCCACGGGGGCTCACGTACTTCTGGATCGCAGGAAGGCCCGAGGACGAGCTTGTCGAAGGAACGGACGTCTGGGCGGTGGCACACGGCGCCGTCTCGGTTACGCCGGTTCACATGGACATGACGCACTTTCCGACCCTGGAACACCTCAGGGATACCTTTACCTCCGTCACTCTCTGAAAGGGGACATGTGATCGTCATGTGGAAAGGCCGTTTCACCGAGGAAACACATGAGACAGTCCGCCGCTTCACCCAATCTCTCGATGTGGACTGGCGGCTCGCCGCCGCGGATATTCGGGGGAGCGTCGCCCACGTCCGGATGCTTGCCCATATCGGGCTCCTCACGTCGGAGGAAGCGCAAACGTTGGAGGAACACCTCTTCGCCATCGGAGGAGACATCGACGCGGGCATTCTCGTTCCGAAAGAGAGTCTCGAAGATGTGCACATGAACATCGAGGCTGCTCTTATCGAGCGGTGCGGTTCCCTCGGTGCGAAACTCCACGCGGGGCGAAGCAGAAACGACCAGGTGGCGACCACGATGCGTCTCTTCCTCCGGGAGGCCCTGCTCGATGCGTGGGGGCGCCTTGAAATCCTTCTCGAAACGCTCCAGCAAAAAGCCGGGGAGCATCGTGACGTGGTGGTTCCCGGCTATACCCACCTGCAGCAGGCGCAACCGATCTCCATGGGACAGTACTGGATGGCGTATTTCTGGGCTTTTCTGCGGGATGCGGAGCGGCTTCTTGCGGCCTATCACTCCTGTGACGCCTGTCCTCTGGGGGCCGGTGCGCTCGCGGGTTCCACGCTTCCCCTGGACAGGGAGTTCACGGCGAGGGACCTGGGTTTTTCCAGAATCACGGAAAACAGTATGGATTCCGTGGCACAGAGAGATTATCTTCTGGATGTACACTATTTCTTCGTCTCCTTCGGATTGCACGCGAGCCGGCTTGCGGAGGACCTCATCATCTACAGCAGTACCGAATTCGGATGGGTCGAACTTCCCGATGCCTTCTGCACGGGATCCAGCATCATGCCCCAGAAGAAGAACCCCGACGTGCTGGAGCTCCTTCGGGGAAGGGCGGGACAGTTTGTGGGACACATGACCGATTTGATGGTGAGCGTGAAGGGACTTCCCCTGACGTACAACCGGGATCTCCAGGAGGACAAGCGGGGACTTTGGGCTTCCTTCGAGGCGTATTTCCAGATTCTCTCGGTACTTCCGGATCTGCTTGCCCGGGTGGGGGTCTCCGCCGAAAAGGCCCGGCGGGGGTTTTCCGACGGTTTCATCTTCGCGACGGACGTGGCGGAGTATCTGGTGGGTAGGGGCATCCCCTTTCGGGAGGCCCACGAGAAGGTAGGACGGCTCGTGCGATGGTGTGTCGAGGAAAAACGTGCGCTCACCGGGCTCTCCCCCGACGAGTGGCGTCGTCTGCTCCCCGAGGCGGAGGTGGATCTTCCGGGGCTGCTTGTCCCAGAGACATCGGTGGAGCGACGAAAAACTCTCGGCGGAACGTCGCCGGAACAGGTACGGTGGCAGCAGGAGCAGGGGATGAGTGCTTTGAATGGATTGAGAGAGATGTTTCAGGGGAAAAAGGAGACCCTTTCCGGAAAAGCGGGAGAGAGAAACGTATAAACGTATAGAGTGTGTTCCTGTTCCTGGAAAAGAGACTGGGGAAGCGCGTCGTGTTACAATCTATCGTCAGTGTCGCATGACAGCAGTGTTTCGTTCTTGACGCCGAGGAAAAGGAGTGGTGATCTTGGGCACGACGTCCTCGAAGAGTTCCAAAAAGGACAAGATCCAGGAAAAACTCGCAGCGGAAGACCGGAACAATGGAGCGCCCAACATGGTTCTCCGTGTTCTTCGGGACGAGAAGGCGGCTGCATTGCCTCTTCCGGCGTATGCGACGCCTTTTTCCTCGGGAATGGACCTCCGTGCCGCCGAGGAGGCTCTTTTGTTGCCGGGAGAGTGGGCGTCGGTTGGAACGGGCCTTTCCGTGGAAATCCCCGAAGGATGTGAAGGACAGGTGCGTCCGCGAAGCGGTCTGGCGCTCAAACATGGCGTGACCGTGCTCAATGCGCCGGGAACCATCGATGCGGATTATCGCGGAGAGGTCCGTGTGCTTCTCGTGAATCACTCCAGGGACCCCTTCACGGTGGAGAAGGGAGATCGCATCGCCCAACTGGTGATCACCCCCGTCGTCCGGATTGCCTGGGAGGAAACGGACGTGCTGGAAAGTAGCGAACGCGGCAGTGGCGGATTCGGCAGTACGGGACGCTGACGGAATCGGGAGGAGATGGGGCAGATGGAGATCACGCGAGCTGCGGCAGTCATCGACACGCACACCGGGGGTGAACCGACCCGGCTGATCATCGGAGGTGCACCGCTTTTGCGGGGCAAGACCATGGGAGAGAAGTGGATCGACTTTGTCACACATCACGATGACTTCCGCGTCATGGTCATGTGCGAGCCTCGCGGGCACGGGGACATGTTCGGCGCTCTCCTGGTTCCCCCCTGCTCGGAGGCGGCTCACTACGGTGTGATCTTCATGGATTCAAGCGGCAGCATCAGCATGTGCGGCCACGGCTCCATCGGCCTCGGAAGGACTCTTGTCGATCTGGGAATGATCCCCAAGCAGGAACCCTTCACGGAGGTCGTTCTGGATACGCCTGCGGGTCTCGTGGCATTGCGCGTGGCCGTCACGGACGGCGTGGTAGGGGACGTGACGCTGAAAAACGTTCCGGCTTTCGTCTTCGCAAGGGACGTGGAAGTGACGGTTCCCTCCTGGCCCAAACCCATTCACCTCGATATTTCCTTCGGGGGGAACTTTTTTGCCATCGTTCCCGCCGACCAGTTCGATTTCGAGATCGTTCCCGGAGAAGTACCGAAGATGATTCCCCTTGGGCTCGAGATTCGGGATGCGGTGAACCGGAAGATGGAAGTGCGACATCCGGTGGAGACGCACATCCACAAGGTGGAACTCACGGAGTTCAGTCTCGAAAGAAGCGGTGAGATGACCCGGAACTGCGTGGTCTTCGCCTCTGGCTCGGTGGACCGCTCTCCCTGCGGTACGGGAACCTGTGCGAAAATGGCGCTTCTTGCGGCGAAGGGGAAGCTCCGTCCTGGCGAGGAATTTCTCCACAAGAGCGTCACGGGGAGCGTTTTTCTGGGGTCCTGTGAATCCGGTCCCGATGTGGCCGGTTTTTCCTCGGTGGTGCCCACCTTGCGCGGGCGCTCCTTCGTGACGGGGATGAATTTCCTCCTCCGCCAGAAAGAAGACGAAGTGGGCAACGGCTTCCTGCTCCCCAAATAGGGTTCGGTTTTCCGAGGGGGCTCGTGCACACAAAAGGCGAGGCGGGGGGTCCGACCGGACCCCCCGCCTCGCCTTTTTGGTGTGCCTTGGTGCCGGGCTGTTACATGTGGCCGTTGTAACGCGTCGGAACCAGTGCGGAATGCACATGGCGGATCATGGTGATGAAATCGAAGACGGGCAGTCCCGTGGCGTCATGAACCGCTGCGGCGTAGGGGGGAAGATCGCTGCATTCCAGGAGGATCGCCCCGACCCTGGGACATTCCCGTACCATCCGTTCCGCGACACTCACGACCTCCTTCTCCACCAGTGCCGAATCGAGCGTTCCCTTTTCCTCCAGCACGGAGGTCCGGAATTCATCCTGTTCCTCCATGCCGTAGACGACCTTGGAAACCTCCGGAGAAATTCCCACGTTCGCGAAATGTTCTTCCGTGAGGCATGCTGCGTTGGCGGTGATGATGCCCACTTGTCGGTCCGGTCGTAATGTTCTCGCGATGAACGGTACCTGAAGCATGCTGGAGAGGAAGACCGGCACATTCACCGCCGCCGCCACCTGTGGTTGGAAGAGTGCCATGAAACCGCAGGCACCCGTGATGGCCCGTACGCCTTCCGCCTCCAATTCCTTCGCTCCGTCGATGAAAGGGGCGAGCAGCGCGGGGTCCCGCTCGTTCAGAAGGCGTGTGATGGAGGCGCCACGCACTTCCTTATAGCGCACGGGAAAGGGAAAGGTCGTGGCGTTTCCCACGTTGCCCGGAACGCAGGGATAGGCCGCGTCGAGGATGAGAATGCCGATGGGTTCTCCGTCCCAGGATCTGCTTTTGCTCTTGATCCGGTACACTGTCATGCTTCTGTTCTCCCTTCAGAAATTTGCTGTCTGCGGCACGCCGAATCATTCCGTCATTGTGCCTGGAGAAGAAAAACCGGAAAAACCGCTGCGGCGCCCCGGAACCGGCGGCGCCGCAGCGACAGAAGAATAAAATCTCAGGTTCGATCCGGAGCGACTAGGATTTCCGTCTCAGGGCCGCCTTGCGCTCCTCGGCTTTCATTGCAATGCTTATACAGAGGGCAAAGGCTCCGAAACTTGTTGCCAGCGCAAGAAACATGTTGAAGACCCACATGTCGTCGCCTCCCTTACACCTTGGGCTCGAACTTGTGCTTCATGTTGTCGGCCAGCCAGTTGTTCAGGGCGAAGCCCAGGCCGATGAGAATGGCCCACTGGAGGAACATGGGTGCTGGCGCGTAGTTGTACTTCGCGATGGGGAAGATCTTCCACCATTCGCCGGGATACCAGGAGATGGACTGCTGGATCCACCAGCCGGAGATGAGAACGAACCACACCGGGAAGAGGCGAATGAGGGACCACATCCACTTGGCCTGGATGTCCGAGACGGGGGAGATGTACTCGTCCCAGATCTTGTCCACGCCGACGATCATGGCAGCAAGAGATGCGAGAAGTCCGGAGAGGAGCAGGCCCACGCCCCAGGTCCAGTCCATGTTCTCGAAGACGACGTTGTCCCGGGCGGCGAAGGTTCCGATCGCCAGCACGACGAAGGTAACGATGAACAGGGCTGATTTGCGGGATTTGCCCATGTCCTGGAGCATACGGACCCCCAACTCGATCATGGCGATTTCCGAGGACAGCGCTGCCAGGATGAGGGCGCCGAAGAAGGCGATGGCCATGATCGTTCCTCCAGGGAGATTGGCAAAGAGACGGGTGAGGTTGATGAAGGCCAGGCCGTTGTTGCCGCTTGCCAAAGCTGCGCTGGGATCCGGCGCGAGGGCGAAGATGGTGGGAATGACCGCCATGCCCGCCAGAAGCGCCGCCGACGTGTCGGCGAAGCAAGCCGTGCAGGCGTTGAGGAGAATGTCTTCGTCCTTTTTCGTGTACACGAAGTAGGTGAGGAAGAGTCCCCATCCCGCACCGGTGGACCAGGCCGCCTGAGTGAAGGCGTTGAGCCACACCGTGGGTTTCATCAAGTCCGCAGTGTTGACGTGGAAGAGGAACTTCAGTCCTTCTGTGGCACCGGGGAGCATCATGGCCCGGATGGCGAGAAAGGCGAGGAGGACGAAAATACCGGGGATGAAGATTTTGTTTCCTTTTTCGATGCCGTTCTGGACGCCCAGCCCTACCACGAAGGCGCACATGGCGATGGCTGCCCAGTAGAAGTACATCCCCTGATCCGCGTTACCGAGAAAGTTTGTCCAGAGGGCTTCTGTGTCGACTCCGGCAACGAGGACACCTTGGAAGGCGAAGAGCAAGTAGCGGATACACCAACCGAGGACGACGCCGTAGTAACAGGTGATGAGAAAACAGCAGAGACCGAAGAACCAGCCCATCCAAGTGTACTTGCGCCCCACCAGTTCCTTGAAAGCACCGATGCAGCCCATACGGCTGGTCTTACCGAGAACGCCTTCCATGCAGATCAGAGGAATTGCCCAGAGGAACAATGCGAAGAAAAGAACGAGGATGAATGCGCCACCGCCGTTGGCGGCGACGACCCGGGGGAAACGCCAGATGTTTCCCGTGCCGATTGCCATACCCATTGCTGCAAACAGGAAACCCCATTTCGAAAACTGCCCAGTGCCTTTCAACTCCGTGTTCTCCGCCATGAACAGGTCTCCCTCCTTAATTTCGATTTCTCTTCTTAAGGGTTTCGGGATGAGTGGTTCCATTTCGACAAGCAAGCCGATGTTCAAGAACGGTGTGGCCTATGGAGTTTTTCCGGTGAGTGGGGTCGAATGGTCTTTTGCGATGAGCATCCCTCCTTTTTCGCCCGGGACCGAACTGTACGAAAATGCCTGTACGCAGCCCACAGGGTACAGAAGTTGCACGAATGGGCCTATCTTAGGGGATGCTTCGGCGCTTGTCTAGTATTCTTTTCTGAAGAATGCGTTGGTTCGAGTGCTTCGGAAGGTTTTTGAAAAGTCTAAAAATAAGGAATAGTGCGAAATGAATTCGAGATTCGAAGTTTTTTGTGTTGTTTTTATGAAAACCATAGAAGAAAAAGAGGATATGTTTTGCTTTTTGACCTTTTCTTGTGCAAAGAAGAATTGATTTTTTGTAAAATGATAATTTGTCATCACCGCTTCTCCGTAAAACCTCCAAGAAGAAGTGAAGAAAAAGAACCTCTCCTGGCATGCTTCCTCCGTTCTCTACCGGGAAAGAACGTGTCGTGCGTGGTGGTCTGTTACGGGGTATAATGAACCAGTGTCGGACGGGACGGGCTTTTGGCAGGGTTTTTCCAGCCTGCGGACGCTCATCGCCGGAGCGATTTTTGAGAACCGGCGATGAGCGATGAGGATATGTCACAACGGAGCGTGTGCTCTTCGTGCGACAGACGTTTTCAAAAAACCACAAGTTCGTGCAATGAAAAAAGTGAGGAAAGGCGGAGGCATATGCGGGACAGACCAATCATGCTGCTGTTGTTTTTATTGACCGCCGTGGCTTACCTGACTTTTCTTGCTCTCCCCGTTTCCTGGTGGCAGGAGCGATTGGAAATCGGACATGGACCTTCGGTTTTCGTCATGGTCGAACCGGGCATGAGCGCCCGGGACGCTGCGCGGCATTTCGTTCGGGAGGGGATTACGAGCGAGGCTCAGGCCCTGTCCCGGTGGTTGACGGCTTTCGGTGTCGATCGTTCTTTGAAACCCGGGGTCTATTTCCTGCGTCCGGGAAGCCCCTGGGAGGTGGCGAAACAGCTTGTGAATGCGGAACCACGTGTCTTCAGCGTCGTTCTCGTTCCGGGGAGCGACGCGGACGCCTTTGCGCAATTCCTCGGCGCTGCCGTTGCCTCCTTCTGGGAGGATGTCTCTTCTTCCAATCTCCAGGAAAAATCTTTCCCCGCGAGCGGTGATGCCCTTACCGGAAAGGCCGNNATGCACACGGCGCTGGCGACGGACTCCCGTTCGCCGGGGTTCATCGTTACCTCGGCGGATTTTTTCGCTGCGCTCGCGGATGAAACGCATTTTCCCGAACCGCTGCGGAAAATATTGCCGGAAGACCCCTCTGAGCGATTCGCTTTTCTTCTGCCCGAAACCTTTGTGCTTCCTCCGTCGCCATCCCTGACCGCCTCCCTGGTGCGTCAGGCCTCTTCTCTGTGGTGGCGCGCTTTTGCTTCTGACATGGCGGAAAAGAGCGCGGCCGAAATACGTTCTCTGGCGACCCTCGCTTCCATCATCGAGAAGGAGATCCGCAAGGAGGAGGAGCGCCCTATCGCGGCAGGAGTGTTTCAGAATCGACTGGAGCGGAAAATGCCCCTTCAGTCCTGCGCGACGGTCGTCTACGCATGGAAACTCCAGGGGCGCATCCTTCGGACGCTGACCTACGAGGATCTCAAAGTCGAATCGCCTTTCAACACCTATCTCCATCCGGGTCTGCCGCCAGGACCGATTTGTGTTCCCTCCCGAAATTCCTGGTCCGCCGCATTGCACCCCGAGGAGCACGATCTTCTCTACTTCGTGGCGGACAACAAGGGAGGGCATGTCTTTTCCCGGAGCTACAAAGAGCACTTGGATGCCCAGAGGAAAATCCGCAATGAAAACCGCTGATGTGGACCGTCCGGCGTTTTCCGAGTTTCCGGACATGGTCCGCATCAGCATCCGCCTTCCCCGGGAATGGATATTTTCCCTGAGCTGGACCGTGGATGCCTACGAAGGGATTGGCTTTGTCCGTACCGACGATGCTCTGAAGGGGACTGTCTCCCTTTTTTGTCCCACCGAGCAGGAGGGGGAAGTCCTGGCTCTTCTGGAAGCTCTCCGGAAGGAGGGGATTCCTCTCGAAGTGACGGAACGTCGCGGGGCCTCTTCTTCACGGGGAACGCCGAGGTGCTCCCTCGGAGAATGGGAGAAGGAAGAGGATACGGAGTTTTCATGAAGAATGCGACGACGCAGGAGGAATGGTGGAATGGCGGATTGGAGTGAGAAACACTCGAACCTGGAGGGCAAACGCTGCCCCGGATGTGGCGTTCCCTTTCAGTGCGAGAAGGAGGACCAACCCGGCTACGTTCCTTCGGCAGTGGAGGAAGGCGAAAAAGTGGTGTGTCGGCGTTGTTTCGGGCTGATTCACTACGGAATTCTCAGCAAGGCTCCCTTGGGAGACGAGTCGCTGTTCCGTGCCCTGAAGAGCGCTTCGGCCAGGGTGGACGGCTTTCTTATCGTCTGTGACGTTTCCGATCCGGAAACGTTGCCGAGGGTTCTTGACGTTGCGGGAAACGAAAAACCCGTCCTGACCGTGCTCAACAAAGCGGATCTCCTTCTCCGTTGGATGACACCCGCGCAGATCGAAGCCCATTTCGTCCGACGGTTCGGCCTGCATCCGGGATTGACCATCGCGCTCTCCGCGAGGGACGGACATTGCGCCAAGCCTTTACGGGAGTTACTCCAGCGAACGTTCCCCGGCGAAAAGGCCGTTCTGGCCCTGGGGGCGACCAACGCGGGCAAGAGCACGCTCCTGTCGATTCTTTCGGAGGACCGAAGGCTTTCGGTTTCCCGTCTCCCCGGGACGACGCTCGGAGAGGTCAC
Source organism: Synergistaceae bacterium UBA5560 (assembly GCA_002425685.1). Classification (GTDB taxonomy): domain Bacteria; phylum Synergistota; class Synergistia; order Synergistales; family Aminiphilaceae; genus Aminiphilus. The sequence continues at coordinate 14,932 of DIMS01000124.1, read as the reverse complement.
TCTTCGCACTCCCTGGGGGCTCACGCTGCTCGACTATCCCGGATTCAAGCTGTCCAATCCCTTTTTGGCACAGCTCTGTCCCCAGTGCCTCGTCGCGGCGGTTCCACGGAAGAGGCTTTTCGCCAAGGGCTTCGAACTGCGCCCGGGAATGAGCTACATGTTCGGCGGCCTGGGATGGATTCGCGTTCTCGATTGCGGGAGCCGCGGATGGGTGAAGATGAACGCCTTTGTCCCCGAGGATATCCCCCTGCACAGGACGAAAGCGGGAAAGGAACGGGAGCTTCTCGACAGGCACAGTGGCGATCTTTTCCGTTTTCCCTGTCGTGCCTGCTGGGATGCCCTGAAGGCGGATATGAAGGAGCCGGGGCTTTCCATCCGTGTCGCCGAGGGAGAGGATTTGGTTTTTCCCGCGCTCGGGTGGGTGTCGGTGCAGACCGGAGAGGCGGAACTCGAAGTTGTGGCTCCGGAGGGCTGCGCGCCCCTGGTTCGCTCCTGGCTTGTGGATCTTCGAAAGGCAGGGCACCGTTTCCCGCGGAAGAGGCGCTGAGTGGGGAACCCGGAGAGTGCATGAACAAGGAAAATATGGACAGATAAAAGTGAAACGATGAAGAAGCGCGGTTCACACGTGCCGACGAAGAAAGCCGCCTCGTTGCGGAAAGGAGTACGCCATAGATGAGAGACCGATTGAGAGAAGAGCTCGTCGCTTTGGGACGTCGCGGGGATGTGTACGTCGACCTCTATGTCCAGTCGGGAGCCGGACACGGCATGAGTTACGACGACGGGAAGATCGAACAGTCGTCGTCCTTCGTCTCCCAGGGGACAAGCGTGCGTTCCCTTCAGGGGAGTCATTCCATCATCTCCCACGCACCGGGCATCGGGGCGAACGTCGCCTGGGGGTGTTACGCGGACATCGCTGCAGCCCATGGTGTTTCCGCCCGCCGGGAGCCCTCCGCCGCGTTTTTGATGGAACCCGCCGAACCCTTCACCCCCCCCTCGTGGGAGTTTGTCCACCGGGTGGATCGGGAAATCCGGTCCATGTCGTCGGCGATCTCTCAGGTGGCATTCCGTTTCCGTACCACCCGGCAGCGCATCTTTCTCGCGAACGGCCTGGGCAGTGTCGCCGAGGACTCTCGGCAGTACTGTACTTTCTCCGCGCAGGTCGTCGCCTCGAAAGGGGACGTCCTTCAGACCGGATACGAGGTGCGGGCGGAGCAGCTTTCCCTGGAGGAGTTCCTCAGAACTTTCGATCCTCTTTCCGTTGCGAGGACGGCGGCGCTTCGGGCGCTCCTCATGCTCGATGCCATGGCGTGTCCCGCCGGTCCCATGCCGGTGGTGCTCTCCGGAGAAGCGGGGGGGACCATGGTGCACGAAGCGGTGGGGCACGGTCTGGAGGCGGACATCGTCCAGAAGGATTATTCCGTCTACCGGGGGCGGATCGGGGAAAGAGTGGCCTCCTGCGGTGTGACTCTCGTGGACGACGCCACTCTGGGGGGCGGCGCTTACGGGAGTTTCTCCGTGGACGACGAAGGCACTCCTGCGGCGCGGACAGTTCTCATCGAAGAAGGTGTGCTCAAAGGATATCTCACGGATGTCGAATCGGCCCTTGCCGGAGACCTGCCCCTTTCCGGAAACGGAAGGAGGGAATCCTATCGGCATCTGCCGCAGCCGCGTATGAGCAACACTTACATTCTTCCGGGAAAGAGTTCCCCCGAGGATATCGTTGCTCAGGCGGAACGGGGCCTCTTTGTGAAGAAACTCGGAGGAGGCGAAGTAAACCCTACCTCTGGAGACTTTGTCTTTCACGTGACGGAGGGATATCTCATCGAAAAGGGGCGCGTGGGCAGGCCTGTCCGTGGGGCCGTTCTCACGGGAAACGGTCCTCAGGTGCTGCAGGATATTCTCGCGGTGGGAAACGATCTTTTCTTTCTTCCGGGAACCTGTGGAAAGGGTGGACAGGGTGTTCCCGTGACGGACGGACAGCCCACGCTTCTTCTCAGGGAAATCACGGTGGGAGGCAGCGACGTCGATCATGGCGCGGACTAAGAACGGGAAAGCGAACGGAGAAGAACCGGCACTGTCGCCTCTCGCTCCCGAGGGCGGCGGAGGCGGCGTGGTCCGCAAAAGGAGCGCGAAGCGTTCCGGGGATATCCTTCCGCCCTTTCTCGGAATGACCTTTTCCCTTCTTGCGCTTCTGTCGTTTCTCTATCTTCTCGCGACGATCCTCACGCCGTGGACGGGAGTGTGGGGGCGGAACTGCGCGGCGTTCCTTCTCTCCAGCCTCGGCGGAGGCAGCGTCTTCCTCCTTTTTTTCGGGATCTACATAGCTGGAGCATCGCTCGTGGAGCGCCCCGTGCCGAAACCCTTCCGCCAGTTCGGGGGGACGGCGGTACTTTACGCTGCTGTCGCCATGTTGTTGGGCCTGCAGCGTCTGCTTGGTTTTCGGATCTCCCTGCGCCAGTTCGCACCAGGAATCGTCGGTGAGACACTTTCGGAATTTCTCGTGACCAACCTCGGTCCCGCCGGAACGGTGCTCGTCGGACTGGGACTTTTGCTTTCCTCGCTCATCCTGTACGGCTGTTTTGACCCGGAAAAGCTCGGGGGGATCCTGCTCCGCCTCAAGGCCGTTTTTTCTCTGGTCACTNNTTCGGAAAAAGAGTGAGCTTTCCGTTCCCGAAGTTGCTCTCCCATCCCCTGAAGAGTCCTCTTTTTCGCAGAAAGGAGACGATGTCCCGGAACAGGGTGTTTCCACCCTGTCCGAAGAAGACGGGACGTCTTCGCCGGCCTCCCTGTTCCGTGAAAACGGCTCCGGTGGGGAGGCGCCTTCTCTTGTTCTCTCTGGAGGATTCGCCGCCGAAGATTCCGAAGAGTCCGCCGGGGAAGAGGATGGATCGGTGCTTCGAAGGCCTTGCAACGTGGCCCGAACGGTATCGGCGCCTCTGCAACGGGTCGAGGAGGAACGGAACGATTCCGGCTCCGAGGTGGAAAGGGCCGAACGGCATCGGCCGCCGACAGCGGAAGAAGGCAAACCCTGCGAAACGGGACGTCACGACTTTGTTCCCGAGGAAACGCCGCTCGCCACCGATCCTCTCGAACAGCTTCTGGCGATTGAGGAAGAACACTCCTGCACTGACGGGGAGGACGATTTCGTCCTCCCCGGAGAGAAGGGCGGGAGAACGTTTCCGGCTCCCCTGGAAGTGCTGGGTCCCCGGGAGGACTCTCTCCGGGAGCTCACGGAGGAGCAGATTGCCTCTCAGGGAGAGCGTATCATCCGCACTCTCGGAGAGTTCGGTGTCGAGGCGGCACTGGCGGAGACCGTGGTGGGGCCTACGGTGATCCAGTTTCGCCTTCAGCTCGCCCCGGGCATCAAGGTAAGCCGANNGCCGAGTGGCGGGGCTCGCGAACGACCTCGCCGTCGGACTCGCCGTACCGAGTCTCCGCGTGGAGGCTCCCATTCCGGGAAAACCCTACGTCGGGGTGGAAATTCCCAATCCGGAACGAGTCACGGTTCTGCTTCGTTCGTTGCTGGAGGAAGATCTTTTCCGGAACACCAGGGCGGATCTTCCACTTCCCGTGGGTGTGAGTGTCGATGGCCGCCCCATGGTGATGTCCCTTGAGGACATGCCCCACCTTCTCGTGGCGGGAACCACCGGTTCGGGAAAGAGCGTCTTCATTTCAAGCTGTCTCATCGGACTCACCTTTCTCCGACGCCCGGAGGAGCTGCGTCTCATTCTCGTCGACCCGAAACGGGTGGAGATGACGTTGTACGAGAGGATTCCCCATATCCTCACGCCTCCCGTCGTGGATTCCAAAAAGGCAGTGCATGCCCTTGCCTGGGCGATCCGGGAAATGGAGCGCCGGTACGAAGTGTTTGCCCGGGCCAGGGTGCGGCATCTCAAGGCGTACAATGCCAAGACCCTTCCCAAGGATCGGCTTCCACACGTGGTCATCGTGGTGGATGAGCTGGCGGATCTCATGATGACCGCACCGAAGGATGTGGAGGACTACATCTGCCGCCTGGCGCAGAAGGCGAGGGCCACGGGAATCCACCTCATTCTGGCCACGCAGCGTCCGTCGGTGAACGTCATCACGGGACTCATCAAGGCGAACATTCCTGCTCGAGTGGCCTTCACACTGCCGACCCAAGCGGATTCGAGGACGATTCTCGATGTGAGCGGAGCGGAGCGGCTTCTCGGAAAGGGAGACATGCTGCTTCTCACCTCCCGTTTTCCCAAACCCCTGCGCTGTCAGGCCACGTGGATCGAGGAGAAATATATCGCCCAATACGTGGAATATCTGGTCGCGCTTTTCGGAGAACCCGCCTACGTGGACATTACCGCTCAGGAAGACTCCGGCTTCGGAGAGGGGACACTCTCCGCGGACGATCCCCTGCTGGAGGAAGCGGTCCGTATTGTTCTGGAAACGGGCATCGCCTCGGCGAGTCGTCTGCAGCGCCAGCTCCGGGTCGGATTCACTCGCGCTTCCCGGTTGGTGGATACGATGGAGCAGATGGGTATCGTGGGTCCTCCGGACGGAGCGAGGCCACGGGAAATTCTTGTGGACGAGGACCGGGCGGAGGAGATTCTCGCTTCCCTCTCTCCGAAGGGGGAGCGGAACGGAGCGCTTTACGGGGAAGGAATCTAGGTGCCCATGGAGAGCGCATTGCACTTTCCCCAGATGTCCGTGGACTACAAAGGCCAAAGGGGCACGGTGTCGAAAGAGACGCTCCTCCTCGTGGCTGGGGGGCGGTTCCCCGAACCGGACTGGCTGTACCGTCTCGCCGGAGCATGTCGTGTGTGGAGCGTCGATCGCGGTGCCATGGCCTGCTTCGAGGCGGGTGTCGTGCCGGAAAGATATGTGGGAGATGCGGACAGTTGCAGCGAGGCGGTGCTGGAGGAATTACGGAAGCGCGACGTTCCTCTGTGCATGCATCCTCCGGAGAAAGCGTGGACGGATCTCCAGCTCGCCTTTCTCGAAGCGCGGCATCGTTTCGACGGTGACGTTCGTGTTCTTGTGACGGGAATTTGGGGAGGCCGGTTCGATCATGCCTGGAGTGCCTGGTTTTCCGTTCTGTGGGCCGAACGGCAGCACGTGGATGTTGCGGCCTTTGCGGACGAGCGGGAGATCTGCGTGTTTTTGAAGGCACCTGCGGAAGCGGACCTGCGCTTCCGCGTTCCTCCCGGGGCGGTGTCCCTTCTTCCTTTGACTCCGGAGTGCTCGGAGGTGAGCATTTCCCGCGTTCGCTGGCCTTTGGCGAATGTCCGTCTCGAGAGCGCCGTTCCCTATGCGATCAGCAACCGTTCTCTGGACGGAGAAACCTGTGAAATCCGGGTCGGACGAGGGACGCTGGGCGTTCACGTTTCCTGGTTCGCCACCGACCCGGAGGAGGAGATGAAGAAAGAGAAAAGCGGGCCGTGCTAAACGGCCCGCTTCACTCTACCGGAACGGAGACATTTGGTGCAGATACGCAACTTCTGCGATTCGCCGAATCCCACGTCAACCTTCACGCTCTGGAGATTGACGAGCCAACGCCGTCTCGTATGGCGATTCGAGTGACTGACGTTGTTGCCCGTGGTCGGCCCTCGCCCGCAACACTGACATACCTTTGCCATGACAATCCCTCCTTGATCCTTACACCGAACAAACAGAGGGATTCTAGCACAGGAAGGCCTTCCGTGCAATGAGATCTTGAACGCCGAGCAAAATCTTGTTGTCGAGTCGCACCGGGTCGGTGATAATGGAGCTTTGAAAGGAGGGACGAACGATGTCCTTTACCGAAGATATGGAGCGGTTGCAGGACGTGACGGTTCGGCTTGAGAAGGAGCAGTTGCCTCTGGAGGAGGCGCTCGCTCTGTTCGAAGAGGGCGTGGCCGTTGTCCGTCGCTGCGAGCGTTTTCTCGGCGAAGCTCGTCAGAAAGTGACTCTTCTCGCTTCCGAGGAAGAACGGGAAGGAGAGGATCAGGGTGTTCTCTGGGATCCACTTGAGGAGGAAAAAGACGCATGACATCCTTCGATACGGTGAGAAGTTTTCTTTCTGAAACAAGGGAATACGTGGATTCTGCGTTGGAGGAACTTTGTTCCACGCCTCCGGAGGGCGTCCCCGAACGCCTTTGGGAGGCCATGCGCTACTCTCTTATGGCGGGAGGAAAACGGTTGCGTCCCGCCCTCTGTCTTGCCGCGGGAGAGCTCTTCGGGGGGGCGAGGGAACGTCTTCTCCCCATGGCGCTGGCGTTCGAGATGGTGCACACCGCGTCGCTCATCCACGACGACCTTCCCTGCATGGATGATGATACCCTTCGCCGCGGAAGGCCGACAAACCACGTCGTTTTCGGCGAAGGGCTCGCCCTTCTGGCGGGCGACGCACTTCTCGCGTGGGCTTTCGCCTATCCTGCTGAGCATCTGTCCCTTTGCGGCGTGCCTGCTCCGCGCATTGTTCGCGCTCTCGGCGTCTTCGCGGACGCTGTCGGCCCCAGGGGAATCTGCGGAGGGCAGGTTCTCGATTCCGATCCCGCGAGCAGAAAAAATACTGCCGGATTCGTCAGGGAGATTGCGGAGCAGAAAACGGCAACGCTCATCCGGGCTTCTTTGCTTACCGGGGCGCTCCTCGCCGGTGCGGAGGAGACGACATTGCGGCGGCTCTCCGACTATGGAGCGAATTTGGGACTGGCCTTCCAGATTGTGGATGACATTCTGGATGCCACGGCTCCCGTGGAGGAGCTGGGAAAGACCCCGGGCAAGGATGCGGCGCAGGGTAAGACGACCTTCGTGAGTACCTTCGGGTTGGACGGTGCGAAAAAATGTGCTCTCGATGCGACCCGGGAAGCGCAGGCAGCCATCGAAGCCGTCGCGGGAGCGACATTGCTTCGGGATCTTGCAGCCTACCTTGAACACCGGTCCAGGTGATATGGAGATGACGATGTCCATTCTGGAGAGTATTTCCGGCCCGGCGGACGTGCGGAGACTCCGTTCGTCCGCTCTTCCGGATCTGTGCGAGGAGATCCGCGCTCTCATCACCGAGACGGTTCTTCGCAACGGAGGACATTTGGCCTCGTCGCTCGGGGCGGTGGAACTTGTCGTGGCGCTTTTACGGGCGTTCGATTTTTCGAAGGACAAGCTGCTCTTCGATGTGGGACACCAAGCCTATGCCTACAAGATTCTCACCTGTCGCAGGGAGCGTTTTTCCACCCTCCGGACCTGGGATGGCGTTTCGGGGTATCCTAAACGCTCCGAAAGCGCGTTCGATCATTTCGATGTCGGACACAGCAGTACATCCCTTTCCGCGGCGCTGGGGTACGCAAAGGCGAGAGACCTGTTGGGGCAGGACCATTATGTCGTCGCGGTGATCGGCGACGGCTCGCTTCTGAACGGTATGGCCATGGAGGCGCTCAACTGCGCCCGCGAGGCCGACACGAGGGTGCTCTTCATCCTCAACGACAACGAGATGTCCATCAATCGGCGCGTGGGTGGACTCGCGGAGCATCTGGCACGTCTCTCCGTCCATCCCGCCTATCTGAAACTGAAGGAAATGGTGAAGGAGCAGTGCCGTATGCTCCCGAAGGGAGAGAGCCTCGAAAGTGTGCTCGGCAGAGTCAAATCCCAGGTGAAGACCATTCTCCAGCCCTCGAATTTCTTCGAGGATCTGGGGCTCTCTTATTGGGGCCCCTTTGACGGACATGATCCGGAGGAACTTGAGGACATTCTCCGCCTCGCAAAACTTTATGAAAAACCACTCCTGCTCCATGTGATCACGAAGAAGGGAAAGGGATATCCTGCGGCGGAAAAGGACCCGGCCCGATTTCATGGGATTTCCCCCTCCGCTGTGGGAGGAAGCAGGGGAGAGACGAGCTGGAGCGCCGCCGCTGCGGAGGTGGCGGAGGCGATGGCCGAATCGGATCCGGGCGTGGTCTGCCTCACCGCCGCCATGATGGAAGGGACGAAACTGGCTTCTTTTGCCAAGCGGTTTCCCGATCGCTTCTTCGATGTCGGGATTGCGGAGGAGCACATGGTGACCTTCGCTGCGGGAATGGCTGCGGGAGGTCTGCGCCCCCTGGTCTTCATCTATTCGACCTTTCTCCAGCGCGCCATGGACCAGTTGGTGCACGATACGGCCATGCAGGGATATTCCGTACTCTTTGCCCTGGATAGGGCGGGCCTGGTCGGAGAGGACGGCGAAACGCATCATGGTGTACTTGATGTCGCCTGGTGCAGGGCCGTTCCCGGGCTGACTCTCGCGGCGCCGCGGGACCGCAGGGATTTGGAGTTTTTGTTCTCTTGGGCGCACCGGAACAAAGGGCCTCTTGTCGTGCGCTATCCCCGGGGATGTGCGCCCGCCGAGATCTGTCGGACTCCCTCGATTTCCGCCTGCGCCCCCTGGGGGCACGCGGAGATTCTCTTCGAGGGAACCGAGTGGGTCTGTCTCGGGTTCGGGAGCACCATTCCGCTTCTCCTTGAGGCCCGCGCTCTTGCGGAAGAACGGAACATTCCGATGCCCACCGTGGTGGATCTGCGCTTTCTCAAACCTCTGGACGAAGCCCTGCTTCAGGACGTGCTTGCGCGGCATCGTCTGGCCGTGGTGGTGGAAGAAGGATCTCTGGCGGGAGGCATCGGCGAGGCCGTGGCGGAGCTGGCTGGAAGGCTCGAAAACGGGGCGAAGGTGCGACGTCTCGGTGTTCCCGATGCGTACATTCCTCAGGGGACGCCGAGGGAGCAGCGACAGTGCTGCGGTCTCACGGCGGAGAACGTGCTGGGTCTCTTTCATGGCTGATCGGGACGAGGGGGAAGATCTCACGTTTTCGCAAGTGCGGCATCTTGCTGCACCGTCCAGGATGCGCCTCGATCTCGTTCTCGTGAAGAACGGTGTGGTCGCCACGCGGAGTCTTGCCCAGAGTCTCATCGATGACGGAAGAATTTTCGTGGATGGGCTGGTCGCCACCAAGGCGGCGACGCTCGTGGATCCGGGAAGAAAGATAGAGCTTCGCTGCGAGGAACGCCGATGGGCCAGTCGGGGAGCCTATAAATTGCTCAGAGGACTGGATACCTTCGGTATTTCTCCGGAGAAGAAGGTTTGCATGGATGTGGGCGCCTCCACGGGAGGATTTTCGGACGTACTCCTGGAACGAGGGGCGGAGAGAATCTATGCGGTGGATGTGGGGTACGGGCAGCTCGCCTGGCGCCTCCGCAACGATCCCCGTGTAGTCGTCATGGAGAGGACCAACGCACGCCATCTTTTGCCGGAACAGTTTTCCGAGACCATGGATCTCATCGTTTCCGACGCGTCCTTCATTTCGCTGCGTCTGTTGCTGCCGCCTCTCGAGAACCTGCTCTCCCCCTCGGGCGAGATGGTTGTTCTCGTGAAGCCTCAGTTCGAAGCAGGAAGAGAGCGCGTCGGGAAAAAGGGTGTCGTGCGGGATCCTCGTGTTCACGAGGCGGTTCTCCTGGAGTTTCGGGACTTTGTTCATACATCGCTGCGGCTTTTTCTGCACGGGGTGGATTTTTCGCCCCTGCGGGGGCCCCAGGGCAACATCGAATTTCTCGCACATCTCTCCTTCTCCGAACCAGCCCGTCCGCCGGACGATGCGGATCTTGCCCGGGTTGTCCGAGGAGGGCATGCCCGTACGGAAGATTCTTCCGAAACGCAGTGTGGAAGGGAAAAGGGTTCGACGACTCCTCCAGGATGATCCGAAAGGTGGAAACGGTGACATGAACAGACGTGTGGGGCTCATGGTGAACACCCAGAAGAAAACGGCACTCGTCATTGCACAACGGTTGATTCTCTGGGGGCAGCGTGAGGAAGTCAACTTTCTCGCGCCTCCTTACGAGGCCTCGCTTCTCGGTATTCCCGGCGTCTCCGATCAGGAATGGCGGGACAGCGTCGATTTCGCCGTCGTGATCGGCGGAGACGGTACGTTTTTGAGAGCCGTTCGCTACGTGTTGGGCTGTGACATTCCCCTTTTCGGCATCAATGCGGGAAAACTCGGGTTTCTTGCGATTGGGAATCCGGAGACTGCCGAGGCGGATGTGTCCGCGATTCTCCGGGGAGAACACGAGGTGCAGCATCGCCGCCTCATTGAAGGAAAGGTGTGGCGCGGAAGCGGTGGAGATGCCTCACGGAGCGCTCCCGTCCATGTTCTTTATGCGCTGAACGATCTGGTCATCACCAAGGGTGCGTTCGCAAGGCTCATCTATCTGCAGATTTTCGTGGGAGGGCGGCACCTCAACACCTTCCCCTCGGACGGAATGATCATCTCCACTCCGACGGGGTCCACGGCCTATGCGCTTTCCGCGGGAGGTCCCATCGTTCCTCCCCACGTGCCGTGCATGCTGCTCGTTCCCATCTGCGCGCATACCCTGTATGCCCGTCCTCTTGTGCTGGGTGAGCATGACACGGCCACCTTCGTCGCCTTGGGCGAGCATCGGGAACTCATGCTCACTCAGGACGGGCAGCTCGGATACGAAATTCTTCCCGGAGACAGGGTCGAGGTTGCGCTCTCGAAAGACAAGACGATTTCCACCATTTCACTTCCCCATAGAGATTATTACGCTCTCCTCCAGGAGAAGTTCCAGTGGGGGAGAAGCGCCATGGACGGTCCTTCGGGGACGGAGGGATTCTGAATCATGCTGGAGGAGCTCCACGTGCGCCATGTGGGTGGAATCGCCTCGGCGGTGCTGCGGTTCCGATCCGGATTCATCGCAATCACCGGCGAGAGCGGTGCGGGGAAGAGCAGTCTCGTACGGGCGCTGGAATTCGTCTCGGGGAAGAGAGCCCAGACCTCCATGATTCGGGTGGGCAAGGAGGAAGCGGAGGTACAGGCCCTTCTCGCCATGGACCGGATCGAGGGATTGCCCGAGGAATGTCGTCCCCAGGAAGGAACGCTCGTGGTCCGTCGCGTACTCTCCCGTAGCGGGCGGGGAAAGAGCTACATCCAGGGGAACCCGGTACCGCTGCATCTTCTCGCCCGATCCCTCGAAGGCACCGTCGAAATTCAAAGCCAGTTTGCCCACCTGAATCTTCTCGATTCGGGACAACAGATGGAGATGCTGGATGTCTTCGGCGGGCAGGAAATTCTGGAGATTCGCAGGGAACTGGGGCGAACCATCGCGGAGGCGCTGGACGGGGAACGGGAAATTGCGCTCATCCGGCAACGCAGAGCCGAACTGGAGGAGCGATATGAAAATCTCGAGGAACTGACCCGCCAGGTAGGGCGCCTCGGAATCGTGCCGGATGCAGAAGAGCAGTGGAACAGGGAACTGATATCTCTCGGAGAAAAACTCAAGAGAGCGGTGCGACTTCAGACGGCAGTGGAGGTGCTCTGGGGGAACGCTTCCGACGCGGGAATCCTGGCAAAGCTGGAAGATCTCTTTCGGGAACTTCCGGAACTGACCGAGGAGCGGGAGGACCTTTCTGTCCTGGCCTCGGGCAATGAAGCACTGGAGCGCCTGCAGTCTCTCGGTGTGGCGCTTCGGAACGCCCTTGGGGAGCGTACTCCGGAGGAATTGGAGCACGAGGCGGATGTTCTGGAGAGCCGGATCGGAGCGCTTCGGAAACTCAAGCGTCAGTTTCGGGTCGCTACTGCAGAGGAGTTGCTGGATCGTTGTGCCGCGGCAAAGGGCGATCTGGCCTGGCTCGAATCCAGCCGGGAAGAGCTTGAACAGCTTCGTAAAAAACAGGAGCAGCTTCGCCGTGATGCGGGACGCCTTGCAATGCAATTACGCCGCCTTCGTAGTGCGGCTGCGTCTGACCTGGAAAAACGGATCAACGCGGTTCTTGATGAACTTGCCATGGAAGGGATGACCTTTTCCGTTCGGCTTCACTTTCTGGATAAGGTGCGCTCCGGTGGCGCGGAAGAAGTTGCCTTCGCCCTGGCGGTGGGAGGTGCCGAGGCGGGACCGGTGAACAAGGTCGCCTCCGGCGGCGAGTTGAGCCGCCTCTTGCTGGCCCTTCAGCTCTCCCTTCCCCAGGAGCGCCTTCCCTCTGCGCTCGTCTTTGACGAGGTGGAAGCAGGCCTCGGCGGAAGGGCGGCGCTGCTTGCCGGGTACAAGCTCAAGGACCTCTCCGAAAAATGCCAGGTCCTTCTCATCACCCATGAGGCGACGATCGCCGCCCTGGCGACCCAACACTTCGTGGTCACCCGGGAGGGAGATCAGACGTTTGTGAACGAAGTGGAGGATGAGATCCGGGTGCGTGAGATCGCCCGAATGCTCTCGGGAGACGCCGATTCCCCCGAGGCGTGCGCTCACGCACGAAGACTTCTCCTCGAGGGAAACAGCGCTATGAATGGGGTGGAAGCGGCAGCGTCTCGTCCCAACGCTCAATGAACGGGGATTCTTCACCCTTCAGGAGAGCCGTAAAGGCCGCCAATGCTTTTCGGGCATCTCCCAGCGGATAGGGGAAGGCGTTCCAGTGTTCACTGTCCTCTCCGTCGTGGTTCGGGATGACATTGCCGAAACGCGGGGCGAGACAGATCTCCTTCAGCGCGCTTCCTGCTCGGCGCTCCACCTCTTCAAGGTCGGGAAGAGAGAGAATTCCCTTCTGCCGTTGCATGCGCCGGAGAAGTTTCCTTCTCATGACGTCCGTGACGAATTTCTGCAGGTTCACGCCGCTCTCCGGGCTGCCCAGGAAACGGATCTCCTCAAGGCAAAAGGGTGACAGAAAGGCACACGTCACGGAAATTCCCTCTTCCGTGGCCAGACTGAGGAGCTGCTCGCCAACGAAAGGGTTGCCCTCGAAGAGAAGGCGTTTTGTTCGGAGTGTCGCCTTGATATCTCCCGCGTCGAGGCCCTGGAGATCCCCTCGAACCTCGAAGACGTGGAAGTCCTTTTTTCCGCCCATGTGCTCAATCGTTTCCCGTGAGCGGAAATGATAGTCTACGCCGTTGCGTTCACCCGGACGGGGTGAACGGCTGTTGTAGAGGACAAGGGGTTCCAGTTCCGCCGCAAGACGCGGATGGAACGTTTTGAACGCCGCAATCAGCGGGCCCTTCCCTACACAGGAGGGACCCGCGAGAATCACCAGACCCTGCATGTCCACCACCTCCTCGGAAAAGACCATACTCCCCGCACCGTGGTACGGTCAACAGGTGTGATCCGGCATTTCCGGATCGCTGGGGATGATTCCCTCCTCTTTCGGAGAGACGACAAAAATTTGACGAATATTGACGAAGCATGTCCGTGCGAGATATACTTGCCCAAAGGGGAGAAAACGATGGAATACACCGTGGTCGCACAGAACCGGAAGGCTAGGTTCGATTTTCACATTCTCGAAACGTTCGAAGCAGGGATCGTTCTCACAGGAACGGAGATAAAATCCGTGCGGGCCGGCAAGGCGAACCTGAGGGAAGGGTATGTCCGTATAGACGGGGGGGAGCTTTGGCTTGTGAACGTGCACATTTCTCCCTACGAACAGGGGACGCACTACAACCACGAACCTCTTCGGCGGAGAAAACTGCTCATGACACGCCAGGAGATCCGACGTCTCGCGAGCAAGGTGCAGGAAAAGGGATTGACTCTTATCCCCCTGCGCATGTATATTAAAGAGTCTCGATGGGCCAAGATCGAAATCGCCCTCGCGAAGGGAAAACAAGCGCACGACAAGCGTGATGCCGTCGCTGAGCGGGATGCGAATCGGGATATGGCCAGGGCTGTTCGCCGGAATCGGGAAGAGTGAGAAAGGGGGCGTACGGTTTCGACGGCAGGTTGGAGGGTCTGGAGGAGCAGGCCGAGGTGCCGTGACCTCGCTAAACTGCGGCAAAAACAATAATTGCCAACGATAACTTCGCACTGGCTGCTTAAGGTGTAGCCACGTTTCCTTCTTTCGCACCGCTGGGAGGAAGAGGAACGTCACAAACAGCGGTTGCTCCGGGAAGCCCGTTTCCGTCTTTCCGGCTAAGATCAGGAGACTTGGAGTCGGCTATCCCGCCTTCGGGAGAGACGGCTCGACATTAAAACGAAGGATAAGCCTGTAGCCGCCACCATGGCTGGCCCCTGTCGGACCGGGGTTCAATTCCCCGCGCCT
>DIMS01000124.1:630-863 GCA_002425685.1 Synergistaceae bacterium UBA5560 | reverse complement strand
TCCGAAGCTCGTCCGGAAAGCTACATCCTTGATTGATATAGGTTTGTGGATGATTGCCATTTTGGGCGGTTGTCTCAGGTCATCGTTCGATGCCGCAACCGGACGTTTTTTTCGAAATCGCCCGCCTCGGCCATGAAAAGAAGCGCGGTCAACTCCGGCTTCCTGCCCCCTAAAGAAGAAAAGTCGACGCTGATGGTCGGCTCTCTGGGGCGGTCTCCGGTCCGGTCGTCAGT
>DIMS01000124.1:0-476 GCA_002425685.1 Synergistaceae bacterium UBA5560 | reverse complement strand
GCCATCGACGTCGAGGGTACGGACGGGCAAGCTCGCTGATGGACTTGATCTGGCCGGATTCGAGGATGTCGGCCCATGAAAAGGCCCTGCCCAGCGCCTGAAGGATGGCGGACTGCACCGGTTCCTGCGCTCCGGTGATTTCTCCATCCAGGGCCTGGGGAGCGATGACCGTCTTGCGGCCGCGCATGCGCCGGATCACCATCGGAATGTGGATCTGCAGGTTGCCGTTGTCGGCTACGGTAATGGTCGGCTTCATTTTCATCGACTTGCCCTCCGTTCAGTGACTTCGCATGCCAGACCGGCCAGCTCGGCGATGAGCGTTGTCAGTCCGTTGGTGCGCAGCTCCATGTCGATTCCGGTCTCGCGGATCTCCACCTTGTCCACCAGGAGGCGGATGAGGCGATTCCGCTCCACCGGGAAAAGGTCTTCCCAGAAGCCTTCGACATTCTGGAATGCCTCCGACACATCCTGTTCCG
>DIMS01000108.1:1612-6472 GCA_002425685.1 Synergistaceae bacterium UBA5560 | reverse complement strand
GAGAAGGAGGGGGCGGCCACTTTCGCCCCCTCCTTCTCGTTCTCGCGTTCTTCGGATATCCGGCGTGCTGTTCTTGCACCGCTCCCGTCGCAGAGGTGTTCGAACGCTCTTTGTCCCCGCGCCATGAAGGAATGCGGCGTATCCCGAAAGGGTGTGCGCTGTCCCGACGTGGCTGCCCCCGGGATCTCGGGAAAGAAGGCCGAAGAGTGCTCCCCGTCAGGGGCGCATGTATCGGTCTCCTCCGTCAACGGTCATCCTTTCGGATACTGTGTGCGCACGCGCTTTCCACGCCGCCGGCGGAGGAGAAACGCCCCGGGCAGGAGGAGCGGCAGGGCAAAGGGCATGGCGCCGGTGTTGCAACCGCCGCCGCCGCTGCTTCCACCGCCTCCGGAGGAGCGCACGGTGAGGAGGAACTCCTCCTCCGTGCCTCCCACGGCATTTCCGTGGCTGTCGAAGGCGGAAAGACGCACCGTGATGGTGCGGGTGTCGATGTCCCCGGACAGGGGAATGTCATGGCGGAATTCGTAGAGGGACGGCCGGTTGTCGACGCCGAAACGGGTCAGCTCCACCATGCGGTCGAAGGAAACGACCTCCTGCCCTTCCTCGAAGAGCGCGTAGCGTACCGTATTGATGCGGTTGTTCACGGTGTAGGTTCCGTCGGAGGAGACCACCACGTCGGAGAGAGCGGGCTGAATGGGCACGACGACGCCGAAGAGGCTCACGAGCTGACCGGGCTTGGCCTCCACGCCGTCGGCGACGTTCCAGTCCACCTGCTTGTCCGCCAGATCGGGGGAGCAGACATAGTCCGCGGCGGGCACGTTCGAGATGCCGTTTCCCCGGATCTCCGCCCGGGTGAGGACGAGGCGGTCGTCGGTGTTGAAGGGGACGATGGTTCCCTGACGGATGGCGACGGTTCCGTCTCCCACGTCGTAGCTCACGGCGGGATCGCCGATGTCGTAGTGGTGACAGAGCAGCGACGGTGCCCGGAGCCGGAGGGCATGGGCCATGCCGCCGATTTCCACGACCTGGCTGGTGCTTGTGGCGTGGATGTTGTAGAGAATGGCCCGGACTTTTCCGCTCAGGTATTCCAGGGTATCGTTGGGACGCCAGCGGCGTACGATCTCGTAGAAGAGCGAACCGCCTCCGGGGAGGTCCGAGGCGCTCCAGTAGCCCGGAAAGGGGTCGAGGTAGAGGTGAGAACCCTCTGCGGCGGCGAAGGCGGTCACTTTGTCCATGTGGCTCTTCGGACTGAATCGGGCGAGGATCTTGTCCGGCACGGAACCGAAGACCAGAGGAATGCTCACGGAGGCGAGCGGCACTCCCGCGTTTCCCACGGCGGAGAGCGTGAGGGTGTAGTTCCCTTCCTCAAGGTCCGTCGTGTAGGCAATGGCGTAGGTGCTGTCGAAATCCTTCGTTCGTCCTCCCTGGATGACTGCGGCGCAGTAGGTCTCCTGCACCACTGCCCGAATCGCCGGGTCGTAGATGCTCCCGGGCCGGGCCGGGTCGTACACCAGATCGGGAAGGGGCGCTGCCAGGATGTCCGCGGTGGTGTAGGGAGTCCGGCCGTTTTCGTACTCCGTGAGGATCGCCGCTGCCGGCGTGAGCCCCGAGGCGTCCACGGCGCTGGTCACGGTGCGCACCGGCGAGGGGTTGCCTTCTCGGTAGAGTTCGAAACGGACGTTGAAGGGTTGTTCCTCCGGTGTTTTCCCCTCTCTGTCCAGAGAACAGACAACGGTGAAGTCCCGGGTGGGAGCCAGTATCCGACCGCTCTCGGAGGGAAAGAGAACGGACATGCGAAGCGCCTCGGCTTCGCGGACGGCTCCGCAGCAGCAGAGAAGCGTGCAGAGCGACACGACGAGTCTCTTCATTGACGGCCACCTTCTTCTTCGAGATTTTCGAGTTGTAAAGAACGAAAAAATTTTCCCGTCTCCGGGCGGTTTCGGAATGTTCCGGCGAGAGTCGGGCAACCTCCGGTTCGTACCCTTTTCCGCTTCGTAGAGCCTCCAAGCTCCCATAGTACGCTGGAAAAGCTCGTGTTTCAATGCGGGCTACGCCTTCGCACGTCCCGTTGTGTGCTTTTCGGAGACGAACGCAGGGGTGCTTCCCTCTTTTCGTTCGCTCCCGGATGCCCTATCCTAAAGAAAAGATGCGAGGAAACGAGGAGCTAGAGCGGCCCGCTCGTGTGATGTTTCACGATACCGCGCCGTTTCGGAGGGGGGGAGGACCGTGACACTCGACGCGTTCACGGAGATGGCCCATCGCGTGGTGGATGAAATTCCCCCGGTGCTTTGTCGGGGGCTCTCGGGAGGCTTTCTCGTCGTGCCCCAGAGAATGACCGACCAGGGATATCTTGTGTTGGCTCACTATGTGTCCGAGGGATCCCTCGGAAGCCGTGTCGTTTTCTACTACGGCTCTTTCCGGGAGATGCTCGCGGGCGAACCGCCCGAGGTGTGGGAGGCGGAACTGCGGGAGACCGCCTGGCACGAGATCCGTCACCATGTGGAGAACCTTGCCGGTGTGGACGATCTCGGCATGGAGGACGATCTGCAGATGGAGGAATGGCAGCGCGCCGCCCGTGAAGCGTCCGCGTCGCCCGAAGCGCCATCCCGGAAACGGAGAGGTTTCGGGATGCGCCGGAGGTGGGGGCGGTGAGCGGAAAGCGCGAGGACTCGCGGAAATCGTCGCTGCGATGGAAACGAACCGAGGAGGTGACGAGGCCATGAAGGAGACTGCACGCGGAAAGCGCGTTGCGACGACGCCTTCGGAGGTCATGTGCGGGAACGGACATGTGGCGAAACTACTCTACGCGTCTCCTGTGGGGGTGCTTGAGATACGGGGATGTGCCGAGGGGGTGACCTTTCTCGGATTTTCCGGAAAGCCTCCGGAGAACGTGCCGGAAAAGCAAGGCTCCACCTGGGACGGTATGGAGAGGGGCGGGGATTCCCCGTTGCGAAAAAGGGGGCTTCTCGCCTGCCTGGAACGCTGCGCGCAGGAGCTCGACGAATACTTCGACGGAACGAGACGGACCTTTTCGGTTCCGCTGTGCCTGACGGGTACACCTTTTCAACGTCGCGTCTGGGACGTTCTGCGGGGCATTCCCTACGGAGAGACCTTTTCATACCAGGACGTGGCCCGGGCCGTGGGAAACGAGCGGGCACTCCGGGCCGTCGGAGGGGCGAACAATCGCAATCCCGTGGGCATTCTCGTCCCCTGTCATCGGGTGATCGGCAAGGACGGTCGGCTCGTCGGGTACGGTGGTGGACTCTGGCGCAAGGAGTGGCTTCTCGCTCACGAAAGGTCCCATGCGGAGAAGGTGCGGCCATGACGGACGACATGGTCCGCGAGAGGGCGGAAGCATACCTTCAACTGCTCCGGGAGCGTGGGTGCCGCCTCACCGAACAGCGCCGCATCATCATCGAGACGCTTCTTGAAAACGCCGAGGCCTCGGTGAGTGTCCGGGATCTCGCCGCGAAGGTTCACGAGAAGGATGCTTCCGTCGGTTTCGCCACGGTGTACCGCACGCTCCTGATCCTGGAGGAAATGGACATTCTGCATCAGACGAACCTGGGGGAGGGGTTCTCCCGCTTCGTTCTCTCCGAGAAGGGGGTACATGTTCATGTGCGGTGCCGTGTCTGCGGTGCCGTGACACGACTGGAGCAGGAGGACGCGAAGGAGAAAATCCTGGAGGAATGGGTCGCCGAAAAGGGATTCTCCCTTGTCCCGCAAAGTGTGCAGCTCGCCGGAATCTGCGAGGAATGCCGGCGAGCCGGACGACGTGAGGAAGACCCGTCGCCCGGCCCCGCTTTCTGTGATCGTGCCGGGCCGATGCGCCCTTTCTGCCGGCGAAGGCGTTTCAGGGGCGAGTTTGCATAAAGGGGTTTTTCGCCACGACGCAGCGCCCTCCGGAGTGTTCCCGGGGGGTGCTGCGTCGTGAAGGGAGTTGTCCGGAGTGCTCCGCGTCAGAGCACTATCGCTCTTTGGAAGGGCTTGACGCATTTCGGGGAAAAGGGTAGTCTCTGTAGTAAATGATAGAGATTGTCATTATCAAAAGGAGGATGTCTCATGATCGCCGTTTCCGCAGAGGAAGCCCATGCATCGAGCGACGTTTCTTCCCGGTTTGCGCGCGCTCCCTTCGTGTTGCTTTTCTCCGACGAGGGGGTCTTTTCCGAAGCCCTTGTCGGCGAAGGAGGAGCCGATTCGGGCGCCGGAGGCGCCATGGTACGGAAGCTCGCCGAGCGGGGAGTGACCGACGTGCTCCTGCCCCAGGTCGGTCCGAAGGCCGGGGCCGCGCTCGCGGCGGCGGGTATGCGTGCCTGGGGGCTTTTCGGCGACGCGTGGAGCGCCGAGAGGGCCGTCCGGGCGTTTCTCGCGGGAGAACTGCGGGAGATGCCGCTGTAGACATCACACATCGAGGAGGTTCTTCTTTCATGTCCGATTCTGTTGCATCGTCCTGTTCCGGTTGCCCTGAGGCGGCGACCTGCAACGAAACACCCGAGGCCTGTTCTCTGCCCCCGAAGAAGGAAAAGGGCGCGGTGCGCCGGCTCGTCGCCGTGGGGAGCGGTAAGGGGGGAGTGGGAAAGAGTTCCGTCACGGCACTCCTTGCCGTGGCGCTGGCGAAAGAGGGGAAGAAGGTGGGGATTCTCGACGCGGACGTCACCGGCCCCTCCATTCCGAAACTCCTCGGGATACGGGCTCTTCCGGAAGGTTCACCGCTGGGCATGGTCCCTCCCCGGTCGCCGGAACTCGGCATTTGCGTCATGTCGGTGAACCTCCTCCTGGAGGATCCCGCAAAACCTGTGATATGGCGCGGTCCTCTGGTGGGAAATCTCGTGCGCCAGTTCTGGGAGGACGTTTTCTGGG
>DIMS01000108.1:0-1571 GCA_002425685.1 Synergistaceae bacterium UBA5560 | reverse complement strand
ACGGTCATGCAGAGTCTTCCGCTGGACGGCATGCTCGTGGTGACCTCGCCGCAGGAGCTTTCTCTCATGGTCGTGGAGAAGGCCATGCACATGACGAAAATGTTGCACGTGCCGCTTCTCGGTCTGGTGGAGAACCTCTCCTTCGCGGAATGTCCGAAGTGCAAGGAGCGCATCGAACTCTTCGGCCCCAGCCACCTCGACGCGTTTGCAGAAAAATGGAACGTTCCCGTTCTCGGGCGTCTTCCCTGGGATCCTTTCATTTCCCGCCTGGGGGACAAGGGGCGGCTGGAAGAGTACGTCGATCTCGCTCAGGGAGATTCTCTCGATGCTCTGGCGACGACCTTTCGGGAGATACTGCAGCTCGCCTGAAGAGAGACGGACACAAGAAGGACGGAAAGGCTCCCGAGACTCTTGGGGAGCCTTTCCGCGTCTTTGATTCTCGGCGGGATATTTTCCCCTGTTGGGCATCAAAAAATGCGCGGAAAGCTCTTGACGAATCCTGACACTCGCTCTATTATTGATATAGATGTTCAATATCAAAAAGGAGGAGTGCAACCATGCCGGGACGCAACGGAACGGGTCCACGCGGAATGGGGCCGGCTACGGGGCGGGGGTTTGGACCCTGCCGTGGTGGAGCGCGAAGGGGGTTCTGCAGAGGAGGGGCGTTTCAGGCCCGAGGCGGTTGGAGTGGCGGCATGCCGCTGTCCCAGTGGGTGCCTTCTTCCGAGGCGGAACGAAACGCCTTGGAGCAGGAGGCGGACTACCTGGAGCAACGCTTGAACCAGGTGCGGAGCCGTATGGCGAGTTACGGGAAAACGGAGGAATAATCGTGACGATGGCGTCGAAGGTGGCTTTCGCAACTGAGGGGGGACTGGTGTCGGCTCATTTCGGACATGCCCCGGTTTTTCTGGTGGTGACCATCGAGGATGGTCGCGTTCTTTCCCGGGAGGAGCACCCCAATCCCGGGCATGTGCCGGGTGCCCTGCCCAAGTGGCTTGCGGATCTCGGAGCGACCTGTGTTGTCGCGGGAGGTATGGGGGAGCAGGCGCGCCGGCTTTTCGAGGCGAGCGGCATCCGGGTGATCGTGGGCGCTTCGGGGAATGTGGAGCGGGTGCTCGAGAGCTATCTCTCGGGAAGGCTTTCCGGAACGGAAAGTTTTTGCAGCGGCAGTGGCACCTGTGGAGACCATTCCCATCACGCTTCCTGAGGAGCGGCGGAAGGTGCCCTTTCGTCTCGCCGTCGCCAGCGGCAAGGGTGGAACAGGCAAGAGCTGTGTCGCCGCGTCGTTGATCCTCGCTGCGGAGGATCGGGTTCTGGCAGTGGATGCGGACGTGGAGTGCCCCAACCTCGGCGGTCTTCTGGACTGGGAGAAGTGGGAGAGCGCTCCCGTCCGTATTCCCCGTCCCCAGGTCGATCCGGATCGCTGCGACGGGTGTGGCGCCTGTGCCGATGCGTGTCGTTTTTCCGCCATGCTGGTCTTCGGCAAAGGCCCCGCCCGGGTGAACGATCTCTGTCACGGGTGTGGCGCCTGCGCGCTCGTCTGTCCTAAAGGGGCGATTTTCGAGGAAGGC
>DIMS01000037.1 GCA_002425685.1 Synergistaceae bacterium UBA5560 | reverse complement strand
CCAGCAAAGGTGGGTAAGATCAAACGAAGGTAGAGTCAGCTCCCGATAGAACTCCGCCGAAGTGTGAAAGCGGATTCCGTTCGGGGCCTTTTTCTTGCTTTGTATTGCTGCGGCCATTGTCCGAGGAGTTTATTCAGGGTTCCCTTAGTCAGGCAAGTGGTCTGGTGTTGGAGTCCACTATATTGACAAGAAGGAAAATTCGTGAGAAACTTTTTATACTAAGAAAATAATTTTCACAATGTGAAAATAAAATACGGTAAAAGACGCGTCATGATGAGCATCCAGCCCTTTCCGGAAAAATGGGGGCATTCTCATGAAGGCGCAGAGCAGCATGGGTACAGAAGAGTTTTCTGGGAATGAGCAGGTCAAGTCTGTTGAAAAAGCGATCAGACTCCTCGGTATCTTTGATGTGGATCACAAGCATTTGACCTATTCGGAAATATGCTTTTTGTCGACGCTTCATCAATGTGATTTTTTGGATTATGAACCTTCGACGAAGAAATGTAGTTTGGGACCAAGGATTATATTTCTCAAGGGTCTGGCTATAGAATCTATCGATTTAGTTGGGATTGCTCGTCCCCTCATGGAAGAAATACGACAAGCTACAAAAGAAACCGTCTCGTTATTTATGCGTCGTGAGTTCAAGAAGATATGCATTTGTAAGCTTGAAAGCGAGCGTTCTATCCGATATTCGTCCAGAGTCGGGGAGTTGGTATACCTGCATGGAGGCGCGTCCGGGAAGGTCCTGATGTCCACTTTCTCGAAAGAAGACTTGGACCGGTTTGAAAAGGAAGAAGGATTCAAGAGCTTGACGAGCAACACCTTTACTCAAAGACCGGAAGTAGACGGAGCGCTGAGAAAGACAAGGGAAAATGGATACGCGATCAGTTTCGCGGAAAGATCCGAAAATTCAGCGGGCATGGGGGTCCCGATTTTTGATTGCAACAGAAAAGTACTCGCCTGCCTGAATATCACATTGCCGTTTGGCGGGTACGACCAAGCCAAGATTCCTGAATGGATCGACTTGCTCAAAAGAGCGGGACTCGAAATCTCCAGGAAAAACGACTATTAGAAACCAACAAGGATAGAAGCGTCATCAGATGTCACAGGCACCCATGAGATGTATCCAAGGGGGACGTCCAGATTGCCGCACATGCGACCACGGCCGTGGTGAAATCGTGTGAACGAATAGGACGTTCTGGGTTCAGGAAAAACCTGTGCCGGTTTCTTCATCACTGCCACGTGGTCCATGTGGCTGGGAGCAGCTACAGGTTCTGGGAGATGGAGCACCGCACCCAGCCTGTTGGAAGGGAGGGATGACGGAACCGACGAATCCCGGCAGCTTCAGGAATCATTTCTGCTCAGTCACGGTGGTATGCGTACACCTGCGGGGAAATGGGTATCCCCTTAGTACGGGAGGGTATCCATTGACATCAGAAGGAAGGTGTTCGTGTTGGGTAAAAGCAGGAATCTTGGGAAACTCAAGCTTTCATGGCTCATTGTTCCGGCACTGGTCGGCATGTTGGCGGGCGTGGCATTTGCGGCGGGACAGCAGGTTAGCCTGTCTATCGGATCGGGTACTTCCGGCGGGGCATTCTACATGGTTGGAGCGGCCTTAGCGCAGGTCGTCCAGAAGCATGCACCGAATATCCTCATGAACAGTGAGGCAACGGGTGGGACCAGTGAAAATATCAAATTGGTCGTGAACAAGGACACGGATATCGGCATGGGGATGGCTGACGACATCGTAGCGGCCTATGAAGGGCGACGGGCCTACGAGAACAAGCCTGCGGCAAACCTCCGCGTGCTGATGTCAGGGCAGACAAATACGTTCCACGTCATCACTCTTGCCAAGTCGGACATCAAGAAATTGAGTGACATCCGGGGAAAGAGAGTCAGCCTCGGCCCGGCCGGTGCGCCGTTCTTCGGTCCGGACATGCTGGAGCAGGTGGTAGGGTTAAAAAAAGGTGTCGACTACAAGGGACAGTATCTCGGTCATGATCAGGCTGCGGATGCACTTGCAAACGGCGATATCGATGTGCTTATTGCGACCCTGGCTTATCCTGCCGCCGCCTATTCCAACCTGGCCATGACCCATGAACTTCGTTTCATTGAATTCGACGCAGACAATATGAAGGTCGTCGAGGAAAAATTCCCGTTCTGGAGAGACTCCGTGATCCCCGAGGGGACGTACAAGAACGCGCAAGCGATCCGTACCCCCGCAGTTCCCGTTTGGCTCTTCACCGACAAGGACCAGGACCCGGAAGTGATCTACCAGGTCGTGAAGGCGATCGTCGAAAATTCGAAGGAGCTGGGGAGTATCCATCCCGATGCTGGCAAATATCAGTTGGAAACTGCCGTTAAGGGAATCACTCTTCCTCTGCACCCCGGAGCAGAGAAATACTTCAGGGAAAAGGGTGTCTTGAGGCAATAGCTGAACAACGAGGCGGAGAAGAGTTCTCTCCGCCTCGTAACACTCATTGAGAAAATACAAAGTTTGGATTTTCCACATAGCTGATAGAGGGAAGGAAAACGACCGATGCCTGGAGCAAGCAATTTTGCCGAAAACGAAAAGAAGGTGCTGCAATGGCTGATTCTATTTATAGGGGTCGCCATGAGCTGTTTCCATCTTTACGCCACAACAACCGGCACGGTAAGCCTGATGATCCAAAGGGAAGTCCACCTGGGATTGGCGATCGTGATCGCCGCTCTCGTTGGCTGGTCGAAACAGAGCGAGAAGGAAAAGGGCGGGTGGTTTCTGCGTCTTTCATCAATTGTAATAATCTTCACCGCAGCTTTTGCAACGTTTTACCTGATCTCGATCGACGAAGACATCGTGTTCCATCTAGGGGATCCAACCCAGCTCGAAATTGTCCTTGCGACTCTGCTGGTGCTCAGTCTTCTGGAAATGACCCGGAGAGTGATGGGCTGGACCATGCCGATCATCGCGATCGTTGCGATCCTGTACGCCTTTTACGGCAAATTTTTGCCAGGTGGGCTGGCGCATCGCGGGTATGGATTCCAACGCTTGGCAAGCTATCTTTTCCTTTCGGATGACGGAGTCTACGGAGTTCCGATCGGTGTCTCTTCAACAGTTGTCATCATGTTCATCATTTTCGGTTCCTTCCTGCAAAGCTCGGGGGCAGGAAAAGTCTTCAAAGACGGTGCTTTTGCCCTGTTCGGGCGTGTTCGCGGGGGTCCGGCGAAGATCTCCGTCTTCACGAGCGCGCTTTTCGGCACGATTAACGGGAGTGCAATCGCAAATGTCGTGACAACCGGCACGTTTACGATTCCCCTGATGAAAAGCGTCGGGTACGAGCCACATTTCGCGGGAGCGGTCGAAGCGGTTGCTTCTACCGGAGGGCAGATCATGCCTCCAATCATGGGTGCTGCCGCGTTCATCATGGCCCAGGTTCTGGGGATCCCCTATTCCGATGTTGCGATCGCCGCAGTTATCCCTGCCGCGCTGTATTTCTATATGTGTTTTGTCGTTATCCATCTGCAGGCGGTAAAAAGCGGGATGAAAGCCTA
This sequence comes from Synergistaceae bacterium UBA5560, assembly GCA_002425685.1. Classification (GTDB taxonomy): domain Bacteria; phylum Synergistota; class Synergistia; order Synergistales; family Aminiphilaceae; genus Aminiphilus. The sequence goes on along the minus strand of DIMS01000037.1, from coordinate 65,414 downwards.
CGCGACCTCGGAACTGCCGGATTTCAAGGATGTTATGACTGAGGGCTGGCATGTCATCATCACCCTTGCGGCCCTGTTCTACATGTTGCTCGGAATGAGACTCACCCCAAACAAGACTGCCCTGTACTGCTGCGCGATCAGTGTGCTTTTGAGCTGGTTCTCAAAGAACGACAAGATGACCCTGAAGGTGATCATTCGGACTCTGAAAGAAGCGGCGGAGGATGTCGTCCCCGTTGCCCTTGCCTGTGGCACGGCAGGAATTATCATCGGCGTGCTCGGCTTGACGGGGCTTGGACTGAAATTGTCTTCCCTCCTGGTTCTATGGTCCGGCGGTAATTTGATCATTCTCCTGATCCTCACCATGATAACGGGCTTCGTTCTCGGGATGGGCTTACCGACAACCGGCGTCTATATCATTCTGAGCGTCCTTGCGGCGCCGGCGCTGGTCAACATGGGGGTCAGTCCAATCAGCGCTCATTTCTTTGTCTTTTACTACGGTGTTCTTGCTGCGATTACGCCTCCGGTTGCCTTGGCCTCATACGCGGGAGCGGGAATCGCCGGTGCAAATTACACAAGGACCGGGTGGGAAGCAGTCAAGCTCGGATCAGCCGGTTTCCTGGTCCCTTTCATCTTTGTCTTTGCTCCTGCGATCCTGATGCAGGGCTCGGTTTCCGAGATCGCGCACGTAACCTTTACCGCCTTCGTAGGAGTCACTGCACTTTCGATGAGCCTGCAGGGATACCCGGCGAAGGGGTTCTTTTCGAGGTGTCTGCTCGGAATTTGTGCCCTCCTGTTGCTTGACCCAGGGCTAATGACTGATGTTGCCGGTGTTGTCCTGGTTGCTGGGGTTCTGGTTGTGAACAGAATTCTAAAAAAACGTGAAATAGAAGCGGTCCTTAAAGAATAAGACGTGAAAATCATGGGGATGGCTGGTCAACTTGCCGATTTTATCGGGGGGCTGTGTTTCGAAAATGTCCCAGCAGAAGTCATTGACCGGGCGAAAAATGTCTTCTTGACGGCCTGGGCAGCCTCTTCGCGGGGGAGGACTTCCGAGTCGCCCCAGAGAAGATCCTGGTGGTTGCAAGGTCAAACGCAGGCTGCCCGAGAAGCACGATTCCGGGCCTTGGGAGTGCCTTCCGCATGTCGAATCACCTACTTTACATATTACATCAGGAGATATTTTTGACGTTCTCGAAACAGCCCGTTGATGGACGACGCCATCGTTGAGGGGGAACCATCATGTCATTTGATCGTATTCGTTGCGTGATCATGCGAGGAGGTACGAGCAAGGCAGTGTTCTTCCACGAGAACGACCTCCCGCCAGACAGGGGAAACCGAGACAGGGTCATCCTGAGGGCCTTCGGGAGCCTTGACCTGCGGCAGATCGACGGCCTGGGGGGAGCCAACTCCTCCATCAGCAAGGTCGCAATCATCGGATCCAGTTCGAGGCCTGACGTGGATGTCGACTACACGTTCGGCCAGGTCAGCGTGGCATGCCTGCTGTGGGGATGGCCATGAACTGCGGGAATGTCTCCTCCGCCGTCGGTCCCTTCGCCATCGACGAAGGGCTTGTCAAGGCAGTCGAACCCGTCACCACGGCCCGCATCTTCAACACCAGCACGCAGAAACGGATCATCGCCCAGGTTCCGGTCCGTAACGACAAGGCTTTGAGCAGGGGCAACTATGCCATCAACGGCGTGCCCGGCGCTTGGATCGCTCTCGAGTTCGAGGGCCCGAGTGGAGCCGTCTTCGGCAAACTTCTTCGTACTATGGAAGGTTGGGTGCATATCGATGACTAACAGTACCGGCCTTGATTCATCTGAGAGATATTTCACGTTGGCTAGGGTTTATACAAAGATTCTGATTGGTGCCTGCGTTGTTCTTTCGGTCATTCATCTCATAAACATTTGGTATGTCATTCCCTCCCATTGCCTGAGATCCATGCACCTTGGACTCTTGTTTCCGATTGTCTACTTGAAAGCCAACGAAAACACTACTGGGCTGGAATTTTTTGTCAAAGCCCTGAAGAGCTTTGTCGGAGTCGGTGCTTGTGTCTATTACGGCGTGTTTTTCGATGATCTGGTGATGAGGGCGGTCGCCCCGACCCCCGTCGATATCCTGGTCGGAGTTCTCCTGATTCTCGTATTGATCGACGCAGCCATGCGGACGGTTGGATTTGGAATGGCCGCGGTCACGGTGACCTTCTTGGCGTATGTGCTCTTCGGTCAGCACCTGCCGGGAGAGCTTGGGCACTACGGCTACAGTTTCTCCCGGATCCTCGGACATCTCTTCATCTCTTCCAACGGAATTTTCGGTTCCATGCTTCAGATGTCTGCAACCTACATCGCCTTGTTCACCATTCTGGGAGGCTTTCTGGAGAGTTGTGGTGCAAGCGATGCTTTCATCAACATCGCCTTGAAGCTTACGGGCAAGCTCCAAGGCGGGCCGGCTCTAGCCGCCGTCATCGCGAGCTGTCTTTTCGGGATGGTCAACGGAAGCGCCGTGGTCAATGTCATCACCACGGGTACGTTCACCATCCCCCTGATGAAGGGGATCGGCATTGCTCCCTACGTGGCAGGGGCGGTTGAAGCGGCTGCTTCCACCGGAGGTCAGCTCATGCCTCCTGTAATGGGTGCAGGGGCTTTTGTCATGTCGGACATTACCGGCGTTCCCTATGCGACAATCGTCATCCGGGCGATTATCCCGGCTCTGGTTTACTTCATCGGCGTTCTTGCCGGGGTCACGCTTTACGTCAAGAGAGACAACGTCCCGGCCGTTGATCCGGCGATCATCCCCTCGACGTCGGAGATGATGAAGGGGCTGTATCTCCTTCTGCCCATAGTCGTTGTTTTCGTCCTGATAATCGGCAAGTTTTCCCCGATGTACTCCGCCTTCTACGGCATCGCCACAGCCGCCCTTCTGATCCTCTTGAACGAAAGAAAGGCTCTGCCGACCATGTTCCAGAAACTCAGCGCCGCCCTTATCGGAGGTTCCCTGAACCTCTCCAGTGTCGCCATGGGACTTGCCTGTGCTGGTCTCATCATCGGTAGCATCACTTTGACGGGCCTCGGTTCGAAGTTCGTTTCCCTCGTCCTCTCCCTCTCGGGGGGGTATCCGATCATTGCCCTGACCTTCGTCGCGATCGCGGTGCTCATACTCGGAATGGGGCTGCCGACCTCCGCTGCCTATGTCATCACCGCGACAATGGCTGTTCCCGCCCTCCTGAACATGGGGTTCGAGCTGATCGCCTGCCATCTGTTCGTTTTCTACTTCGCAGTTATCGCGCCCGTAACCCCGCCCGTTGCGATCGCGGCTTACGCCGGTGCTGGAATCGCGAATGCCGACCCTACGAAGACAGGGTACACGGCTTTTATTTTCGCACTGCCGGCATTTCTGATGCCCTTCATGTTCATTTACAACCCTCTGCTCCTTTCAAATGGGAACCTGCTCGAAATCCTTTGGGCTGCGACAACCGCCGTTGTGGGTGCAGTCTGTCTCGCCGGGGCTACCCAAGGTTTCCTCCTGACGAAGGTGAACAAGGTCTACCGTGTCGTGCTTATCCTCGGAGCCCTTTGCCTTCTGAAACCGGGTATTTACACAGACCTTACAGGAGTCGTGATCTTTCTTACAGTCTCCTACATTACAAAGAAGACGATGGTCCCAGATGCCTGTCATTGATTTGGCAATGATGCTCCGGGGCATTGCCTGCGAGGCTATCCCGAGCGAGGCTAGGCAGAAGGCCATTCCGGTGTTCCCATGGCATGGTCGGGCGTGTTCCTGGGCGGAAAGACACCCCCGGAAGGGAAGCATATGCATGGGGTATTTTCGGGAGTATTCGGGAAAAGTGCCGGCCTCGGTGCCCTGCCCCTGTGGATCGGCTCCGTGGCAAGGCTGCTCGATTCTCACGACGGACATAGGCGTGCGATGACAGTAGCTTTTTCGAACACGCCCGACATCCCCGGGAAGAAGTTCATCCAGATGATCACGAGGGGATATGGGGTTTACGGTTCTATCGGCAAGGTGATCAACCCAAAGGCCTGCCTCGACAGGGAGGCCGATGCGACGGGGATTTGGGAGCGGTGGTCTTCGCTTGAAATAGGGTACCGTCACGATGCAACTCCTCAAAAGACGGCTTAGGCAATGAAGAAATCAAAGACCCGGCCCAAAAGATCGTCATTGCCGAAGAAGAAGTTTTCAACAAGGAGCTGGAGAAGGACAAAGGGTATTGGGGTGCTGCTCAAATCGAACTCAAGACAAAGGAGGGTGAAGCCTTTGTAGGGAGAGGGCATGACGCCCTTGGAGAACACGTAAATCCGCTGCCGGAAAACGTGCTGCAAGAAAAGTTTATGACCCTGGTTACCAGGAACCCGAGCCCGCTTTTGGCCGGGAAAGTCTGTGAGAGGCTCGCTGATCTCGAGAAACAGGAAATACCAGGAACTCTTGTTTCAAAAACAATCTCGTGGTGGGAGGGGAAAGAAATGAAAACAAAGAGCGTGACAATCGCTTTATTGGCAGGACTCGCGATACTCCTGGGCGTCACTGTTCAGCAGGCTTGTGCGGCCCCGACGCAGCTTCGGCTCGGCACCGTCAACGTGGGAGGAACCTACTACATCGTGGGGACGGCCTTTGCGCAGACGATCAACAAGTTTGACCCCTCGTTGAAGATCAATGTCGAGGTTACCGGGGGATCTGTGGACAACCTGAGGCTTCTTGAGTCCAAGAATATCGAACTGGGAATGTCTACCGCCATTTTGAGCTACTACGCCAAAGAGGGTCTGAACGGATTCAAGCCCTTCGATCTTAATGTTTTGACCGCGATCAACACTGGTCGTGCCCATATTGTGGTGCGCAAGGATTCCGGCATCAACTCGATCGGTGACATGCGGGGCAAACGTATTTCAACGGCCGAACCAGGCAGTGCAACGGAGGTCATTGCCGTCGATATCCTGAAAGCCGCAGGGCTAGATCCTGACAAGGACATCAAGCGTCAAAGGATCAACCTCATGGATTCCGTCGATGCCCTTGCCGACGGAAGGTGCGACGGCTTCATCTACCAGGCGGGTATCGGTGTCCCCTCTATCGTCGAAGTTACGACGACATCCGACAAAGCGAAACTCATCGGTATCGAGAGCAGCGTCATCAACAACATGACCAGCCAGTACAAGTACTACATTGCGACGGAAATCCCGGCCGGGGTCTATGGCAACCAGGACACCCTGCCTTCAGTGGGGGCCGTGAATCATCTTCTTTGCCGGGCTGATCTGCCTGAAGACGTGGCCTTCAAGATCGTTTCGGCCATTTTCGAGCACCGGGACGATTGGGTGAACGCACACTCTTCCTGCAAAGAGCAGGCTCTCCAGACAGCGACTATGGGAGCGTCTGTCCCGGTTCATCCCGGTGCCATCCGCTACTACGAGAGCAAGGGTGTCTGGAAACAGAAATAGTTCCTGTCTTGGAGGTTTATCGAGGGTAAAGCGTACTCTTGGTGGCCGGGCAAGGTGCCCGGCCATCTTCTCGGAGAGAGTGTCACATCTGGTGTATGGCGAAAGAAGCCAGGAGGTTTTCCTGTCGGGATTGCTCCGACGCTCGTACTAGAACGCCTGGAATGACCTGGCTGATGAGAGGAAGGTTGGGTGTATATCGATGACGAGCAGTACCGGCTGCGGTTTCCCAAATCTCCTGGCCCCCGGAGAAATCGGCTCTCTCCGGGTGAAGAATCGTGTCCTCATGGCTCCGGTCTCGACCAACTTCGCCACTGCGGAAGGCGAAGTTTCTCCTGAGTTGATCTCCTTCTACGAGAGAAGAGCCAAAGGGGGTACGGGGCTGCTGATCCTCGAATGCGTGAATGTCGATTTTCCCAGAGGGAAAACCGGTCATACGCAGATGAGGATCGACAATGACCGCTTCGTTCCGAAACTCCACGAACTGGCCGAAATCCTCCACGAAGCCGGAGCCTCCACAGCCCTACAGCTGAACCACAGTGGCGGCCTCTACGGAGACCGCAGCCGGGAGGCTTTGAAACCCGTCGCTCCCTCTCCGTTCCTTTACGGTAAGCTCATGATCGAGGCGAGAGAGGCAACGCGGGAAGAAATTCACAGGATCCGGAACAACTTTGTCGATGCCGCTGAGAGAGCCGCCCTGGCGGGCTTCGATGCGGTCGAAATCCATGGTGCCCACGGCTATCTTCTCGCGGAGTTCCTCTCTCCGTGGACGAACCAAAGGAAGGACGAATACGGCGGTTCGACGGAAAACAGGGCCCGCCTCGCCTTGGAAATCGTGCAGGGGATTCGGAAAAGGTTGCCCTGCTTTCCCATCATCTTTCGGATAAGCGGGGATGAATTCGTCTCCCCCGAACGCGAGCTTCCGGAAGACTTCGCCGTACTGAAATCGGAACGGATGGAGGAACGCAACCTTTCCGGAAGAGGCCTCTCGGAAACCATCGAGGTCGTCAATCTCCTCAAGGGAGCCGGGATCGATTGCTTCCACGTTACGGCCGGGACGCACCGTTTGCCTCACACCTTCGCGCGGCGGGCTCAGGTGGAAGGAATGGGAATGGGCCAAGGCTGGAAAAGCTACCTTGCCGGGGAGATCCGCCGAACCTGCGGCGTGAAGACGGTTGCCGTCGGGGTGATTCGGGACCATGGAGTTGCGGAGGAAATCCTCTCACGGGGTGATGCCGATTTCGTCGCCCTGGGCAGGGGGTTGATTGCCGATCCCGACTGGGTGTCGAAAGCGAGAACGAAGGAAGTTGTTCGCAAGTGCATTGGGTGCAACAGTTGTGTTCAGTATCGGAGCGGCTATGGATGGAAACTCAGGTGTGCCGTCAACGCGATGGCCGGCAGGGAATATCGCCTTGTCGAACCGGAAATCGCCGGAAAGGCTCCTTCCCTCAAGAAAATCCTCGTCGTTGGCGGTGGACCGGCGGGAATGGAAGCCGCCCGTGTGGCCGCCTTGCGCGGCCACACGGTCACGCTGATCGAGAAAAAACCGGCTCTGGGCGGGAGATTGGCTGCCGCCGGCATTTTAGAGGAGAAAAGCAAGATTCGGTGGTTGAGCGAGTGGCTCCAGGGTGAACTTGCCAAATTGAACGTAGAGATCCGCGTCGGGATTGAAATAACGGAGATGGCTCTTTCGGGGGGAGGCTTCGATGCCCTTGTGGTTGCTACCGGTGCGTTGCCCGATTCGAAACGGCTCCCGACGATAAAAAACCCGGGGAGCAGAGATTTCTTCGCTCAGGCGGTCGAACTCCTTGAGGGGACCGCCTCCATCCCGGAAGGGACGGAGAAAGTCCTTGTGGTTGGTGGTGGTCTTATCGGGTGTGAAACGGCATGTTATCTTGCCCAGAAAGGGTTCAGAACAACCGTGGTGACCCGCAGGGAAAAGGACAGCTTGGGCGCAGACATGGACCCCATCAACCGGTACGAGACCCTGTCCAGCCTGTTCAAGTTAAAAGTCGGGATAAAAGACAGGATCAGGCTGGTCGAAATCTCGCCGGAAGCTGTCCGTTACGAAAACGGGAGCGGAGAAATTCTTGACGAGACCTACGATTTCATCCTTTTTGCCCAGGGCATGGAACCGGACAGGACGATTTCTCCCAGATGTGAAGACATCTTCCCTGAAGTTTACCGGATCGGGGATTGTTCCTCGCCGAGGAATATTCTTTATGCAGTTTACGAAGGATTCTCGGTGGGGAACAAGCTATAGGAAGCTCTGAACAAGCTTCTCTAAAAATGTCCGCAGCGGGACAAATCGGAAAGGAAATTCCGAGAAGGAAGTCCGGTGCGTATCCCTCCCGAAAGGTCCGGGAGGGATTTTCTTTTGTGATATGATTGCCTGGATTTCGCCACTGGCGGGATTACTTCATGGAAAGGGTGTGTGTGGATGTTCAGCTCTCAGGGGGACGTGAGGCGTGTTTGCGGAGGCGCGGTCGAAGCGGCCTCTGCGTGATGGAATCGAAAAATCGTTGCAGTGCCGCCGTTTCGGTCGCGAGGAAGGCGTGATCCCCTCCGAAAACACTCGTCGATGACGGGTGAAGGACCGAAAAAGGAGCACAGTTGTCATGAATCGATATACGTTCAAGGGCGCCGACCTTCGAAAGGATGGACCCCGACTTCGCCATTTTTTCAACCAGGTTTTCGAACCTGAAAAGGTGGGGGATTTTGCGGAATCCCTGGCTCTTCATTTTCCACGGATGGAAGGGCGTTCGTGGTTTCTCGCGGAAGAGGATTCCAGCGGCGAAATCGCTGCAGGATGCGCGCTCATTCCGTGGAAATGGAGGATGGAGAATGTCGTCCTCGACGTGGCCGAACTGGGAATCGTCGGTACCGGCGAGGCGCACCGCAAGCAGGGTCTGATGCGGCGCCTGCACGCCGCGTTCATGGAGACGGTTCGGGAGAATGGTTTCCATCTCGTCGTCATCCAGGGCATCCCCGGTTTTTATGACAAGTTGGGTTTCCGCTATGCCCTGCCTTTGTGCGCGCACATCGACCTTCCTCTCCATGCGGTGGCGAAGGAAGAGCCGGGAAATGTGACGTTTCGCCCTGCCGGCATCGAGGACATTCCCTTCTTGGTTGAAGAGGACGAGGCGTTTGCCCGAGCCAATGTCGTCTCCGCCGTTCGTGGTGCGGAGCACTGGACGTATCTGCTCACGGACGGACAGCAGACGGAGTACGGCTCGGAGTTTTTGATTTTCGAGGACGCCGGAGGACGAAAGGGATATGCTCGTCTTCCCCGGTTCGGGTTCGGCAGCGGCCTCATTGTGAGCGAGGTCAGCGAGGGGATTTCCTGGAAAATGGGGGCCTCGCTTCTTGGATACTGCCGCCGTCTCGCGGATGAACGGGGAAAACCCTACATCCGGCTCGATCTGCATCCCGACGCCCCTCTTTCGCGGATTGCTCTGGCGTCGGGGGCGGTCTTGGGGGACATGTACGCCTGGCAGGTTCTCATTCCCGATCATCGCACGTTGTTGCCGCATCTGGCACCGGTGCTGGAGAAGCGCCTGGAGCGCGGGCTTTTTTCCGGCTACTCCGGTGTGTTGCGCCTGGACTTTTTCGACGAGAGCCTGGACCTGATCTGGTGCGGAGGACGGCTTACGGAGATCCGCCCGGGAGACGAAAAACCTTGTGCCGCCCATTTCTGTGTCCACAGAGAGCTGTTTCCGTCGCTCTGCCTGGGGCATCGGTCCTGGCGGGAGCTTCAGCAAACAAGGCCGGACATTTTCCCCGCGCTCTCTCACACAGGTTCTCGGGTGGGGCGGGTTTCCGATCCGACGGAATCGTTGATCGACGAGCTGTTTCCGCCCCGACGGTCCTGGATCTACGAGCAATATTGAGATAATGGAGGAATCGACGGATGATAAGACTGGAGACGAGTAAGGGAGACATCGTGCTGGAGCTCGACGCGGAAAGGGCGCCGAAGACGGCGGAAAACTTTCTCGCGTATGTCACGGAAGGGTTCTACGATGGCACCGTTTTTCATCGGGTCATCGACGGATTCATGATTCAGGGAGGCGGCTTCGACGAAACCATGACGCAGAAGCCGACCAGGGATCCTGTCGAGAACGAGGCGAACAACGGTTTGAAGAACGAGGACTACACCGTTGCCATGGCCCGGACAAAGGATCCCCATTCGGCGACGGCGCAGTTCTTCATCAACGTCAAGGACAACGCTTTTCTCAACCATACGGCACAGAACGCCCAGGGATGGGGGTATGCCGTCTTTGGCCGCGTTGTGGAGGGGAAAGACGTGGTCGATGCCATCAAGACCGTGGACACCGGCAGCGTCGGATTTTTTCAGGACGTTCCCCTGGAGCCGGTGGTGATCCTCAAGGCGTCGGTGATCGAGTAGGTTTTCGCTCTGCCGCAATGCACACGGCCCCCTTCTNNAGAAGGGGGCCGTGTGCATTGCACCGATTGAAAGACGGCTCCGGCGAAGGCGCTTCGACCGAAAGCGTCCATCCAGGCTGCCGCAAGTCATTTCAACGTCGGCAGCGCTCCCGCGAGGCTGTTCACGAGTCTGCTCGGACCGAAGAGGCATATGGCCGAATAGCGGAGATCCGCGAGAGGTGTCCGTGCGATTGCCTCCGTATAGACCTCGTAGGATTTGCAGCTCTGAGCAAGGGTGCTGAAACCGATCGCGCGCAGTTCCGGGTCTTGGGAAAGAAGAACCTTTTCGTAGATCGCTTTGAGACGTTCCGCGTCCGCCTTGAGGACGGGCAGATTGACGCGCGTGATGCCCGCATGCACGTCCCCGTCGCCGTCCCGTACCTCGGGTCCGACAAGATCCTTCTCCTGCGCGCCGAGGCTCAACCCCAGAGCTGCTGCAGCATTCGCCGCCAGCCCTCCCGGAAGTGTTTCATTGACGATGATGACACATTTCACGGACTATCCCCCCCTTTCCGGAAATGAAGTATGCGACGGTTTGGCGAGGGGGGGATAGGAAAAAATTGCGCGGGGGCGGATTCGTGTGGAGCGGGTCAGTTCGGTTTCCCGGCGGCGGAGCGGTAGAAAGAAGGAGTGACGCCGCAATAGTCTCGAAAGACCTTGGAGAAGTGGCTCTGGTCGTAGAAACCGACTTCGTTCGCCACGGCGGCGAGAGAAGGGATGTGGAGCAGTAGTTTTTTGGCACGGTTGACCCGAAGGATCGTTTGAAAGGCGTGGGGAGTTACGCCGTGGTTCCTGCGAAAGGCTCTCAGGACGGATGTGGGAGTGGTGTTCGCCTGTGACGCGAGAAACGTCAGGGGGATCTTGTCCTCGGGGCTGCTCTCGATCATGCGGCGGAGCCGCGACGGAAACGGTTCCGTCGCCTGCGGTTGCACCGAATCCGCCTGGTTGCCATGCCGGCCGGCGAGGATGAGAGCGAGAAGCGCGGCGATGGTGTTGCGTCCTTGAGTGCTTTCGGCGTCTTCTTCGATGAGGGAGGAGAAAAGGTTCTTGACGTTGTCCACGTTGCGCACGGGGGAAGACGAGACGAGATGTGCCCCCCGGGGCAGGATGACGCCGAATTCCCGCTCTGCAAAAGCCGGATCGAGATAGAGCATGTGAAACCCCCAGGTTTCTCGGGCGCGTGGGCGGCATGCGTGCAACGTGCCGGGAGCGAAGAGAACCAGGTGTCCCTCGCAGACGGGAAACTGTCCTTCCGAAACGGAGACCATGCAGGATCCCTTCTCCACGAGGCCGATGGAGATTTCGTCGTGGTAATGCGGTCGTTTCGCATGGAGACCGTTTCGGCACTGTTTGATCTCGAAGGCTCCTCGGGACGGATCGCGGAAGAAGCGGATCGGATTGTCCTTTTTTTTCATGGTGAAGACCTCTTTGGTTGGTATCGTGTGCCTTGAGAGAGGTTCGCCCTGCACGGCGAAAGGGAGATGGCGGGTCGTCGTGTTCGCAGGAGCGACTTCTCGGAGGAAATGATAGCATGGAGCGGAAGTCCTGCACATCGGAGAAAGAACGAGGAAAAGGCCCGCGAAGACGTCGGGGAGGTGTGCTTCGTGACACGACACAAGCGGAAAGTGCAAACACCGGTCGAACAGGAAAGGGAAGGGATGAAGAACTCCTGCCGAAGAACCATCTCGGACCTTGCGGCTCGATTCGGCCTTTCCAGGAGCACGCTCCTGTACTACGACGCGAGAGGTCTTCTCTCCCCCTGTGATCGCACGCCGGCGGGATATCGTCTGTACGACGAGGAGTGCGCCGCACGTCTGGAACGCATCTGTACGCTTCGGGAAGCTGGAATGCCTCTCGACCAGGTGAAACGCCTTCTCGACGCGCCTTTTTCCAGCCCTCTTCGAATACTGGAGGAGCGCCTCGCCGCCCTTGCGGAAGAAATACGACATCTCCGCCGCCAACAACGTCTCGTGCTTCGCCTGCTCGAAACGGAAGGAGCGGTGGATACCCCTGTTTTTCCGAACAAGGAGAGTTGGAGCGCCATGCTGCGGGAGGCCGGTCTGGATGAATCGGGGCTTCATGCGCTTCATGTCCTTTTCGAAGGGAAGGCGCCCGAAGCGCATCGCGACTTTTTGGATTCTCTCGGAGTGGAAGAGGCGGAGATCGAAAGAATACGGAAGGCCGCAGCGACGTTCAAAAAAACCGGGATCAAGGAATGAAGGCGGGTCTGCAGCGTCAGGCCCGCCTTCATCGCACTTTTCCGGGGTTTTTATCGGTACCTGACGCCTCGCATCATTTCTCCCGTCTGGAGAAAGTGTGTGAGAAAACGCTCCAGCATGGTCGTTTCGTCATCGAGTTTTTCCGCGTAGTGCGCGGCAAAGGTATTTCCCTCTTCCGAGAGCCCTGTCAGCACAGTTTTCCACAGGAGGGATGTGCCGTTGTCTCCGCTTCGTGCAAGGCTGAGGGTGAGACGTGTTACACACAGCTCGCTGGTGCGGACGAATTCGATGTGATGGGGTGGTTCGTAGCGGCAGACTGTCCATATCTCCTGCCCGCCCCGGACTGGGAAATTGGTCCTGAAGACGCAGTCCTGCTCCGCCACGCCGGAGGCCGAATACAGAAGGTCGCACGCCCATGATTCGATCCACTCGTATTCCCGTATCGGACACAACAGCGGAAACACCGTCTCCGGTGGTGCCGGAAGATTCATGTGTTTCTCAACCCGAAGGCGTGTCGCTTTGAAAGGAACTCCTGTTGCTTTCATTCTCATCCACTCCTTGTCTGCGTTGGACGTGTGGTGCGGAAAGATCCTAGACTGTAAAGCCCTAGACGGGTCAAGCGTCCTTCTGATGGAAGTCACTTTTTTGCGTACGCCGGAACAGGCGTGGCGACGGTGCTGAAGAAGGGTGACAAGAGCGGCTTCTTGTGGTGATAATGGCGATGTGAAGCAAGCACGAACCGAAGAAAAAAAGAGGTGTTGCGGAATGAAGTTGACACATTGCGGGTTTATTTTCAAGGGGAGCGGAATGCATGCGGTGGAACATGCGGTCAAGCTTTCCTCCCCTTCGTTCGCCATGTCCGTCCGGGGTGTGGCGGATCTGGAGGAAGCGGTGCTCGCCTCGAAAGCGTTGGTGAAGGAAGGCGTTCAGGTGATCGAATTGTGCGGCGGTTTTGACGAGAACATGACCCGCTGCATCATCGACGCCATCGGAGGAGCCGTGCCGGTGGCGGCGGTCGCCTATTTTCCGGAGGAACTGGCGAAACTCGAACGGTTTCTCAAAGAGGAGGAATGAACGGAATGACTTCCTGGGATGGCCTGTTTTCCGTGCTGGGAAGCGCGGGCGTCAAAGCCGTCGCGCTTCGTCCGGAGCGGATGCGCGAGGCCTGTGAGGAGATTCTGGAGCGCTGTGCCCGGGGCGAGACGGATCCGGAGATCTCCGAGTGGTACCTGAAAAAATACTTTCGCCCCGAGGCCACCCCTGCTCCCGAATGGGCGTCCAGCCTGCTTGTCATGGCCGTCCCGTCTCCCGTGAGCAGCGTGCTTTTCGAGTTTGGGGAAGGAAACCTTGTCGCGACGATTCCGCCTACCTATATCTACGGCGAGGGCAAGGAAAGGATATCCGCTCTCTTGGCCGAACAGTGCCCGGACGTGCGTCTCGTTTTCGCTCCCGGGCCCAGAAAATTGCTCGCGGCACGGAGTGGGCTCGCCCGGTACGGACGCAACAACGTCTGTTACGTGGAGGGTATGGGCAGCATGGTGGGCTTTGCGGCGTTCTTCTGCGACCTCCCCTGTGAAGAGGATGCCTGGGGTGAGGTGCGTTTCCTCGAACGCTGTGCATCCTGTGGCGCCTGTGCACGGAGTTGCCCTTCGAAATGCATTGATGAAGACCGCTTTGTCATTCACGCAGACCATTGTCTCACCTTCGCCAACGAGCGAAAGGAGGGGGAGCCGGAACACCTGCCCAGGGAGTGGCACCACACGCTCGTGGGGTGTCTGCACTGCCAGGCGGTTTGCCCGGAAAACGCGGGCCGCATGAAACCGATCCCTTCCGGCGTAGTGTTTTCCGGAGAAGAGACGGCGTCGCTCGCTACGGCGACGGATCTTTCGTCCCTTCCGGAAGTGCTCCGCGGCAAGCTGCAGCGCCTCAATATGGACGAATACCTGGACGTGCTGGGGCGAAATCTCTCCCTGCTGAGGAACGCGACGGGTCTTTGTTGAGGCACGGAACGAGGGAGGAACGATCATGACGGTGACGCTGCAGACGACGTTTTTGGGGGTGACGCTGAAGAATCCCTTTCTGCTCGCGTCCGCTCCGCCGACGAGAAACCGGGAGATGATCGAAAGGGCTTTCGAGGCGGGGTGGGGAGGTGCGATCATCAAGACGCTCACCCAGGTCGAGGAGCCCGCCTGGAAGAATGTCCGCCCGCGAATCCGCGCCTTGAGGGAGGGAACGCGTATTTTAGGCTTCACCAATATGGAGCTGGCCTCCATGCGCTCCACGGAGGAGTGGCTCACCGACCTGGCGGCGATCAAGAGGCGGTATCCCGACCGGGGGCTCGGGGCGAGCCTCCTCTACGGCGGCGCTCCCGACGAAAAACAATGGCGTGCCGTAGCCGGGTCCTCTGAGGATGCCGGTGTGGACTGGCTGGAACTGAACCTCTCCTGTCCCCACGGCGGCGCGGAAGAGGGAGGGGAATTCAGCATCGGCTCCCGCCCCGAGGCGATCCGCAAGGTGGTGGGCTGGGTTCGCGAGTCCACGTCGCTTCCCCTCATCGTGAAACTGCCTGCTTTCAGCGACATCCAGGCCGGGACGAAAGCCTCCATGGAGGCGGGGGCGAACGCGGTCGCCCTGATCAACACGCTCAACGCGCTCAGCGGCATCGATCTGGATACCTGGCGTCCGATTCCTTCCGTGGCGGGAGAGAGCGCCTTCTGCGGCCTCTCCGGTCGGGCGGTGAAGCCCGTTGCATTGCGCTGCGTGGCGCTTGCCGCCTCCATGCATGTCCCCGTCTCCGGAATGGGCGGGATCTACGACTGGCGTGACGCGGCGGAATTTCTCCTTGCGGGGGCGTCGTCGCTGCAGGTCTGTTCCGCCGTTATGGAGCACGGATACGGCATCATCAACGATCTTTGCCGGGGACTCGAAGAGTACCTGCGGATAAAAGGGTGCTCTTCTCCGGGTGAGCTCGTGGGCCGTGCTCTTTCTCATCTTGTCTCCCATGCGACGCTTTCCCGGGATTTTCGGGCGATTGCGCGATGTCGCAGTGCGCATTGTATCCGCTGCGGCGCTTGTTTCGTGAGTTGTCGCGACGCGGGCTACCAGGCCATCGGCTGGCAGAACGGGGAATATCCGGTTGTGGACGCGGAAAAATGTGACGGGTGCGGGCTCTGTGTCGGTGTGTGCCCCTCGGGCTGCCTCGCGATGGAAACGCAGTGAAGACTGGATTTCCCCGCGGTTGTTCGGTGCGCCTGCGGAGCATCGCGTTGCGGCGAAGATGCTCTCTCTTGCAGGAGGGATGACCATGCGTCTCATCGAGAATAGTCCCGTGGACACTGCCCGGTTGGAACGGCTGATCGAAAATCCCGAGGACCTTCACCTGGTATGGCCTAAAGCCCGGATTCCCTTCGATCACGCCCAGTGGCGAGAGGTGCTCGATGCCGAAAAAGGGTGTCTTTCCTTTTGGGTCGAGGACGAGGGACATTTCGTCGGCCATGCAGCGCTCGATGTTGCGGAAGAGAAACACGTCCGTATGGTGCGGTTTCTCTTCATCGTCCCGGAAAAACGCGACCGGGGGCGTGGCGGGGCGATGCTGGAACTTCTTGCGTGTTACGCCAGAGAAACGTTGGAGGCGAAACGACTTGTGCTGCGGGTGCGGAGCTTCAACGCAAGGGCTTTGCACTGCTACGAGAAAAGCGGTTTTTCGGCGTTTCATCGCGAGGGCACGCTCATTCTGATGGGCAAGGACATTTGAGCGCCCCTGCCGCACTCTTCCGTCCTTGCCGAAAGGAAGAGACGCCGATGGAGAAGCACTGCCTTGGAGGCGGAACAATGGTGATGGTCAGAAATGCCGTGGCGGAAGACGCACGACAGATGGCGGTGGTTCGAGTCGAAACGTGGCGGCGCGCCTATGCGGGCCTGGTTCCGGACTCCCTGCTCGACGGTCTGAGCGTGGAGGACTCGGCGGCGCGATTTTTCGAAGCGATCTCCGCTTTTCCTACTGTTCGGGTTGCCGTGGTCGAGGAGGAACATCGCGTCCTCGGGTTCTCTCTGTCCGGTCCCTGTCGGGGTGAGGATTCCCATGGCAGAGGAGAGATTTACGCCCTCTATGTTCTACCGGAGCATCAGGGGCGAGGCATCGGAACGGCCCTGTTCGAGGCGGCGGTCTCGGAGCTGGCGACGCGGGAGCTTCTTCCCGTGGAGATTCGAGTTCTTGGGGGCAACCCCTACACCCGGTTTTACGAGAAACATTGTTGCCGGCTCGTGGGGGAACGGCTGGAAGAGGTGGAGGGAGTTTCCTTGCTCTTGAAAGTCTATGTGGCGGATGGGGAGGACGCTCGCTGAGACGAGCACTGCCTTGCATGAGTGTGTCCCTCAGGGTTGACACGGAGAGGCGGAGTAGGCTATTTTGTTATAAGTGATATAGAATAGCGTGAGGATGAGCGCCGTAAGAGAGTCCCGCCGGGAGGCGGGCGCCGAAGGGGCAAGGCCGCCGCAATGGGGCCGAATCTCTCAGGCACGAGGATTACGGCGGGACGGGTTCTGAAGGGTGCTTTCGGGCGCACGACAGAAACTTCTCGGGGATGACCCGAAGAGTTTCTCTCGTGCGTTTTTTCGTTTTGGAGGGGATGGAGAGATGAGAAAGATCCGGACGATACGGGTGACATCGCCTTCGCACGACCCCTGGTGGAACCTCGCACTCGAGGAGTATCTGCTGGATCGGGTCGAGGATGGCACGATGATCCTCTATCTGTGGCAGAACGACCGCACGGTGGTCATCGGCAGAAATCAGAACGCCTGGAGGGAATGCCGCACGGAACTCCTCGAGGCGGAGGGTGGTCGTCTGGCCCGTCGCCTTTCCGGGGGCGGCGCGGTCTATCACGACCCGGGGAATTGTAATTTCACCTTTCTGGCAACGCCGAAAACCTACGATTTCCTGCGGCAGGTCAAGGTGGTGCTCGACGCGCTGCGGAGCCTCGGCGTCGCCGCCGAATTCGGAGGGCGAAACGACATCACCGTGGAAGGTCGAAAGATTTCGGGGAACGCCTTTTACCGCGGGGCCTCCGGAAGGTTTCACCACGGAACGATTCTCGTCTCTGTGGAGATGGAGCGCATGGCGCGCTATCTCCAGCCTTCGAAGGCCAAATTGGTCGCAAAGGGCGTGACGTCGGTTCGGTCGCGAGTGGCCAATCTCTGCGAACTCAGGCCCGCCGTGAAGGTGGCGGATGTTAGGGACGCGTTGCAGCGTGCGTTTTCCGAAGAATTCGGTCCCGGAGAGACCCTCGACGCTTCCGCGCTGTTTTCCGAGAACACCGTGGCAGCCTTGAGAGAAAAATACGCGAGTCATTCCTGGATCTACGGCAAGACACCCGCCTTCGATCTTGAGATGGAGCGCCGCTTCGACTGGGGGGAGGTGCAGCTTGGCATGACGGTGAAAGACGGAGTCGTGGCGGAGTGTCGCCTCTTTACGGACGCGCTCGATGCGGAGCTGCTTCGAAGCGTGGGGGCTCTCTTCGTCGGGCTTGTTCCGGAAGCGAAGGTGTTTGCGGAACGACTTCGTTCCGCAAACACCTCGTGCCCGGCGCCGGAAGTGAGGGATGTCCTCAGATGGCTGGAGTCTCAGGAACTGGAGTTGTTGTAACCGTGGATCGCGTTGTAGCGCATGTGTGCTATCGGGGAGAGATGCCGGGAAGAGAAAGGGGATGGAAAGGGTGAGGCGTACTCCATTTTACGAGAAACATCTGTCACAGGAAGGAAAGATGGTGGATTTCGGAGGGTGGGAGCTTCCGGTGCAATACCGGCCCGGAATCGTGGAGGAACATCTCCGGGTGCGCGAGACGGCGGGACTCTTCGATGTCTCGCACATGGGGGAGGTCCTCGTGGAGGGGGAGGATGCGGAGGCATGGCTTCAAGGCATGGTGACGAACGATGTTCGTTCCATGCACGACGGTCAGGTGCTCTATTCCCTCCTGTGTTATCCCAACGGAGGCGTTGTGGATGATCTGCTGATCTATCGCTATGATCCGCGGCGCTATTTTCTGGTGGTGAACGCCTCGAACGCGCAAAAAGACTACGAATGGTTTGCAGGGCATGCGTCAGGAAACGTGCGCGTGACGGACCGCTCCGCCGACTACGCGGAACTGGCGCTTCAAGGCCCGAAAGCCCAACAGATTCTGCAGCGCCTCACGAAGTTCGACCTCGGCACGATTCCGTTTTTCCATTTTGCGGAGATCCCGGATCTCGCGGGAATGGCCGCTCTCGTCTCTCGAACAGGCTACACAGGAGAGGACGGGTTCGAGATCTTCGTGCCCTGGACAGGCGGCACCGACCTGTGGGATGCGCTTCTCGACGCGGGCAAGCCGGAAGGTCTGTTGCCGATCGGCCTCGGCGCACGGGACAGCCTGCGTTTCGAGGCCTGTCTTCCACTCTACGGCCATGAGATCTCCGTGCACATCTCGCCCCTTGAGGCGGATCTGGGCCGTTTCGTCCGACTGGACAAGCCGTTCATCGGCAGAGATGCGCTGGCGGCCATGACGGCCGGCGGTGTTCCGAGGAAGATCATCGGTCTTTCCATGGAGGACAAGGGTGTGCCCCGCGCGGGCTATACGGTCCGCACTTCCGGAGGGACGGAGATCGGGACGGTCACGACGGGAGGATTTTCTCCCTCGTTGGGAACGGGTATCGCCTTGGCTCTTCTCGATGCTTCCCATTGCGATGAAGAGGAGTTCCACATCGACATTCACGGCAAGGGGCGTCGGGCAAAGCGCGTGAAGAAACCCTTCGTCCGAAAACGCTACCATAAGTGACACGGTGTTTCCTTGAACTCGGGTCGGAATGTGGGATGCGCGTATCGAAACCGGAACGCTGCAGAGATGAGAACGCACGGGGAGGAATGACATGATGGCGAAGGTACAGGAAGGGTTGTTCTACACGGAAACGCACGAGTGGGTACGAGTGGAGGGACGGAAAGCCTGGATCGGTGTGACGGATTTCGCCCAGCACGCCATGGGCGACGTGGTCTACGTGGAGCTTCCGGAAGTCGGCCGCACCGTGTCGAAGGGTGATGATTTCTGCGTCGTCGAGTCCGTCAAGGGAGCGAACGATGTGTACGCGCCGCTCTCCGGCAAGGTCGTGGAGGTCAACGATGCTCTGGAGGATTCACCCGAGCGCGTGAACGAGGATGCCTACGGAAGCTGGATCGCGATCCTGGAGCTTTCCGATCCGTCCGAGAGTGCGCAACTGCTGACGTGGGAGGCATACAGAACATTCGTCGCGGAAACGGAGAGAAAGGAGGGATAAGCGTGCGCTACATCCCGAATACGGAGGAACAGCGCGCCGCAATGCTTGATGTACTGGGGTTCTCCGACGAGGAGGAACTCTTCGGAGATATCCCCGAGTCGCTCCTCTTCTCGCGTTCGCTGAAACTGCCACCCGCCATGTCGGAGATGGAGATGCTCACCCATCTCGGTGCGCTCGCCGCATCGAACGCACATGCGGGAGAAAAGGCCTGTTTCCTCGGGGCCGGAATGTACGACCACTTCATCCCTGCAGTGGTGAATCACATGGCGCTTCGTCAGGAATTCTACACCAGTTACACCCCCTATCAGCCGGAGTTGAGCCAAGGGACGCTCCAGGCGATCTTCGAGTTTCAGAGCATGATCTGCGCCCTCACCGGGATGGATGTGTCGAACGCCTCCATGTACGACGGTGCGAGCGCCGCAGCGGAGGCGGCCTTTCTGGCGGGAGGAACGACGAAGAGGAGCGATGTGCTGGTTTCGCGCTCGGTCCACCCGGAGACGCGCAGGGTTCTGGCGACGTATCTTCCCCTGCGGGGAATGCGGCTTGTCGAATGCGACATCGAGGATGGCGTCACGAATCTCGGGGATCTGAAGGAAAAAATCTCCGGGGAGACTGCGGCGATTCTGGTGCAACAGCCGAACTTCTTCGGTTGTCTCGAGGATTTGGCATCTCTGGGTGCGGTTGTGAAAGAGAGTGGCGCCCTCTTCGTCGTTTCCGCCAATCCTATCGCGCTTGCTCTTCTTGAACCCCCTTCGTCCTTCGGTGCCGACATTGTCGTCGGCGAAGGGCAACCGTTGGGAAATCCGCTGAGCTTCGGCGGCCCCGGATTCGGCTTTTTCGCGGTTCGGGAGAAATACATGCGGAAACTTCCCGGAAGAGTCGTGGGAAAGACCACGGACCGGGAGGGAAAACCCTGTTTCGTTCTCACCCTTCAGGCCCGGGAGCAGCATATCCGGCGGGAGAAGGCCACCTCCAACATCTGCTCGAATCAGAACCTGAATGTTCTCATGGCCACGGTGTACATGAGCCTCCTGGGACCGCAGGGACTTCGGGAGGTTGCGGAGCAGTCCCTCCAGAAGGCCCATGTCGCGCGGGAGAGCCTTTGCGCGGAGGGGGGCTTCTCACCTCTGTTCGGGGCGCCGTTCTTCAACGAATTTGCCCTGAAGAGTCCGAAGCCTGTGGAAAGATTGAATCGCCATCTTCTGACGGAGGGTTTTCTCGGGGGATACGATCTGTCCCTCGCCTATCCGGAGTATCCGGGAGGATGGCTCGTCGCCGTCACGGAAAAGAGAACCCGAGAGGAAATCGAGCGCTTTGCCGTCTGTGCGGGGAGGTGTGGAGAATGAATCGCCTGGAACCGGTGAGTTTCGACACGAGTGTGCCCGGCAGACGAGGATGCGTTCTGCCACCTCTCGATGTCGCTGAAAAAGCGGTGGCATCGTTGCTGCCGGGGGAGATGCTGCGGCGCGAGCCCGCTTGTCTTCCCGAGTTGAGCGAGGTGGATGTGGTTCGTCATTTCACGCGGCTTTCCCAGAAGAATTTCGCCGTGGACGAGGGGTTTTATCCGCTCGGATCCTGCACGATGAAATACAACCCCAAGTGCAATGAAGACGCGGCGCGCCTTCCCGGCTTCGCGCTGGCGCATCCCTTGCAGGGGGCGGAGTTTTCTCAGGGAGCGCTGCGGCTCATGTACGAACTTACGGAGATGCTGACGGAGATCACCGGCATGGCCGGCGTTTCTCTTCAGCCTGCGGCGGGCGCCCACGGCGAGCTGACGGGAATCATGATCATCCGGGCCTACCATCGGCATCGGGGGGACGAAAAGCGCACGAAGATCCTGATCCCCGATACAGCCCATGGGACGAACCCGGCCTCCGCCGCCCTGGCCGGATACGATGTGGTGGAAGTCGCGTCGGACCGACGGGGCAACGTGGATCTGGATGCCCTGCGAGAGGCCATGGATGACCGCGTGGCGGGGATCATGCTCACCAATCCGAATACCCTGGGACTTTTCGAGGAGACGATCACGGATGTGGCCGACATCGTCCACGGAAAAGGAGGGCTTCTCTACTACGACGGCGCGAACTTCAACGCCATTCTGGGCAAGGTCCGCCCCGGGGATATGGGCTTCGACGTGATTCATCTCAATCTACACAAATCCTTCAGCACTCCCCACGGCGGCGGTGGACCCGGTTCCGGGCCCGTTGGAGTGGGAGAGACGCTGCTCCCCTTCCTGCCTGTTCCTCTCGTCCGCAAGTGCGGCGATCGGTATGAATTCGACGAGGACCGTCCTCTGTCCGTCGGGAAGGTTCGCTCCTTCTACGGCAATTTCGGTGTTCTGGTGCGCGCCTACGCCTATATCCTGAGCATGGGAGCCGAAGGATTGCGCGAAGTGGCCCACAATGCAGTGCTCAACGCGAACTATCTCATGGCGCTCCTGAAGGAGCGTTTCCTGCTTCCCTACGACCGGACGTGCAAACACGAGTTCGTTCTCTCCGGCAAAAGACAACACGATTCCGGAGGTGTCTCCACCCTGGACATGGCGAAAGCGCTCATGGACTACGGATTCCATCCGCCCACGATCTATTTCCCGCTGGTTGTCGAGGAAGCCATGATGATCGAGCCCACAGAGACCGAGGGCAAGGAAACGCTGGATGTCTTCGCGAAGGCACTTTGCTCCATCGCGGACGAGGCGGAGAAAAATCCCGAAGGGGTGAAAACGGCACCGCATTCGACATTCGTGGCCCGGCCCGACGAGACTGCTGCGGCAAGAAAACCGGTGCTTCGGTGGAGGCGGGAGGAATGACGTTGCCCTACGATCTCGTCGTTCTCGGCGGTGGCCCCGGAGGATACCGGGCGGCGGAACTCGCCGGCAAGGCGGGAATGAGGGTCGCTCTGGTGGAAAAGGATCGTCTCGGGGGCATGTGCCTCAACCGTGGGTGCATTCCCACGAAATCCTATTATGCCCGGCTCCTCCGTGGACGAGGAAGTGTGGAGTGCCTGTGGGACGAAAAGGAAGCGGTCGTCTCGAAGCTTCGGGAAGGGCTCGCAACACTCCTGCGCATGAGTGGTGTCGAGGTTTTCGAAGGAATCGGTTCGATCCTGGAGATGGGTGAGCTGAAAACCCTTGAGGTTTTGGATGCGAGCGGGACGAAGAAGCTCCTTCGGGGGCACACTCTGCTGCTCGCCACGGGATCCCGTTCATTGCCCCTCGACATTGAAGGAGCGGATCTTCCCGGAGTCATTCCGGGCGATCGCGCCGTGGCGGACCCTGACCTCTGGAAGAACCCCGAGCACAGACGTGTCACCTCGGTCGCCCTGATCGGCGCGGGCGTCATCGCGGTGGAACTCGCGGAGCTCCTCCGTTCCCTGGGTAAGGACGTGACGATCCTGAAGCACTCGGAGGAACTTCTCCGCAGGGCGGATCGAGACATCAAGAAGAAGCTGGTTCAGCACTTCAAAAAACGCGGCATTCGCATGGTGGACTCCTTTCGCCCCCAGCGGATCACCCTGGAGGATGGGGCACTTCGCGTTCAGGGAACGAGCCGGGAAGCACCGGAGGATGTGCGCTGCGATCGGCTGATTTTCGCCTCCAGCATGGTTCCGGTGCTGGACGGGTTCGGGCTCGCAACGACGCGTATCGCCCGTACCCCCCAGGGGAGTGTTGCCGTGGACGAGAACATGCAGACTACCGAGCCCGGTGTCTACGCAGTGGGCGATGTGACCGGCGGTATGATGTTGGCCCATCTCGCGGAATATCAGGCCCTCGTCGCTGTGGAGCATTTGCGGGGAAACAGGGTTGCCATTCCGCCGGAGTCGGTCCCCTGGTGTGTCTTCGCAGATCCGGAAATCGCAGCGGTGGGGCTCTCCGAGCAGGAGGCGGAGAAACGGGGAATTCCCGTCGTCGTCGGACGTGCCTTTTTCCTCGGCAACGGCATGGCCCTTGCGATGGGGGAGACCGAAGGATTCGTGAAGGTCGTGGCGGGCAAGGACGGTACCTTGCTCGGCGTGCACATGATGGGGTCCGAGGCCTCGTGCATGATCGCCGAGGCGGCACTGGCGCTTCGGCAGGGCATGCATATCCGGGACGTGGCGTACACGGTGCACCCTCATCCGACGCTGAGCGAGTGTTTCAAGGACGCTCTGTTTCGCGCTCTGGAAGAACTGAAGTGAAAGTAAATCCGTTCGCCTTTCCCGGGAAGGCCTTTCCGGGGAATGCCTTGCGGTGTTGAACGATCTCTGTCCTGACGCGAGAGAGCTCCCGGATTTCCGGGGGCTCTCTCGTTTGGGAGGTTTTTGAACCGCTGCGGTGTGAACGGTTTTGTCCGGCATAGAGAGATACCGGAATCGATGGCCCATCCCTCTCCGATGTCGTGGATGTTGTGGTGTGCTCGATCGGCGGCACAGAAGAGGGGAAAGGGTTCTGGCGTCTGTGATGGATTTCGTCTATGCTGATTCGAATAATAATGTCCGCCGAGGAGCGAAGGTGCCCGGAGGTGGAGTGCAGAAGTGCAGTGCCGGACGACAGTCTCGCCGGGCGAGAAAAGCCCCTTCCGTTTTGAGAGGGCAATGACGGGTGTATCTATTGCGGGAGAGTAACCATGCAGACCTTTCTTCCCTACGGAGACTTCGCGGCGAGTGCCGCCGTACTCGATCCGAAACGCCTCGGTAAGCAGCGCGTGGAGGTGTTGCAGCTTCTCAACACCTTCCTCCCCGGTCGCGCTTTGACGGGGTGGCGCTCGCACCCGGCCAGAATCATGTGGGAGGGACACACCGCGGCGCTCGCGCATTTCGGCGTCGTCATCTGCGACCGCTGGATCTCTCTCGGTTTCACTGACACATGCAGAGAAAAGATTCTCGCGGTCTCCTTCCGCCTCGAAGGAGCGTCTTCCGAAGGCGAAGCGCTTGCGGTGCAGCTGGCGGAGCGGTATGTCCGTGCCATGAAGGGCGAGGAACGCGATTTTCTCCCTTTCTGGTTCGGGGACGAGGCTTTCCACGGGGCGCACCGGTCCAACCTGCTCCGCAAGGATCCGTCGTGGTACGGCCGATTCGGATGGACGGAACCTCCCGATCTGCCCTATGTCTGGCCTGGCCCGTCCGTCGGGGCGCAAAAAGGCGTGGTGCGCCGCGCATCTCCGGAATCGCCTGTGCGGGACGGCGCGCCGTGAAAGAGAGAAAACGGAGCGACCGGGAATTTACGGATTTCCACAGAGTTCCCTCTCTCGAAGGCGTGTTTCTTAGGTATTCCCGCTTCGTCTCCTTTGCCTACGCCCTGCACAGCCACGACGACATCGCCGTGGGGCAAACCCTGCAGGGAGTTCAGGTGTTCCGTTGCTGCGGAAGCGAACACCGCATGACGCCGGGGGGGATCATCACCATCAATCCCGGAGAGATACACGACGGTCATGCCGGGGACGAGACAGGGTTCGTCTACCGGATGATCTACGTTCCGACCTCCCTGGCGGAGCGGGTCGCAAGGGCTGTTCCCACGGATCCGCGCCGCTCGTTTCGTTTCGGGAGCGCCACCTGCGACGATGCGGCGCTCTCACTTCTTCTGTCGACCATGTTCGAAACGCTGACGGATCATTTTGCCTCCACGCTGGAAGTAGAGACCGCCTTTTTTCGTGCCTTTGGTACCCTCCTCCGACAATGCGGTACTCCCGGCATCCCCGCTCCCACGAAGAGGCTTCCCGGCAAGATTGTCCAAGACGCCATGACGCATCTCCGGGAAAATCTCGGACGGAACAGCTCTCTGGAGGAAATGGCGGCCATGTTCGACCTTTCGCCGTTCTCGTTTCTCCGGCTGTTTCAGCGCGAGACGGGGATGTGGCCTCACCGTTTTCAGATCCAGTGCAGGGTGGAGCGGGCGAGGGACCTCATCGAAAAGGGCCGGAGTCTGGCCGAGGCGGCGTTGGAGGCGGGATTCTGCGATCAGAGC
Source organism: Synergistaceae bacterium UBA5560 (assembly GCA_002425685.1). Lineage (GTDB taxonomy): Bacteria > Synergistota > Synergistia > Synergistales > Aminiphilaceae > Aminiphilus. The sequence continues at coordinate 40,074 of DIMS01000037.1, read as the reverse complement.
CATCTGAACCGACGTTTTCGGGAGATCTTCGGCATGACGCCGGGGTGTTACCGGCGATCTCTGGAGGTGTGAAGAGCGTGGAGTATGCGGACAAAATCGCTGTCGTCGTCCGGGAAGACCTGCTTCCCTGGCAGAAACTCAATGTCACCGCGTTCACAGCGAGCGGAATCGCAGGCATCGACGGGCTTCTCGGGGAACCCTACCGCGATGCGGACGGAAACATGTATCTCCCCATGCTGCGACAGCCCGTGATGATCTATACCGCGCCGCGGGAGAAAATGGGAACGCTCCGGGAACGTGCCCTCCGGCAGGAGGTGCGCTTTTCCGTCTACACGGAAGAACTCTTCGAAACCTCGGGAGACGAGGCGAACCGTGCGGCGGTGCTCGGTGTTCCCGGAGAGAAACTCAATCTCGTGGGAATGGCGTTCTACGGGGAGCGGAAAGCGATCGACAAGGTCGTGAAGGGGCTCTCCCGGCACGAGTGAGTCTTTGCGGCAGGGCAAAACATCGGACCTCTCCCGGGTTCGGATTTTTCCGGCAGAGGCAAAGGGGTTCCTTCGTCGCAGAGGAAGCCGTTCCGCCTCTCCGGGACCGGAGCGACAGTCTTTTCTCGGAAAGGCATTTCTTCGCTCCCTCTTCGGATTTTCCGCTCTTTCCCGGATGAAAAAACGACCTGCTGAAAAACGATCTTCTCTCCTCCGGGAGGCGAATTTGCCGTACAATCTCTTTGTCCACGCGGAGGAGCGAAGCCGGGAAACAGGAGGAGGTCCTCGAAAACGATCCTTGTCTCAGCGTTGTTCGTAAAGGGAGACGGGAGCACCGCCTCGGGTGGACAATCCGAATGGAGAAGGAGCGATGTTTTTCATGAAACCGGCTTTTCTTGTCGTGGACATGCAGAATTTGTTCTATGAGCACAACGAAGTGACGCGACGTTCCCTTGAAGAGGCGCAGGCGATGATCAACGCCGTCATACCCCTCTTTCGGGCGAAGAAGCTGCCCGTAGTGTGGGTGCAGCATTGCGATGCCGAGGATGGACTCGTTCCGGGGGCGAAGGGCTTCGATCTGCCCGAGGCGTTTGTCGTCGCTCCGGAGGATCTCCGGGTGGTGAAGGAGAAAGGCAATGCCTTCTGCGGTACCGATCTGGACGAACGGCTCCGTTCCCTTGGGGTGGATACGGTGATTTTCGCCGGGTTCTGTGCGGAATTCTGTGTGCTCTCCTCGTGCCGCGGAGCCCGCGATCTCGGCTATTCCTCCATTCTTCTCCGGGGGGGATTGGCGAGCATTTGTCCCGAGAACATTCCTTTTGTGGAACGTGTGAACGAGCTCATCTCCTGCGGAGCGCTCGGAAAGGTTTTGGACGGTATTCCGGCCTGACGTCGTACGGTTCGTGCAGCCGCACCGATGGTGAGATTTTGCAGGAAAGGGGGGAGGAGACCGGTGAAATCAGGGAGGGGTGCAAAAGGCATTCTCGGTACCGCCGCGGTGTTTGTGCTTTTGATGCTTTCCATGTCGTGTGCCGGAGGAACGGCGTGGGGCGAAAGCGCCTACGAGGATTTGTTGCATCGGTATGAGCAGCGTATGGCGGGGAGGGAGAAGATCCTCCCCACGAAGGAGCTGATTCGTTCCTCCGCCAGGAGCGCTTCGCCGGAGGAACGATGGACGGCCCTCGAAGAAGCGTTCCGGAGCGATGATGGCCGTGCCGCACCGAAGGGTCCTTTTTCCATGGAGATTGCTGCGGAGGCGCTGGCGTTGGTGGAATCCCTTTTCTCCGAGGGTGATCCCGGAAAGTGGGATGCCGTCTCGGGATTCTGGAACTCCCGGGAGATTCCCAAATCGCTCGCCGCGGTGGATGCGGTGCTCTGGGCGGCGGCAAGTTTGCTCCGCGAGGGGGCACCTCCCGGAGCGGAGTGGCTCGCCTTCTGGCTTCTGGACAGGCTTGCCGCCTCGACGAGGGCGACATTCTTCTTTCTGTCCACCTGCCCGGTCGAGACCGACGTGTTGCTCCGGGAGATGACATCCCGGAATCTCGTTCCGCCCCGGGGGAGTTGGGGGGAGCGGCGTGTTCTCGGAAAGCAACCCCTTGCCGTGCCGCTCCGAGGTCTGGTTTCCTCCGAGACCGCCGTGGGACGCAGGATGATCTTTCTCGACGGATTCGGCTGTCCAGCCTCAAGCGGCCCCTTCGCCTGGGATCGGGAGAAGGGGCGGCTCTACAGGGTTCTGGAGAGCGACGGGCCTCGCCTGTTCATTCCTCTGCGGTGAAGCACGTAGGTTTTTCCGTTTTTTGTCGCGTTGAGGACAAAGGTGGAAGAGCGGCTGTCGCTTTTCGCCCCCTCTACGGTGAAATATGGAAGGAGCCTCATCCTCATTGAGTCTGCACGAGGCGCATTTCCGTGACTTGGTTGAGTTTTCTGTCCTCGTGCCGGAATGCGGCGAGCAGACCGCTTTCTGCGTCGTAGGCACATTCGAGAGAGTAGCCGGAACAGGACTCGACCAGTGTCACCAGAGGGCGCCCGTCCTGGCCGGCTCCGCGGGAGCTCACGGAAGTGGCGATGCCCGTCACGGGGTCCGTGTCGAGATGTTGGCCGGGCTGGAGCGTCCCGATACCGTCCGGAGGCAGCCAGAATCCGCCCGTTTGGGCGATGCCGCTGATCCGGGATGAATGCCTTTCGGAAGGCGGAAGGCCGGGAACCGACGCGAGGAGATCTGTCGCACGGAGAAGCAGCCATCTCCCTCCGTGGGCGACCGTTTGTGCCGTGAGCACCACGGGAAGGGGAAACGCGGGAGAGCCTGGGATGTAGACCGTGGTGGTCCCCTCGTAGCGCAGCCCTCGGAGTGTGGCGAGCCAGGGCGGGGGTGTCCCCTGCGTCCAGGGAAGCGTCATGTGGCGTGCTCCTATGAAGGTGCTCTGGCTCAGCATGCCCGATGTCCCCGGGCGGAGTTCCTGCGTGAAGGAACCGGAGATGCGTCCCGAAACGGCGCTCCCTGCGTAAAGCAGCACGCCTGAGTCCAGGTCGTAGACCCGGACATGGCGCCCCTGCGGGTCCTCCGTCTGAAAGCGGATGGCGCGGTAGGTGGTCTGTCCCAGCGGATAGGGCATGCGGAGGATGCGAAGCCCCTCGTCGTTGCGTTCCTCCACCGAGGCGAGGAACTGTGGAGAAATCCACCAGTCGGAGCCTGCCGCGGAAGGTCCCTCGTAAGCGTCGAAGCCGAGAAGCGAAAGAGCGCTTTGTTGTGCGCCGATGCCGGTCATTCCGAGGCTTTTGATGTGGAGAGCGACGCGCTGCCCCTCCAGAGCCGCCACGTCGATCTGGGTATAGCCATGGCCACCTGCACCGGAGCTTTCTTCCTGCCTGTATCGGTTTCCCTGGTCATCCACCCATGTACCGTTCTCATCCTTGAAGTAGAGATGACGTCCTTCCGGGATGCTTGCCGCAGAGGAATAGTAGGTGAGGCGCATTCCCTCCCGGACCCACGGGGGCGCGGGCATGTTCTTCAAATGGGGAAAGAGGAGAAAAAACGGGTTTTCCTGCGCCAGCGAACCGGGGACCACGAGAACCGACAAAAGCAAACCCAATGCAACTGTTTTTGCCGTTCTGTTCATGGTTTCTCTCCAGCTCCTTTTTCGGTTTCTTCGGTTTGTGTCCTGTATCGTGTGTCAGGGGTCTCCCGAAGTGGATGTGTTCGGTTCGTATTCGATGAGGCGTGCCACGTCTTCCGCCACACCGCGATCGAAAAGCAACGCCAGAATGTGCAGGCCGAGATCGATTCCGGAACTCACGCCTCCAGCCGTGACGATGTTGCCGTCCTGGACGACCTTTCTTCGCGTCACGGTCACAAAAGGATACGCCGCGAGTTCCTCAAGGGCGCTGCCGTGAGTGGTGGCGCATTTTCCCCGGAGCAGCCCGGCTTCCGCAAGAAGAAACGCTCCGGTACATACTGACGTGACGTACCGGGCCGAGCGGGATTGGTCCCGTACAAAATCGAGTATCCGCACGCGCTTCATGGCCTCGATCCGCCCTTTGCCCCCGGGGACGACGAGAACATCGAAAGGGGGACACTCGCCGAACGCCGCGTGAGGAAAGACGCGCATACCGTTGAAACAGTCCACGGGGTGGAGCGTTTCCGCCGTGAGCAGGACACGGGTGCTGCCCGGAAAAAGTTTGTTCACGTAGGAGAACACCTCGAAAGGACCCACAAAATCAAGTTCTTCCACGTGGTGAAAGAGAAGAATACCCACCGTGTACACGAGACCATCACCCCGATAGCGAATCTGTCGCTCTTTCTTTTTGCAGTATAGCACGCTCTCGGCTGACGAAAGCGCTCCGGAATTCCGGTAGTTTGGTACAATGGGGAGCATGTGGAAACCCCGCGAGGGTTTTCTTCGAACGGTTTTCGGCCCCTGTTTTCGGAAAGTGAGGAGCCCGGAATCTGTTGGTGATGCAAGGAGGAGAGGACATGGACGGAATGGCTGTTTCCTTCGGTTGTGGGGATGGAGCGGGCGCGTCACTCCCCGTTGTGGGATTCATTGGCCTCGGTGTCATGGGACGGAGCATGGCGGGGCATATACACGCCGCCGGATATCCTCTCTGTGTTTACAACCGAACCGAATCCAGAGCGGAAGAACTTGTCGCGAAGGGCGCCCTCTGGTGTGACACGGTGGGAGAGCTTGCCGCCCGGAGCGATGTCGTGATCACCATCGTGGGTTTCCCCAGGGATGTGGAGGAGGTCTATTTTGGTGACGGGGGCGTTCTGGCTTCCGTACGCAGGGGATGTTGTGTGGTGGATATGACCACCTCCAGCCCGGAGTTGGCGGTGCGCATTTATGGCGAAGCGTCGAAACGAGGAGTCGCGGCACTGGATGCACCGGTTTCCGGAGGCGATCTCGGAGCGCGGGAAGCGCGGCTTTCCATCATGGTTGGTGGTGACGAGGAGGCCTATCGGTGCATGCTCCCGCTGTTCCAGGTCATGGGGAAAAACATCGTCTACCAGGGCAAGGTCGGGAGCGGCCAGCACGCGAAGATGGCGAACCAGATTGTCATCGCCTCCCAGATGATGGGCGTGTGCGAAGCCCTTGCCTACGCGGAAAAAGCCGGTCTGGATCCCAGGAACGTGCTTGCCAGTATAGAGAGCGGCGCCGCGGGGAGCTGGACGCTGTCGAAACTGGGACCGCGAATGCTCTCCGGGGATTTCGAGCCCGGTTTCTATGTGAAACACTTCGTCAAGGACATGCGCATTGCCCTTGCGTCGGCGGAAGAGCTGCATCTGGACGCCCCCGGCCTCAGGACCTCTCTCGGTCTTTACGAGCGCCTCGCCAGCGAGGGCGGAGAAAACGAGGGAACCCAGGCCTTGTTCAAACTCTACCGGAGATGACGTGAAAGAGGGGTTGAGCGTGGGGGAGGCCGGGGAAGTTCGGGAACGAAAACGGCGTATGCTTTACAACGCGGTGGTGGAGTCGAACGATGACGAGGGGCGCATCACCTCGGTACGACTGTTCAGTTCCAACGAGCGGGCGAAAGCCTATGTGAGGACTCAGGGAAAACGGAAGAATGGTGCTCGTTTTCTCGTGCTGCGCACCAATCTTCGGGATGGTGCGCAGGAGGGTGGCGAGAACGAGGATCCCCTGTGGATCGTTCTCATGAGCGACGGTCCCGTGCCGAAGACGCTGTCGGTTTTCTCGAGTGAAGTGAACGCGGCGACTCACGAGATCCGCCTCAGGCAGACGAACGTGAAAAGTGCCGCCAAAGGGATAACCTCGGTGGCCTCGTGGCCGTGCGTGATGGATGACGATGGCGATCCCCTTCCGCCGGGAGAGTCTTGATGAAGTGCTCCGGCAAGGAGCGGTTCCGGAAGGGTGACAAAAGGAAAGAAAAGGAAGGATTGATGCGCGATGAGCAGGGCGTTCGTCCGGGAAGAGAATGAAACTGCGGACGATCGGGCTGATTTCGAGCTGGAGAAAATGAAAGAGGAGTGGCTGGAAATCCAGGAGAAGAAACTTCGTTTTCTTCAGACCGATCCGAAATCCAAGACGATGGATCAGGCGAAACGGAACGAATGGATTCGCACGATCTCTGCGGATATCGAGAAAACGCGGGTCGAACTGGAACAACTCCGGCAGAAGAGGAACGGGTAAATTCGAGGTGGGGGCCCTTTTCGGCCTCCACTTTTTTTGGTGCGGTGTTTTTCCGGGGGAAAAGGATGTTGCCCCGCCTTTCGGGAGCTGTCTTTCCGTGTCTCAGGAACATACTCCTTCAGAGATGATCGCCTCGGCGATCACGTCTGCCGCCAGGGGGGCCGCGATAGCCAGTGCGTTCCTGCGCATTTCCCGACGCTTTCCCTCGTCGGCGAAGAGAAGGCGGAGATAGGTGACCACGTCCGCCTCGTCCGGGGCGAGGATGCCCGCACCTTTTTCCTGGAGATAGGCGGCGTTGTACAACTCCTGATAGGGGATGGGGTTCACCAGAAGGAGGGGAACGCCTGCGCAGAGAGCTTCGCTCACGGTGAGCCCCCCGGGTTTTGTGATCATCACGTCCGCCTCGGCCATGAGTTCCTGAAGATTGTTCACAAAGCCGAACTTGCGGAAAATAACCGTTTCCGAGGAATCCAGGTCATCGATCTTTCTCAGGAGATCCCGGTTTCTTCCGGTCACCACCGTCAGCGCAAGAGGCATTGCCGCGTCGAAGATGTCCCGTATGATGCGGATGGCCTGGTTGTCCGGAATCGCGCTTGTAACGAAGAGTACCGAGAGAAGCCCTTCTTTGGGGGGGCGGAGTGTCGGCGGAGGAGGGGTGGGTGTTTGGAGCGCGGCCCCCGCCTCCTCGGGGTGCAGGGCCGCGTATTTCCGGAGCACGGGGATTCCCGAGAGCACGATGCGCTCCCTCTCCACTCCCATTTCCAGAAGGGCGTCACGGACCCAGTCGCCGGCCACGAAGTAACCGTCCACGCAGTCGTTCTTCCAGAGTTTGTGAAGACCGTAGTCGGTAACCACCGTGTAGATCTTGCCTCTGTAGAGATCCTGTTCCTTCATGCGCGAGAGGACATTCGCCGGAAAATAATGGGTGCACAACGCCACGTCGGGCATGTTTTCCTCCATGAAGCGCATGAATCCCTTCACGTTGTTCACGCGGAGCTTTTCCACGAGACGAACCACGCCGCTGGAATTTCTGTCGCGGTCGAGCAGTTCGTAGACGAAGCGGCAGGCCAGGTGAGAGTGTTCGCTGATGAAATCGTAGGCATCGCTGTAGGACCAGCGGAAGACAGTGTTGGAGAAATTGAAGATGTCCGTGACCACGTTGGGCACGTTTCGTGCGTTCAACGCTTCTCGCAGTGCCATGGCAGCGGTCTTGTGGCCGTTGCCGGCGGTGATGTAGGTGATCTGCACGGGTTTCATGACGCCTCCAGAGAATTACGGCGAAGAAGACGGAGTACCGCACATCGCCGCCGGGGTCACTGTTCGTGTGACACAGGTGATTTCCCCAATCTTCTTGCATGGTGTCTTTTCGGTCAAGCCGCATAATGGCGGAATCGGACCGGGAGGGATCTTGCCACCGCCGGGTGAAACGGGGAGAATGGCACCCTGTGGTGAGCCGGGGCGGTCGATGTCGATGCAGAGGGAAACGACCATGGGCGTGTTTCGACGGATGCCGTGATTGGCCGGTGAAAAACGAAAAGAAGGAAGGAGAGGAAACATGGAACGGAGGAGTGACGGAAGGGAACGTTCTGCGGGAAAGGGATGGCGATGGTTCTCTCTGGTTTTTTTCGTCTGTTTTCTCTTCGGGATGGGTGTGAGCGTCTCCACGGCACTTGCCGTTGCGCCGATAGGGGTGGAGTGTCCGGAGACCGTGCACATCGGCGAACCCTTTCGGTTGCGAGTCCGCCTTCCTGCGGTCCCGGCGCCGGAAAGCCTTCGGGTGGCCTGGCTCGGCATTTTCCTGGATGTGGAGTTACGCTGCCGTGGTGGCGATTGCGAGGGCGAGATCCTTCTCGGTACCGAGGTGGGTAAAGCCAAACCGGGCACGCAGACACTTCGCCTCATTGCGGATGTGGAAGGAAAGAAGATCGCCCTGCAGCGGAAGATCGCAGTGCGGGCAAAACACTATCCCGAGACCAGGCTCTCGCTTCCGGAGAAGATGGTGACCCCTCCAAAGGATGTTCTCGAGCGTATCGCCCGGGAGCGGGAGCAGGTTCTGAAAGCCCGCAACACCTTCACGGCGCGGCGTTACTGGGTATTGCCCCTCCAGCGTCCGGTTCCCGGCGTGGTCACGAGCCCCTACGGGGGAAGACGTATCCTGAACGACAAACCGAGAGCCCCCCATGGCGGAGTCGATTTCCGGGCAGCCTCCGGAACACCTGTGAAAGCTGCGGTGGAGGGCGTGGTCATCCTCACCGGAGAACACTACTATGCGGGCAAGAGTGTCTACATCGATTCGGGGAACGGCATGATCTCCCTCTACATGCATCTCTCGGAAATTGCAGTGAAGGAGGGTGATCTGGTGCGGCGTGGACAGGTTCTCGGAAAGTCCGGAATGACCGGCAGAGCCACGGGGCCGCACCTCCACTTCGGGTTTTGTCTCGGTGGACAGCTTGTGAATCCCCAATCCCTTTTCGACGAGCACTGAGAGGCGGTAAGAAGCCTTTCAAGAGGCGGAGGGCGAGTGCGGCGGAAGCGGAAGCGAAAAGCGCAGGAGAACCGTGGCAGGAATCTCGTTGCCGCGATCACGATTACCTTTCGTTTTCGGAAGGGTCCCGGGGAAATGCCTCCGGGACCCTTCTCTCCCTCGTCGGAGACGACGCAGGTCCGCCTGGTGCGATGCTCTGCGGCAAAGACCCTGGGGAACTTGCGAAAAAGACCCCTGGCTAGGATGTCCTTCCCGCTAGGACTGCTTGAACCCGGATTCCTTCCCGGTCATGTCCGCGATGTCGACCCGGATCACCGCGACGGCCTGCAGGGCCGCGTCGGGAAAAGGAAAGGACTCTTTCCCGTAATGGGTGATCACGGCGTTCAATCCGTGCCTTTTCTCCTCGGGGGTTTCGAGAATGACCGCAGTGCCGCGGCCCACGACGCTGCGGTAGCGCATACTCCAGTTGCAGGGATTTTCAGCGGTCAGAATCTCCAGATCCGTCTCCACTTCGAAGGAGACTCTGGGGTCCCTGCGGATCAGGTCGAGCTTTTTCCCCGACGTCGCGCCGTGAAGGAAGAGCGTTCCGTTCTCGTAGCCGAAGTTCATTGGAACGATGTACGGGTATTCCTCGTCGAACAGAGCCAGACGGCAGACCTCGCCCCTGCGCAGGACATTCTCCAGAAGGTGGCGTTCGGTGATTTCCTTGTCCTTTCTTCTCACGGCATTCCCTCCCCTAATGGGAGCCCCCGGGGCGAAATGGCGGCAACAGGCCCGACTCGCATTCGCGTTTCCTCCCCGCAGAGGCATTCTGTGGATCGCGAGAATGGTAGAATGAAAAAAAAGAAAATGCAAGCGGGGAGACCCTGGGCGGATTCTTGAACCGGAAACGGAGAGGACGGTGGAGAAACATGCTCCTGCGTCGAGGAATCCGGATTCGAGGATGTCTTGCGTCTTTTTTTGTCGCGATCTGTCTGCTCTGTTTGACCACGCTTTCCTCTTTCGGTGACGAGCGTGTGCTCCGTGACGGGGACGCCCTTGCCGCGGCGGAGGAACTGCTTGCTCGATTCGAGGCCGCGATGGGAGGGCTCCGGGAGTATTCCTGCATGTTCACCAAGCGGGAGTGGAAGGACGGACGGCAGCTTCCGGAGGAAGTGATTTTCCTCAAGTTCAGGGTCGATCCGCGAAGTGTCTACATGCGGTGGGTCGGGACGGAGAAGAAGGGGCAGGAACTTCTCTGGAGATCCGACTGGAATGAAGGCAGGATTCATGTCCATCCCGGCGGGTTCGGTTCCTTCGTCGCCGTGAATCTCGATCCTCTGGGAGCGAAGGCGACTGCCTCGAGCAGACATCCCGTGACGGAAGCGGGATTTCCACATCTGCTCCGCCTCCTTCGAGGGAATGTGGGGCTGCTCCGGGAAAAGAGCGCGAGCGGCTTGCGCCTTTACCCCTCTCCGAAGGATGGAGAGGGAGAGTGTATCATCCTTGAGCTGCCGAAGTGGAAGAACGCCGACCTTTACTGCTACAGAACGGAATTCTGTTTCCAAAAAGAGACGTCGCTTCCGAAGCGGGTTCGGAGCTGGGATTTTGAGGACGGGGACCAACGGCTTGTGGAGGACTACATGTACGAGGATCTGAGGGAAAATCCCGGATTTTCGGACGCAGATTTCTCTCCGGAAAATCCCGCCTACGATTTTCCCGGCAACTCTCCGTCCCGGTGAGCGTGACAGGGAGGGAATGTCCGTGCGCTTTCGGGAACTGCCAAAGGGAGACATCCTGTTCTTTCTCGGGCTCCTGGTTCTCTTTCTCCTCTGGGGCGTGGCCCCCCGTGCGCTCTTTGTCGTGACATCCGCGCTTGCCTTGGGCTATCTCCATTTCGTCTCTCGGGAGGATGTACCCCTTCATTTTGCCGTGGGGCTTTTCATCGCCTTCGGGTATCTGTGCATTTTCAGGAACGTGTATTCCTACGGGAGGTTCGACGTGAGGCTCCTGTCCTTTCCTCTTTTTCCTCTTCTCGCGTGGCCCACGGCCTTCTGCCTGCTCCATTACCTGACCAAGCGCGTCGCCGAATCCGTTGGTGTCGTTTCCGCAGGGGGGCGAGTTCTGCTCGGATATCTTCTGTATGTGCCGTGCCTTCTTTTCGTGGAATACGTGGGGTATCATGTTGCGGGCATTCGTCTCGAATCGGCCTACCCGTCGCTGGGTTTCCTCGACTGCATGCATATTCCTGCCCCGTTGAAAGCCGTCTATTTCGGCAATGGTTTGCTCTTTCTCCTGATCGTGTTCGGAATCCTCGAGGACGAAGGGCACACCATGCCGGTTTCCAAGGCGGCTCATCCCACGGAAGAAGAGCATTCCCCGGAACGAAACGAGTGAGTCACGGGGAAAAGCCTCCCTACCTCCGTGATTCTACGGGAAATTACGCATGTCTCTTCTTCGAGGTGTGTTAGTCTTTTGTTCGACCGCGTTCAACTCGCGAATTCTTCCCGAAAAGGGGGTGTTCGGTCTCGCCTGAAGGCGAAGTCGAGGGCGGCACGCGAGGGTTTGAAAGACGCTCTACGCTTGGGCACGAAAGATGAAGGGGAAAACGAAGCTCAGCCAGACATCTTAAGGAGGTAATCTCGAATCATGAAGAAGTCCCTTTTCACAGTATGTACCGCTGTCGCTCTTCTGGCTCTCTTCGCCGGCGCATCCTTGGCGGCGGCGACCATTCCGAATTTCTCCGGGAAATGGACGTGGAAGAACGAGGCGGGAGACACCTTCACCATCAATCTGACACAGAAGAATGACATCATCAAGGGATCCCATGAGGCCACCGCCGAGAACGGGGCCAAGGTGGACTCCAGCAAGGGCGAGATCAGCATCTACGGGAAATACGTGGATGGAGCCTTTCTTGTGGAGTTCCGGAGTTTTGCCAGCGACACCAAGGGGCGGGCCATGATGCGGTTGGAGAACAAGGGGAAGTCCCTTCTCTGGCAGCTCGTGAATTATCCCGAGGGCGAATACTATATCCCTCAGGGCAACGTGTACATGAAGAAGGCGGCGAAGTAGACTCGTTTCGCCCTTTTGTGTTCCCGGAAGGCTGGAGAAAGTGAAGAGCGCATTCCATCGCGATCTTCGCCTTCTTCAGCCTTTTTTCGTTCGGTTTTTCCCCGTGGCGGACCGGTTTCCGCCTTGCTTGCGCGGTCTCTGAGAAAGGGATATACTCACCATCGGATCCCTGTCTCTGGTTACCGTTTCTTCATGTAGCGCTTCTTCGCGGCGAGATCCACTATGGACGAAGAGATGGCGGACGCAGGTCTTCAATCCGCCTCGCTTTCAAGTGTGATCGAGAGGAGGCGGAAGTCCATGGAGGTTCTGAAGGTGTCCGCGAACTCGCAACCCAAGGCTGTGGCGGGTGCCATTGCGGCAGTGCTTCGGGAACAGGGGGGCGTCGAGGTGCAGGCCGTCGGTGCCGGGGCGGTGAACCAGGCGGTGAAGTCCATTTCCATCGCCAGAGGGTACGTGGCGCCCAACGGTATCGACATGATCTGCATACCTGCTTTCGCCAAGATCGAGATCGACGGCGAGGAACGCACCGCCATCAAATTTCAGGTGGAACCCCGCTGAACACGGTCACCGGCGCGATTCGTGCGTGCGTGCGCGGCGGCTCGACCCTCCGGGTCGGGTCGCTTTTTCATATGGATCAGAGACCAGAAGGAGGCGTAGGGCATGGAAAGCATCAAGGCACCCCGCGGAGTTCGGGACATCCTTCCCGAAGAGTCGTGGAAATGGGCGTTTGTCCTGGATGTCGCCCGTCGAACTGCCGAGGATTTTGGCTACGCGGAAGTCCATCTTCCCGTGTTCGAGCACACGGAACTCTTTTCCCGGGGTATCGGTGAGACGACGGATGTGGTGGAAAAGGAGATGTACACGTTCCAGGATCGAGCGGAACGGAGCCTTACTCTTCGCCCCGAGGCCACGGCCTCCATGGTTCGTTCCTATCTCGAACACGGCATGCACCGAGGGGTGCAGCCCGTCAAGCTGTGGTGCGCCGGTCCCATGTTTCGCTACGAGCGTCCACAGAAAGGGCGCTACCGTCAGTTCTGGCAGCTTGACGTGGAGGCGATCGGTGCGGCGGATCCCTTCGTCGATGTGGAGATCATCGCCCTTTCCCTGGAGCTGTACCGACGTCTCGGACTTTCCAATCTCGAAGTGAAGGTCAATTCCGTGGGGTGTCCCGAATGTCGTCCCACCTATCGGAAGACGCTGCGGGGCTTTCTCGAACCCCGTCTGGGCGAGCTGTGCGATACCTGCCGAAGTCGGTTCGACAGGAATCCTCTTCGTATTCTGGATTGCAAGAACCCCCAGTGTGCGGCCATCGCGGACCAGGCCCCCTCGGTTGTGGAGAGCCTCTGCGAGGAGTGCGGTACCCATTTCGGGCTTCTGCAGCGGGGGCTCGAAGGAATCGGAGCGAGTTTCTCCCTGGACAAGCGCCTGGTCCGGGGGCTCGACTACTACACGAAGACCGCCTATGAAGTGCTCTCGGGGGATCTGGGGTCCCAGAACGCCGTGTGCGGCGGAGGGCGTTACGATAATCTCGCCGAGGTCATAGGCGGACCGCATGTGCCGGGTGTCGGTTTTGCCTCGGGCATTGAAAGGATCGTTCTCACCATGGAACAGCAGGGATGCTTTACGGGCTCGGCTCCCCGCCCGGCTGTCTTCGTGGTCTGTCCCGACGAAGAGGCACGCCCGGAGGCGTTCGCGTTGCTGCATCTTCTGCGGCAATCCGGCGTTGCTGCGGACATGGACTTCACCGGGAAAGGAATGAAAGCGCAATTGAAGGTTGCGGCGGGCAAGGGGGCCCTCCTGGCCTGCATTCTCGGCAGCGAAGAGCTACGCGCTTCCCGGCTGGCCGTCAAGGATCTCGAGAGCGGAGAGCAGCATCTGTACGCTCGGGAAGAGGGGGTTGTATCGATTCGCAGCTTCCTCTCGAACAAGGGGATTTCCCGGAAAGACGACTGAGCCGGGCGAGCCTTTCTCCGGCCGCATCAGCGGCCCCTCTTTTCGAAAAGGGACGAAACTCTAGGAATACGAAGGTGATGGGTATTATGGAGCGGCGGTTTTTCGATGCGACATGGAAACGAACGGTCTATTGCGGGGAAGTCGGCTCACGTCACGAAGGAACGGAAGTGTGTCTCAACGGATGGCTTCGTCGCCGCCGTGATCTGGGGGGCATCATCTTCATCGAGTTGTGGGATCATACGGGGATTGTCCAGATCGTATTCAACCCCGAGGAACAGGAAGCGATCCATGACCTGGCGGGAGAACTGCGGAACGAGTACGTGCTCGCCGTCCGGGGTGTGGTACGTGCCAGACCTGCCGGAACGGAAAACCCCTCGATTGGTACAGGATTTCACGAGGTCGCGGTTTCGGATTTTCTCCTCCTTTCCCCGAGTCGCGCTCTTCCCTTTGACATGAACGATGTGGACAAGGTTGACGAAAACCTCCGCCTCCGCTACAGATATCTGGATTTACGGCGTCCCAGGTTGCAGCACAATCTTCGGGTCCGCCACCGGATCGCTCTGTTTACGAGAAACTTTCTCTCCCGGGAGGGTTTTCTCGAAGTGGAGACGCCCATGTTGACCAAATCCACACCCGAGGGTGCTCGGGACTACCTTGTCCCCAGCCGGGTCAACCCGGGGATGTTCTATGCCCTTCCTCAGTCTCCCCAGATCTTCAAGCAGATTCTCATGGTAGGTGGCTGCGACCGCTACTACCAGATCGTGAAATGCTTCCGCGACGAGGATCTTCGTGCGGATAGACAGCCCGAATTCACCCAGATCGACATCGAGATGAGCTTCATTACCGAAGAGGATATTCAGTCCCTTATGGAACAGTTCATGCAGGGACTTTTCAGGGACATTCTCGGCGAGGAGCTTCCGTTGCCTTTTCCCAGGATGACCTGGAGAGAGGCGATGGAGTCCTACGGAAGCGACAAACCGGATCTTCGCGTTTCCGCAAAACTTGTGGACCTTCACGACGTCTTCGCCGATTCGGGAATGGAGGCGTTCCGCACCCTCCTCACCGAGAAGGGAAGTGTCCGCGGATTGTCCTTTGCCGGCGGAGCGGCGCTGTCGCGGAAGGAGTTCGCAGAGCTGGAGGCGAGAGCCAAGGCCCTCGGTGCGGCGGGTCTCGCGGTTTTTCAGGTCAAGGAAGGCACCCTCAAGGGACCTCTTGTCAAATTCCTGGATGAGGAGGCCCAGAAACGGCTCCGTGCTACGGCTCAAATCGGCGAGGGTGACGCGCTCCTCGTCGTGGCGGACAAGGACTGGAGGAAGGCCTGTGGCATCCTCGGTACACTGCGGCTCGAACTCGCTCGGGAACGGAACCTTGTCGAGGAAGGATGGCGCTTTCTTTGGGTCACGGAGTTTCCCCTGCTCGAGCGGGACGAGGAGGAGAACCGGTGGGTTGCCGTGCACCATCCCTTCACCTCGCCGAACATGGAGGATCTCGGGCTTCTGGAGAGCGATCCCGGTAATGTGCGTTCCCGGGCCTACGACATGGTTCTCAACGGCAACGAGGTGGGGGGAGGTTCCATACGCATTCACGATCCGGAGGTGCAGCAGAAACTCTTCGGTGCCCTGGCCTTCACACCCCAGGATGCGGAGGAGCGCTTCGGCTTCCTTCTCGATGCGCTGCGGAGCGGAACGCCACCGCACGGAGGCATCGCCTTCGGGTTGGACCGTCTGGCCATGCTGCTCTGCGGCGGGCGTTCCATACGGGATGTCATGGCTTTTCCCAAGACGCAGAAGGCTCAGTGTCTCATGTCCGGAGCGCCGGGCCTGGTGGAGGACCGCCAGCTTGCGGAGCTTCATGTGACGAGAGCGCTTCCCTCGAAGGAGTAAGCTCGAAAAACGGAGTCTTCGCGGCAAAAGGGACGAGGGAAACAATGCGGAGGTGGAGTCCATGGGCACTCCTCTCCGCATTGTTGTGTTTTCTTTCGAGAAGGCCGGGATGGTTCCGGTATAATGGAGCCGATGGAAGTGCGGGCCCCCGCGCGAATTCCGGAACAAGGAGGAGACGGGAATGCAGATAACGTTTCTCGGACATGCCGCGTTTTACGTGAAGAGCGAAGGGCTCTCGGGTCTCATCGATCCCTTTCTCTCGGGAAATCCAAAGGCCGCATGGACGGCGGACTCCGCGAAGGACGTGAACTACATTTTCCTCACCCACGGTCATGGGGATCATCTCGGTGACACCGTGGCCATTGCGAAACGCACCGGGGCGACGGTGGTCACGAACTTCGAACTCGCGGCCTATCTTGAGCGGCAGGGAGTCGCCACCCACGCCATGCACATCGGTGGTCGGGCCATCTTTCCCTTCGGCAGAGTGAAGCTGACGCCGGCATGGCATGGCTCGGGCATTGCCCACGGTGACACCGTGCTCTACGGGGGAACTCCCGCGGGTTTTCTCTTGGAACTCGAGGGCAGGAAACTCTACCACGCGGGCGATACGGGGCTTACCATGGAAATGCAACTCCTGGGCGACGAAGGGATCGATGTGGCGCTGCTGCCCATCGGAGGGAACTACGTCATGGACGTGGAGGACGCCGTGAGGGCCGTCGGGTTGTTGCGTCCCAAAGTCACCGTTCCCATGCATTACGATACTTTCCCGCTCATTTCTGCCGACCCGGAGCATTTTGCGTCCCTTCTGCGGGGGAAAACGGAGGTGCGGATTCTCGCCCCCGGCGAGGTGTTCACCCGTTGAGACGGTGCAGGCCGACACGGGGTCCATGTCGGCCTGCACGCGGAAGAACTCCGCAGAGTTCGGGATGAAACGAAGGATCCCCTTTCGGGAGGCGCATTTGCGCCTCCCGAAAGGGGATCAGTATTTGAGACCGAAGACGGGATGGAAAATGCGCGTGTCGTACAGGAAGGCCGTCTGCTCCTCCAGCGCCTTTTTCGCCTGCTCTCCCAGGCTGATGGCGAGGGCCGAGGTGAGGACGTGCACGAGGAAGAGCGGTCCGATGATGCTGCTCCCGAAGGTCGGGCTCGCGGCACTTACGAAGAGGGCAAGTTCACTCTCCTTGCAGACGGGAGCGGCGGGGCTGTCGGTAATGCTGATCACCGAGGCGCCCTTTTTCCGGCAGATCGCGACGGTTTCGGTGACTTCAACCACATAACTGGGCAGTTCGCAGACCACGAGAAGATCTTCAGGCCCGACGGAGCGAGCCTGTTCGATGAGCGTGAGGGATCCCCGCCGAAGGGAATATCCGCCGAGTCCCATGACGCGGAGGCGTATGTAGAGGGATTCCGTGACGAGCGAAGAGATGCCCCAGCCGAGGCAGTAGATATCGCGCGCCTTGCGGATCAGGCGACAGAAGGCAAGGATTTTTTCCTGGCTGAGCTGAGTCCAGGTGTCATCCAGATTTGCGTGTTCCATGCGAAGAATGGTCTCGTGAAGGCTTTCCTCCCTGTCCACGGACTTCGCGAGCATCGCCGCAGGATTCACCTGCTCGAGAATGGCTTCTTGCAGCGCGTCCTTGAGCTCCGCATAACCGGCGAACCCAAGCATGCGTGCGACGCGCACCAGCTGTGCCTTGGACACTTCCAGTTCGTCCGCCACTTCGCCGATGGAGCGAAACGCAGCTTCCCTCATGTTGCCGAGGAGATAGGCTACGGCTCGCCTCGCCTTGGTGGGCATCTGTTCCATTTTCTCCTGCATCAGCGCCTGGAGATGCGAGCGATCCATGGAGGTCACCGTCCTGTGAGCGTGATGAACTTCGGTAACATTAACGTCACTTTAGTGTACGGAATACAGGAGGAAAGTCAAGACGACGGGATGTCGAGTTTCTCTATTCGTTTTTGTGCGATGGCGAGAAAGACCAGGGAGAGAGTGAAGGCGACAAGCGCTGAGAGAGGCTGGCACCACCAGACACCATCGATGCCCCAGAACGCCGCGAAGAGATACGCCGCAGGAGCTCGAACGACGAGAGTCCTCACGATCTGGACCGTCATCCCGAAGAACGTGTACCCTGTCCCCTGGAAGAAGCCGTTGTAGGTGATATCCAAAGCGGTGAAGACGTAGCCTGTCACCGAAGCGCGAATGGAGGCCGCCGCCATGGCGGCGACCTCTGGGGCGGGGCGGAAGAGGGCGAGCAGGGGATGGGGGAACGCGAAGATGAGTGCTCCCACGACGAGCATCATAATCGTATTGGTCGTCGCTGCCAGGCGGACGCCTTCCTTGATTCGTCCGAGGTCGCCTTTGCCGAGATTGTGCCCCACAAAGGGGATCAGTGCGGCATTGATGCCGAAGACGGGCAGAAAAGCCAGCCCCTCTATGCGGTTGCCGAGCATCCAGGCTCCTATCGCGTCGGATCCGAACGTGGAGAGAACCTTGTTCACGCCGGCCATGCCGAGGGACATGCTGCTTTGGGAGAGGGCAACGGGGAGTCCCACAGCGATGATGCGTCTCCATGCGGCGGCAAAGGTAGGTTCCCAAAGGGGAAAAAGTGGCAGGGCAATGTCACTTGACCTGCGCAGTGCAGCGGCGACGTAGAGAATCGAGGCGATGCGGCCCACGAGAGTGGCGAGGCTCGCCCCCGCGATACCCCAGTCGAAGGTGAACATGAACAACGGATCCAGCAGAGCGTTGAGTCCGTTGCCGAGGACCATACTCACCAGAGGAACCATCGTGTTGCCCTGGCTGCGGAAGGTGCTGTCCGCGAGGATGGAATAGGCCATGAGGGGCATGCCGAGAAGAATCCAGTAGTTGTAGCGGTAGCATTCTTCCAGGACCATGTTCTCGCCGCCGAGGGCCGCGAAGAAGATGTCCGAGAAAGGTCTGTAGAGAAGGGGCATGGTCGTCAGTGAAAGGAGAAGCGTAAGAATGAGTCCTGCCCGTGCGGTGGTACGGGCGCTTGCAAGATTGTTCGCTCCCAGATTTCGGCTCACGAGGGCCGTGCATCCCACGGCCATGCCGTTGGTGAGAGCAAAAGAGATAAACAGAAGAGGAAAGGTGAGGGATGCCGCGGCAAGAGGGGCTCCGCCGAGCCATGCGATGAAAATCGTGTCCACAAGATAGAAAAGGGTATGAAAGAGCATGGATGCCATGGAGGGAAGGGCAAGGCGCAACAGTGTCCTGCCCACAGGGCCGGAACCCATGTCCAGGCCTTTGTTCCGGGCACCCCCGGTCACACCCTCTTCCGGAGGAGGTGATGTTTTTTCGTGTTCCGAGCCGGTATTTTCCTTCATGGCACCTTCCTCTCTTCATTGTCCACCTTCGCTCCATGCGGTCCGTTGCCTTTATTGCCGGGCATGCTTTTTGAGGAGTCGCTCCTTCTCTGATTTTTTTCCTCTCCAGTCCAGAAGAGAAGACGGAGGACCTCGACGGGCTCTGCGCCGGTGATGCGGGAGAGAAGGCGTATTCCCCATCCGCCGTGTCCCGTGAGCAGGGAGCGCTGTGCTGCGGGAACGACCCAGGGACCGCGGGGGGTTGTTTCGGCAAGCTCCAGTGCCAGAGCCGAGCCTCGAACCAGTTCACCCAGGGCCGGGTGGTAGGGACCGGCGACAACGGAATTTCGCAGAGAAACCGTTTCCTGGAGTCCGATACGCAGAACGGGAAACTCAAGTTTTTTTGCAAGCAGAAACCATCGGCCTCCCTGTATTGCCGCGTCCTCCACGGAGAGCGGTTCGTATCGTCCCTGGTGAAAGCGCCGTTCCAGTTCCGTACCGGCAAGAACGAGACAGGGATACAGACGCAACGGAAGTTGTCGGGAGTCCGGAAGAACGGCGAGGCGGCGGAGGTCTTCCAGCGCCGAGGAAAGATCTTGCTCCGGAAGACCCAGCATGAGTTGGACTCCGACAGGCATGTTGCGGGCACGAAGTTTTTCGATGCCCGAGAGGACCGTCTCTCCGTCGTGATTTCGGTGTGATGCGATGAGGACCCTTGCATCGAGCGAAGCAGCCCCGAGTTCCGCTGCTGAGATCGGATAGGTTTCCAGTTCTTCCAGGAGAGAGGCGTCGTCAAGGCAGCGGGGATGTGTGGAGAAACGGAGCAGGCTTCCCGGAGGAGCTTTTCGGAAGGACTGCAGATATTCCCGAAGAAGTGGTCTGGGAAGGCAGGTGAAGCTGCCTCCGAAGAAGCAGACTTCGAACGGCTCGGGAGACGGCGTTTCCTGCCCCTCTCCCGAGGAGATGCCTCTGCTGCGAGTGAAGATGGTTTCTGCGACATCCCGGGGAGAGGGCGGTTCAGCTCCGGTGATTTCCCGCTGATCGCAGTAGACGCAGCGGGAAGGGCACCCCTTCATTGAAAGAAAAAAAGGAATCCGCCGCATGGTGTTGTACCCCCTGCCCTGTGTTGAAGAGCGGAAACGTTCCGGTCGGTTTTTCTCTGGATCGGTCTCGGTTGTTGCGGACGGTTCCCCGGATGCGGGAGGCATTATACGCGGCAGCGTCACCGTTGACAAGGAGTGCTGCGGACCAGGAGACATAAGCGCCCTTTTCTCGGCGATGATCATTCCCCCTCGGACTCCCTCCTCATGTCGCCGTCGGGGCCTGGAGCGGCCTTTTCGCCCTGATATCTCAAACGCTTGGTGGCGCCTTTCCCTTATCGTTCCTCGATGCGGCGCGGAGACGAGAGTTCCCGCGCTTCTCCTCATTGGTGTCATCTCTTTCGAGAAAGCACTCTTTCGTGTCACGAGTTCCGAGAAAAAATCTCATTCGAAAAACCGGCTTCCGACTTTCTCGCACCAGTGGAGAAATATTGTTGCCGCGAGCAGGTCCGCCGCACCTCCCGGGCTGATCCCTTCGGAGGAGAACCGTTCGTCAAGGGCGCGTACTCTGTTGCGTCCTTCGGCGGTGAAGACGCTTCCCTGTTCGAGTACGTCCAGAACGACCCGTTTGTATTCTTCCATCCAGAAGAGAAACCCTTTTCGATGCATGACGTTGCTGTCCTCACCGACGAGCATGAGATGAAGCAGGCAGTGGAGGGCTGCGTCGTTGAAGGAACTTCCCCTTTGTAACGCATCTTTCAGGGCGGGAAGGCCATGGTGGAGTAACGAGGGGAAACCTGCCTCGGCTTCCCCTCGGATGCCTGTGACGCCGTGTGTTAGGTAGAGTTTCTCTCCATGGGTCAGGGGTCTCGACGGGAGCGATGAACGCAACAGTGCGAGTTCTCCGGCCACGCATCCCCGGACGGGTAGAGAAGCGATGTGGCAGAGATGCTCTGCCGCGGGTGGGGTTTTCAGTGCCACACACCGCCCCCCACCGTACAGGAGCAGGGAGAGAATGAAGATCAAGCCCTTGTGGGTGTTGATGCCTTCCGTTGCGGAGAACATGGTTTTTTCCATGAAAAGACCGTTTTCCCGAAGGCGGGCGAGCGCTTTTTCGGGAGGAACGGCTTCCAACCCCACCCGGGCCTGTTCCCGCCATTGAGGCGCGAGAGACCGGGCGCTCGTGACAAAGAGGTCGAAATCCATGTCCTTGTGGGCTCCCGAGGAAAAACGATCCACAAGGCCTGGCTTCGGCGCTGCGTAAACTTCCCAAAGGGCTGCGGTGGCGGCGAGAAATCCGAAAAGCACGTCCGCTGGCATGTGTGAGACCCCCTGTCTGTATGGCTCGTCGCTGTTTTGCCTCACCTTTCCGCGATGCGGAGCGGTGGCGGTGTTCCATGCCTCACCAGGAAACGGAGGATCTCGTGATACCGTTCGTCTCCATCGGAAGGTGGGCGCAGGAATTCGTGTTGACGGAAAGCGCGACGTGAGGCATACTCAAACTAAAATAGAAAGCACTAACAAAGGTAGGTTGATTTACGGATGGCAACCGTGACGTCCCGAGGCGAAGATTACCTGAAGACAATATACAAGCTCCAGCGGGAACGCAAGGTAGTGCGCATGAAAGATCTCGCTGCGGAACTCGGTGTTCGGGCGCCCACTGCAGTGGGGGGTGTTCTTCCCCTCAAGGAAGAGGGGCTTGTCCGGCAGGAACGGTACGGTTATTTGGAACTCACGGAGGCGGGGGCCGGTCTGGCCGAGGAAATCATCGAGAGAGAACGGCTTCTCGGTGCCTTTTTCCGGGATGTTCTCGGCCTCGACGAGGACGCGGCCTTGTCGAACGCCTGCGCGGTGGAGCATTGCATTACACCCGTCTGCCAGGAACGTTTCACTGCCTTCCTCCGTTTTCTGCACGTCTGTTCTTTGCCGACACCGCGCTGGCTTCAGCGGTATCATGAGTACCTCAGGACGGGAGAAATTGTCCGATGCAGCTGTAATCACAGCGATTCCTGTACTTGTGGAGATTCTTCGGAGATTGGTCACGAGTCGTGAAGAGGTTTGCGCCTCGTGGTACAATCCCTGAAGATTTCGTCGAATGGAGGAAAACGGAATGACCATCCGGCTTTATAGCACATCCACATGTCCTTGGTGCGAAAAGATGAAGGCATACCTTCGGAGGCGGGAGGTGGCGTTCGAGGAACTCGATATTTCCAGGGATCCGAGCGCGGTGGAGACAATCAAGACTCTCACGGGCCAGGTGGGTGTTCCCGTCCTCGACATTGATGGGCGCATCATTGTCGGATTCGACCGGGACGCCATCGACGACGCGCTCGGCGCGTTCGTCGAGGCGAGCTGACCCTTCGGAAAAGATCGTGGACAGCAGAGAACTTGAGAGTTTCATCACCACTGTCGAAAAAGGGAGTATTTCGAGAGCGGCCGCCTTTCTGGGACTCTCTCAGCCCGCAGTGAGCAAACATATTTCCAAACTTGAAGAGGAGCTCGGAACGGATCTTCTCGTTCGCGGGCACGCTCGCTCGTTGTTGACCCGTCAGGGAGAGGTTGTCTATCGCTATGCCCTGCAGGTTCTCGAACTCCAGAGGGCTGTTCGCAAGGAGATCGCCGAGACTTCCGGAGAAGTGGAAGGGCTTGTCCGCCTCAGCGCCAGTTCGATTCCGGGAGACTTCCTCCTGCCGGAACTTCTCGTCCGTTTCCGCAGGAGCTATCCCCGGGTTGAAGTGGAGGTGTCCGTCTCGGACACGAAGCAGGCGCTGTCGGATCTGATGGAACGACGTGTGGATCTGGCCGTGGTGGGAGCCGAGCGGAATCTGCCGGGGCTCGTGAGTACCCACTTCTTCACGGATGAACTCGTGCTCCTTTGCCCTCGGGAACATCCCTTCGCTAAAAGGGAGTCCATCCTGCAGGAAGATCTTATCGGGCAGGAATTGGTGGGGCGCATCGATGGATCGGGAACCCGCCATGTCCTTGAGGAGGCGCTCCGGAATGAGGGCCGGGCGATTCCCGCCTCTCCGCTGCGTTTCGGCCATACCGCCGCATTGGTGAAGGCCGTTGCGGCCGGAGGGGGAATGGCGGTGGTCTCCTCGCTTGCGGTTCCTCCCGACGGCAACCTTGTGGCGCGTCCCTTTGCGCCGCCTCTCCTGCGCCCGTTCTTCTTCGTTCACGGCAGCCTGGCTTTTCGGCCGGTGAAGACCCTTGTTGACTTTCTCCGTCAGGAGGTGGAGACGTCGTGAGGTTGTTCGCGGAGGAAGTGTTCTTTCACTTCCTGTCTTCGGGGCGTCCGCGATTTCTTCCACGAGGGCGAACCGGGATTTCGTTGGTGCTCTTCTTTTGCATCGGGCTTTGCTTCTTCGTTCTTGCCGGACAACCTTCCGGAGCGGAGGGGAAAGAAAACGATTCCGTAGATGTCCTTTTCTGGAACAGAAAATGGCAGCCCCTGAATGCTCTTGTAGTTGCCAGGAGTGCCGATTTGTCTCCCCGGGAGCTCTCTGTTGCTGCGAATGCCCTCTGGCTGCAGCGGCGTTACGGAGAGGCCATGGAGCTTTTTCGCAGGATAGGCAAGGAGTGCCCTCAGGAATTACACCCCTATATGGAGATGCTCTTTGTCCTAGGGGAGGAGCGTTCGGGCAGAAAACAAGCCGGACTTGAAAGGGCGAAGAACCTCTGGAAAACAGCACCTCAGGGGCTCAAATACTATGTGGCGTACGCGCTGGCCCGGCTCGAACGGGATCTCGGCAACACTGTGGCGAGTCGCACATGGTTCCGTCAGATGGTGAAACTCGGAGACGACAAGACGCTGCGCAAGCCTGCACTCGACGCACTTCTGGCGTTTCCCGAGGCGGAAACGTCCGATGTGCTCCGCATGCTCGACGATTACCCCATGAATCGCACGGCCCTCAAACTTCTCGGGAAAAAGAAGGCTCTCAGTGCCGACGCCCTGACGAAGTTAGGGTATGCCGCCTACGTGGATCAGAACTACGCCAAGGCGGCACAGTTCCTCCAGGATGCAGAGAAGAAGGGGGCCGGAGAAAGGGCCCGATTTTGGCACGCCTTTTCACTGTACCGCATGGGGAAGGGAAATGAAGGTATCGAACTCTGGAGGACCGTGGCGGTCTCGGGAGACCGCTATGCGGAACGAGCAGTGAAACGGTTGGACATTGCCGCGAGAAACGGCTATCGCGATGCCGTTCTTTCCCTTCTGTCCGAAGTGGCGGGAAAACGCACGGGAAGACCCGGGGAGGCCGCAGCGTACTATCTCATGCGGCTTCAGGAAAAGAACGCTCCGGAAAAAGCCCTGGGATGGCGGGAGAAATTGTTGAAGGAGGCTCCCCGCAGCTTCTATGCGGCGGAGCTTCTTTGGGAGGATGGTTGGCGCGCCTGGCTGCGCGACGAGTGGAAGACCGCTGCACGATTCTGGGAACAAGGGCTCGAAACCTCCGCCGGAGGCGACTGGCCTGCGAGGTTCCTTTATTGGAGCGCCGAGGCGCAGGAGCGGGTCGGAGACGGCGCATCCGCCGCCCGGAACCGCCATCGTCTGGGCGAGTTGTTTCCAACGAGCGTTTATACCTTTTGGCTGAATCCCCAGGGATCGAAACCCATCTCCGACGACCTGCCTCCTGTTCTTCAGGGAGAGGGGAGCCTCCTCGAACAATGGGGCTTCGTCGCCTATGCGAGAATCCAACTGGGAAAGAGTTCCTCCCCCAAGGATCGTTTTCACGCGGCCCGGATTGCCCGATGGCAGGGGGACATTCGGGGTGCCTATCATCTGGCGGGAACGTTGGCAGGGCTTCTTCAACAGGGAAAGACGCTTCCGCGGGAGTTGCTGGAGATGCTTTATCCCCGGCCCCACGAAAAAGAAATTCTCGCCGCGGCACAGCGTTTCGGGGTGGACCCACATCTGCTCTGGGCGATAATGCGTCAGGAAAGTGCCTTCGATCCCAATGCCACCAGCTATGTGGGTGCCATGGGACTCATGCAGCTCATGCCCGCCACGGCAAAGGGCGAAGCGAAAGGCTTGGGCATGGAGCTGGGAAACGCCTATAAGCCGGAGACGAACATTCTCTTGGGAACAGCCCATCTTTCCATGAACCTCAAACGGTTCGACGCCATCGAACATGCCGTCGCCGCCTACAACGCCGGTGGTGGGGCGGTGAAACGCTGGCTCGAAAACGGCCGGGACATTCGTGAATGGGCGGAGAGTGTCCCCTACGAGGAGACCAACGGGTATGTCCGCAAGGTCATGGCCAATCACTTTGTGTATAGCCTGCTCTACGCCGGATCCGCACCGTCGTCCGGTGAAAACGGCGGGACCCTGCAGGGAGGAGAGGCTGCTGAGGCACCCTCCGAAGTGGAAGTACAGGAATTCGTCGAAGAGGAAGCAGCCCAGGAATAGAAAAACACCGAGGAGGGGAACAGCCGTTGCAGCAGACGCAGCAAGCGGATCCTGTCGAAAAAGTCCGTAAATGGCTCCACGAAGCGGGATTCCCCGTGGAGATCCGAGTGACCGAGGCGACCATCTTCACCGTTGAGGATGCCTCTGTGGCCGTGGGTGTGCCGCCGTCGGAAATCCTCAAGAGTATTCTGCTTTTCGCCGACGAAAGGCCCGTGCTCGCTCTCATGAGTGGTCCGAACAAGGTGGACATGAAGAAGGTGAAGCGGCATCTGGATGTCCGAAAAGTGCGCATGTGCGATCCCGATTTTGTCTTTGCCTACTCGGGGTTCCGCATCGGCGGTGTTCCTCCCGTGGGATATCCGGAGCAGCCTTTTGCGTTGCTTGACGAGGAGCTCTTTCAGTTCTCCGTGGTGTGGGCAGCGGCAGGGTCGGACCACGCTTTCTTCCCCGTTTCGCCGGAGGAGTTGCGACGCATCACCGGAGGCGAGGCCAGGGACATCAAAAGGTGACGATGTTCTTGGTGTTCTTGACGCCTTTCCCATAACTGCTCCAATGCATGCGACGCAACGAGGGAGCCGCCGGGCTCCCTCGTTGTGCGTCTCTCGTTCTCCGTTATTGCCTCGTTCCTGGTTATTCTCTTTTGAGCGGGAGAATCGCGTCGAACCACCCGTCGAATTTGCGGGCGAGACTGATGGTGTTCAGCGGCTTGAGGAAGAGTTCCACGTTATGGTCCGCCACTGCTCGGAGGAGGTGTCCTCCCACCACGGAGTGGTCGGGTTTGCTCAAGGCGCCGTGCAGGTGGGGATAGAGTGCCTGATCCTTGATGCTCACGTTGCCGCTCAACGCAAGAAGTTCGAAGACCTCGCCGTATTCCTTCGTCACGTATTCGTTGCCGTTGAACCAGCCGAACGTGACGTCCCGCAGCATGCCCACGCCGCCTACGACCACGGCGGAATCAATGTTGTTCTCCTCACACACTCGGGCAATACAGCTCCGCACATCTTCACCCTCGGAGAGCCGGATGGCCACTATTTCGCTGGTCGCCGCGTAACGCATGGTCTCCACCTCCTCGTTTCTTGTGTTTACTCGTATTCTACCATAGCACAGTGAAAGTGCAATGGGTAAGGCGAATTTCAGGAGAGAATGTCCGGTCGTTTTTCTTCGGAAGAGGGAGGGGAATCGGAAGATGTCGGTGCGGCCTGAGGGCGGAACCATTTCCAGCAGGCTACCGTGGAGGTGACGGCCAATCCTCCGGACAGAAAAAAGATCGAGGCGAGAGAATGGCCGCCGATGCTGCCCCCGAAAAGCGGACCAAGCGCCCATGCGGTGTCCTGGGACGTCATGTACCCCGTGAAGGCGGCGTTGCGTTTCTTCGGAAACAGCCGTGCCGTAAGGGCCATCATCGAGGGGTCGAGCGGTCCCTGAAAGAGGCCGTAGAGTCCTGAGAAAAGAGCAAGTACGGCGGTCGTCTTCGCCAGGCTGATGCCGAAGACGGCGACGGAGATACCGCAGAGCGAGGTGAGGACCACGGACATGGGGAGGAAAAGACTGATGCGCCGGGCCAGAATTCCCCGGGTGAGGAGATTGCCGAGGCTGTAGGGAATAAAGAAGGCCGAAGCGTAGCTGCCCCGGGATGCGGCAAGGAGTGCGACGAATGTCTGAACGATGCAGTTCACGAGGTTCTGCGCGAAGGTGATCGTGAGAATCTGCCGGAAAAGGGAATTCTGCAGCATGTTGTCGGAAGAGCTCCGGCTCTCCTCCGGAGGGACGTCCCGGAAGGTGAGGAGGGATGCACAGAGCAGGGCAACGATGGCCAAAAATCCGAGGGAGAAGAAAAAGAGCCCTACGTGCTCCGAGAGGAGGAGCTTCTCCGCAAAGGGAACGATCACCAGTTGTGGCAGGATGGTGGTGAGCCCGAGCCAGGAAAGCCCGCGCTGGAGGAGAGGGAGAGGAAGTGCGTGCGAGGCGTAGACGATGTATGCCACGAGGAGAAACGACAGGGAGACACCGTGAAGCATTTTTGCCGGAACCAGAAGCCAGAAACGGTCGTCTGCCAGAT
This sequence comes from Synergistaceae bacterium UBA5560, assembly GCA_002425685.1. Taxonomy (GTDB): domain Bacteria; phylum Synergistota; class Synergistia; order Synergistales; family Aminiphilaceae; genus Aminiphilus. The sequence goes on along the minus strand of DIMS01000037.1, from coordinate 12,739 downwards.
ACATTGCCAGGGAGGCCAGGGCTAGAAGCGCGGAGGCGAGCATGAGAGTTGATTTGGGCCCCATGTGATCGAGAACCCATTTGACGACGGGACGAACGAGGACGAGCGCGCAATCCATGGAAAAAGCCAGCCAGGCCACGTCCATGGTGGAAAACCCCCATCGGACCAGTTGGATGGGGAAAGCAAAGAACGTCATAGCGACGCACAGATGAAGAAACGCGGTGCTCCACAGAAGGAGATAGTCCCTTTTCCAGGTCATGGGTGCGGAAGGACGCGTGTTCTCAGCCTTCAAGGAGGTAGCGCTGGAGATCTTTTCCGGTGAGTCCGGCACCGAGGCCGACGGCGAGGCGAAGGCGTGCCTGTTGAGGGCGGAGTGCACCTCCGTCGAGAGCGCCCATTTCCACGAGCTTGGCGGCGCTTCCCTCGTAGGATCGGTTCTTGACGACTCGCCCCTGATTGCATCGGGAGGTGACGACAAGAGGGATTTCCCTGCGCACGAGACTTTTCAGGTGAGGCAGCCACGAGGGGGGGACATTGCCCATGCCGAATCCGGCGATGACGAGTCCGTCCAGGTCCGATGCCTGGCTCAGGCAGGCGAGAAGGCGGTCTCCGCTTCCCAGAGACGCGGTGATCAGTTCGACTTCCCTGGCGGGAATAACGGATTCTCCCAGTGCGGTGGGGCGTGTGGGGCGCCGGTTGACGAGGACCTGTTCTCCGGTGATTTCACCGATGGGGCCTCTTCCCGGGGCGGCGAAGGCATCTCTCCGGTGGCTCACGTCTCTCGTCACTTCCGAGGCGCTGAAGATCTGGTCCTGCATGCACACTACGACACCGAGCCCCCACACGGATTCCGACGTGGCGGCGAGGAAGGACTGATACAGATTGACCGCTGCATCGGAGCCGAGGTTTTCCCACTGGACGAGCGCTCCGGTGAAGACCACGGGTTGTGGATAGACCCAGAGAAGGTCCGTGAGGTAGGCCACTTCCTCCAGAAGATCTGTTCCGGAGGAGACGACGATGCCGGAAACGCCGTCTTCGACGAGTTTTCGCAGGAGTTCCACCAGATCCGTCGCCATCCGTATGGTATAGTGGCTCGTGGGTTGGCGGCTCCATTCCACGATCTCCACGTCCAGTTCGCTCAAGTGTGGAAAGACGGAAAGGTCGTAAAGAGGATGTTCCTTGCCGTTCTCTTCCCTTTTTTCTCGGGAAGGGGGCAGGGTCGGACCGCCGGCGATGACGAGGGCGAACGTACCGCGTCTGGGCAAGAGATGACACCTCCTTGAAAATTCCCGGAAGAGTGTACCACCAAAGCGGGGATGAGGAAATGTTCATCGGTTTGTGAAGAGGTGAGAGAGTGTGCGCATAGTGATCGTCGGAGCGGGAGAAGTGGGATTTGCCGTGGCGTCGCAGCTCTCCCAGGAGGGGCATGACGTCACGGTGGTCGAGGCGGATGAAGCCAAGGCCGCCAAGGTTGAAAACGAACTTGACGTGATGGTCGTCCGGGGGAACGGAGCCCGTCCTCATGTCCTCGAACGGGCCGGCATCTGTGTCCCCTGCGCTACGGATCTGCTCATCGCCTGTACGAATCACGACGAAGTGAACATCCTCGCATGCTGGATCGCGAAACGGGCGGGAACGCCCAAGGTGATGGGGCGGGCCAGAAGCCTGGAATTCACGGACAACGAAAACTGGTCCCGGGAACTCGGCATCGACATGCTCATCTCCCCTGAGCGTTCCGTCGCCCGGGAGATCGAGGAACTGCTCGCCGTCTCCTCCGCTGTCCGGACCGTGGAGATCGCCGGAGGGAAGGCAGGAGTCTATGCCTTCCGCATTGCCGAGAGGTCCCCTCTTGTTGCGACGCCCTTGAAAGAATTAAGAAAATCCTTTCCAACTCTTGTTTCCGTCGTAATCTATGTGGACAGAGGTGAAGAGGGGTTTGTTCCCTCCGGTGAGGATTCGCTCCTTGCGGGTGACCTTTGCTATGTGGTTTGCGCCAGGGATCAGGTCTGGCGCTTGGAGGAACTGTTCGGCCTGCGAAAAAGCCGTCCGCTCCGCCGGGTTCTCATCGTGGGTGGAGGAAAGATAGGATACCAGGTTGCCCGAAGATTGGAACTCCGGGTTTCCGGGGTGGACATCCGCCTCATCGACCAGGACAGAGAGAAGTGTGACCGGCTTGCCGGAGAGCTGGAACGCACCATCGTGCTCTGCGGCGAAGGCACCGACAAGGAACTGCTCCAGTACGAAGGCGTGGCCGAGGCGGACGGATTCGTCACCACCACGGCGAGCGATGAGGCGAACATTCTCATCGGCATTCTGGGGAAGAGCCTGGGTGCGGCGAAAAGCGTCGCCGTGGTGCGGCGGAAGTCTTTCCTCCAGATGGAGCGGCATGTGGAAGTGGACGCCATGGTGAATCCAAACCAGGCCCTGGCATCCATCATCATGCGGCATGTTCGTTTCCCCAGGGCCTCGGGGCAACTCTCTCTCCTTGAATCCATTGGTGCGGAGATGTTGGAGACCACCATCCCCGCATCGAGTTCCGCCGTAGGGGAGGAAGTGCAGAAATTGGGACTGCCCAAGGGAATCATCCTTGCTCTCGTGGAGCGGGGAAGAGAGGCCTTCGTCCCTTCGGGGGACACGGTTCTGCGGGAGGGCGACAGGATCATCCTTTTCGCCTCCAACGAACTCATGCCCAGAGCCCTTGAGGTCCTGGGGGTGGAATAGATGCGTTTCTCCATCGTCTGCAGAGTACTCGCCCTTGTCGGTGCCGTGGTCTCTCTCTTCATGATCTGGCCCATGCTCTGGGCCGTCAAGGATCGGAGTGCCGATCTGTCTCCGCTGTTCTTCTCCTTCTGCGTCGGTCTTCTCCTGTCGGGCCTTCTCTTCGCATTGGGGAAGAATGCCGCAACTGCGGAACTCGGCCCGAAGGAGGCCTTTGCCGTAGTGTCTCTTTCGTGGATTGTCGCCTCCGCCATCGGAGGCCTCCCCTTTCTGTTTTCCGGAACGGTGACGACCTACACGGACGGTTTCTTCGAGGCCATGTCGGGGTTCACCACCACCGGGGCCTCGGTTTTGACGGATATCCAGTCCAGTCCGAGGGGAATTCTCTTCTGGAGAAGCCTTACGCACTGGCTGGGGGGGATGGGGATCATCGTGCTGAGTCTCGCTGTGCTGCCCTTTCTCGGGGTGGGAGGGATGCAGCTGTACAAGGCGGAAGTCCCCGGCCCCATTCCGGAGAAACTGACTCCCCGGGTGCAGCAGACGGCGCTTCTTCTGTGGGTCGTCTATGTGCTTCTTTCGCTGGCGGAGACACTCGCGCTTCTCCTGGGGGGCATGCCCCTCTTCGAAGCACTCACGCACACCTTCGGAACCATGGCTACAGGAGGGTTTTCTCCGCTCAATGGGAGCGTCGGGCAGTATGACAACGCGTATTTCGACTGGGTCATCATCCTCTTCATGTTTCTCGCGGGGGCGAACTTCGTCCTGCATTTTCTCTTTCTCAAGGGAGACCGGGGAGCCTTCTGGCGGGACCCGGAGTTCCGTTTCTACACGCGGCTCGTTCTCGGGGCGACGGTCCTCGTCACTCTTTTCCTCGTCTTCGGGGGATCTCGTGAGGATCCGCTGACGGCTCTCCGCCACGCGGCCTTTCAAGTGGTGAGCATTCTCACCACCACGGGGTTCGTCACGGCGGATTACGAGATGTGGCCGTTCTTTCCGCAGATGCTTCTTCTTCTCCTCATGTTCATAGGCGGATGCGCCGGATCCACGGGAGGCGGGCTGAAGAACATTCGTGTCATGGTCATGCTGCGTCATGCCAGGGCGGAAATGCATGCACTTCTTCATCCCCAGGGTATCTTTCCCATTCGTGTTGGAGGTAAGGTTGTACCTCGCGACGTGGTGGGGTCGATCACGGCGTTTTTTCTGCTCTATATGGCGCTTTTCGCTGGAGGGACCCTCATTATGGCGGCTCTCGGATTGGATGTGCTCACCGCCGTAGGCAGTGTTGCCGCAACGCTCGGTAACATCGGTCCCGGCATCGGGGGAGTGGGGCCCATGGACAACTACAGTGCCGTTCCTCCCCTCGGAAAGTGGGCGCTTGCCTTGTTCATGCTTCTCGGACGGCTCGAGATCTATACGGTGCTCATGCTCTTCCTCCCCGGAACATGGCGGAGATAGGAAAACGCCAGCCGGGAGAGACGCGGTCAACCGCATCTCCACCGGCCGGTTTGCAGTCCCCGGGATTGCGACGTAACGGCTTGCGTGTGGCTTTGTCCAGGGCACACAGCACTCCGTTTCACGAAAAGGATGCTCTCTGCGGTGCGTCGCGCTGCGAAAGAGCTGGGTCACGCTCCGCACGCGGGTCCAAAGCAGAAAAAAGTCGAGGTTTAGAAACCCAGATGCTCCCCCACGATGATCACATGGATCTCTCTTCCGAAGGGCGCCCGTTCCATGGTGAGAACTGCCCGGCATGCCCGCTGGGGATGATTGCAGTCCACACAGTACCCGACTTTTGCGCAGGGGATGTCCATGGCAAGACGAAGGGCGTTGATCGGCGTGGCCCAGTCGCGTATCTTGACCAGGGCCTGTTCCAGATTGCGGGCGATCTTGTTGATGCCCGCCACGAGAATGACCTTGCTCGTTCCCCAGGCCATGGCGGCCACGCGGTTTCCCGTGCCGTCGATGTTGACGAGGGTTCCGTCGTGAGTCAGGGCGTTGGTGCTGCCGAGAAGAACATCACAGAGGAATTCTTCCTTGAGGCGCTCCGCCTTTGCCGCGGAAGTGGTCAGGGACGGATCCCAGTGCTGCACGACGGTACATCCCTTTCGTTCGAGGGCGTCGAAGGCGCCGATTTCACGTATGGTCACGCTGCCGGGAACGCCCACCTTCGCTCCGTCGGGGATGAGATCGAGAACGAGCCGGAGCGCTTGTGCGGCGTCTTCGGTGTAATGGCCGACGAAGCCCTTTTCAGAGCAGCGTTTCGCCACGGTCTCTCCGAGATTTCGGTAATGCCCTTTGCGGAAACTGTCCCAAGGTTCCTTCATGACGTTCATGAAACTCCCTCCTTCGCAACGTGGCGATGAGATGTGTTTTGGAGTATGATACCCCTGCTGGGATCATTGTCTCATATCCGTTTCGGGTGAAAAGAGCCGAAGCGGAGAGGAAAAGGCATACCGGATCGACGATTTTCTGTGTTCGGCGATTCGTGACGAAGGAGGCTGGATAGTCATGTGCAGAGTCATTACCCCCGGCGGAGAAGAACATGCGGAACACGTGCACGTCTCTCATCCGATGGAGATAGCGGAACTCCTTCGGGAGACGCTTGCGGAGGAACTACGTTCCCTGAACGACCTCGCCGCCCGATGGCACCTTATCGACGACGAAGAGACGAAGAGTGCGCTCTGCCACGTCATCGGCTACAGGAGAAGAGCGATGGCGGAGCTTTGGAGTGCCCTTGCCGAGGTCGAGGAACGTGCCTTCGAGGACGATGCCGGGCACCATTGTCATGATCATGCGGTGCCACACTTCCACTCCCACGGTCATTCTCACGTCCATACCCACGAATGAGTCCTCTCCGGCCCGGAAAACGCCCTTTTGTGCTTCCGAAAGCATCGGTAGAAGTGGAGCGGGTTTCCCGCTCCACTTTTTTGCCGGGACATTTCGTGTAAAGGCCCAGGCCTTGACGCGCGGGAGGAATGTCCCTATAATCCTTTCCGTCACGCCGAGAGCTGCCGGAGTTTTTTCTAGGGGGTGTTTCTTCCGTGGGAGGAGAAGGACTTCTTTCCGAGCGGATGTATTATGCCCGTCTGTATGACCTCTACGGAACACTCCTTACGGAAAAACAGAGGAGAGCCTTTGAATTGCACGACATGGAGGATCTTTCTCTTTCGGAAATCGCGGAGTTACTCGGTGTCAGCAGGCAAGGTGCTCACGATCTGCTCCAGCGTGGAAAGGAGCGGCTCTCGACGACGGAGAAGGTTCTTCGCATCGACGCTCGGGAGGCGTTTTGGAGTGAGGGCGTGCATTCGCTGAAGGAACTTCTCGCGGAATTCGCGGAAGAACTGCCCGGGGAGTTCGCAGCGCGAGCGGAATCGCTGCTTGCCGGGCTTGAGGACGGATTTCGTGTGCCGGATTCCTCCGGAGGCGGGAAGGATGGACGACCATGTTTGATTCCCTGAAGGAACGTCTCGAAGGGATCTTCAAGGGACTTCGCGGAAAGGGCAAACTCACCGAGGCGGACGTGGCCGATGCGCTTCGGGAGGTGCGACGAGCGCTTCTCGAAGCGGACGTGAACTACAAGGTGGTCAAGGACTTTGTCGCCAGGATACAGGCCCGGGCGGTAGGGCAGGAAGTTCTGGCCTCCATCACACCGGCGCAGCACGTGGTCTCCATTGTTGTGGACGAACTCGTGGCTCTCATGGGTGGCGAGCCGTCGCCCCTCGTCGTCTCGCCCAAACCTCCGACGCGCTACCTGCTCGTGGGCTTGCAAGGCTCGGGAAAAACTACCACCTGTGTGAAGCTCGCCAAGCGCATTGCCAAGGGGCACAAGCCGCTGGTTGTCGCCTGCGATCTGCAGCGTCCCGCCGCGGTAGAACAGCTCCACGTTCTTGCGGAGCAGGCCCGGGTGGGTTTTTTCGGCCCTCCCGAGGGAGAGCGCAATCCCCTTCGGGTTGCCGAGGCGGCGCTGCGTTTCGCCGAGGACCACCTGTTCGACACGATTCTCTTCGACACGGCGGGACGTCTCCACGTGGACGAGCCCCTCATGGCGGAACTCTCCGCCGTGAAGGATCTCGTGGTGCCCCACGAAATTCTTCTCGTGGTGGATGCCATGACGGGGCAGGAAGCGGTGAACGTGGCGGAAAAATTCCACGGTCTGCTTTCGTTGACGGGGGTCATCCTCTCCAAACTCGACGGAGACGCCAGGGGCGGTGCGGCGCTTGCCATACGGGCCGCTGCGGGAGTGCCCGTGAAGCTCGCCGGAGTGGGAGAACGCATTGAAGATCTGGAGATTTTCGATGCCAAGCGAATGACGAGCCGCATCCTCGGTATGGGCGATGTGATGGGACTCATGGAACGGGTCCAGCAGGTCACCACCGAAGCCGATGCGGAGCGCATGGCGGATGCCCTGAAGAAGAACCGCCTCACCATGGAGGACCTCCTCGTGCAACTGGACCAGATAGAGAAGCTCGGTCCTCTCGACAAGGTTCTGGAAATGCTTCCCATTCCCGGAGGAGTGAAGGGTTTTCGGGATGCCGACCTGGATCCGTCGCGCCTGCGGCACACGAAAGCGGTGATCCAGTCTATGACGAAGAAAGAGCGGCAACGTCCGGAGATCATCAAGGGAAGTCGGCGCAGGCGCATCGCCCAGGGCTCCGGAACGAGCGTGCAGATGGTGAATCAGGTGCTCAAGCAATATGAGCAGATGCGGGATCTGTGGAAGAAATTCGGCAAAGGCGGCGGCAAGGGAGGGCTTCGTTCCCTGCGAAACCTTCTCCCTTTCTGAACTTACATCTGGAGGTGTGGGACATATGGCAGTACGCATTCGGTTGGCCCGGCACGGGCGCAAGAAGAACCCCTTCTATCGTCTCGTGGTGGCGGATTCGCGGTCTCCCCGCGACGGACGTTTCATCGAGATGCTTGGTACCTACGATGTGATGAAGGATCCCGCGGAGCTTCTCGTGAACGAAGAGAGAGCTCTTCACTGGCTTCAGCAGGGGGCACAACCCTCCGAGACGGCCCGCTCCATCCTCAAAAAGGCCGGAGTGTGGGACAAGTTCGTGGAGAACAGAAAGCAGTAGCCTGAAGACGATGCCGGACTATCGCGAATTGGTGGATCATATCGTGCGGCAGCTTGTCACGGATCCCGAGACGGTGCGTGTGGCGGGCGAGGGGAAGGACGATGGGTCCTTTCTGGTGCGCATCTCCGTGGCTCAGGAGGATGTGGGCCGCATCATAGGCAAGAAGGGGGCGACCATCAACGCGGTTCGCCAGGTCGTGCGTGCCGCCGCCTCCAAGGCGGGAGAGCGCGTGGACGTTGATGTGGAGGAATCCTAGGTGGCTGCTTCGAGCATGCCGAAGGATGACGTTCTTCCCGAAGAAAAAGGGGGAGAGGCCCCTCCGGTGACGGTGGGACGCCTGGTTGGTGCGCACGGTATCGCCGGAGCGCTGAAGGTGTTTCCTCTCACGGATTTCCCCGAGCGTTTTTTCTCCATGAAGAAAATGCGGCTCTTCCGTTCCTCCGGGGCCTATCTCCGCACGGTGACGGTGACGAATGTGGCAGTTCTTGAGGGAAAGGGACAGTTTATCGTCTCCACCGAGGAAATTGCGGACCGCGATGAGGCGGAAAACCTCCGGGGCGCTCTCGTGAAAGTGCGCAAGGAAGAGCGCATGCCTCTTCCGGAAGGGGCGTTCTGGGTGGAAGATCTGCTGGGAATGGAAGTCCGGGACGCGGAAGACGGAACGCTGCGCGGCATCTTGAAAAACGTGTTGCAGACGGGAGCTCATGACATCTATGTCCTGGAGGATCTCGAGGGGAAGGAACGCATGTTTCCCGCCGTTCGCGAAGTGGTGCTCCGTGTGGACGGTGAGAGGCGGATCATGGAAGTCCGCATTCCCGAGGGACTTTGGGAAGAATGAAAATCACCGTCGTCACGGCGTTCCCCGATTTTCTGAAATCCTTTCTCTCCACGAGCATCGTGGGGAGAGGGGTGGCGGCGGAACGACTCGTGGTGGAGGTGCTTGACCTTCGCGACTTCGCCGATGGCGCCTATCGTCAGGTGGACGATTATGCTTTCGGGGGGGGCGGCATGGTGCTCATGGCCGAACCATTGGCCAAAGCGCTGGAGAAGGCCGCAGCAGCGGACGGCGGACGTCCCTTCGTCCTCGGCACGAGCCCCCAGGGGGCCGTTCTGACCCAGGAAATGGTGGAATCACTCGCCGCGCAGGAGCACCTTTTCATTGTCTGCGGGCATTACGAGGGATTGGACGAGCGCTTTACGCGCCGTTTCGTGGATATGGAAGTCTCCATCGGCGATTATGTGCTCACGGGGGGGGAACTGCCCGCCATGGTGCTCATCGACGCCGTGGCCCGAAGAATTCCCGGCGTGGTGGGCAAGGAAAGTGCCGTCGAAGAGGACTCGTTCTTTCGGGGCTTTCTAGATACGCCGCATTTCACCCGCCCCTCGGTGTGGCGCGGAGAGTCCGTCCCCGAGGCACTTCTGTCGGGTGACCACGAAGTTGTCCGGTCCTGGCGGCGGCATCAGGCGGTTCTTCGGACACTCCGGCGACGCCCGGACGTTCTCAGCAGGGCGAACGTGCAACCCTACCTGCCCTGCGGAGCCTACGTGGCGCTCCTGCACCATCCTGTCCTGGACAGGCTGGGGAACGTCACGACCACGGCGGTGACCGGACTCGATCTTCACGACATCTCCAGGACGTGCACCACCTTCGGCGTGCGGCGTTTCTGCGTCGTCACGCCTCTGGAGGGGCAGAGGGAGATGGTGAGAACCATCGTGGCCCATTGGACCGAAGGATATGGGGCGACCTTCAATCCCAAACGTGGAGAGGCGCTCCGCCGCATAAAGGTTTTCCCGGAGTGTCGCGGCATGCTCCGGTGGATCGAGAAAAAGGAACGGAGCGCCCCATTGATTGTGGGGACCAGCGCTCGTTCGAGAAAAGGCGCGGTGCACTGGTTGGAACTGAAGAGACGGATTGTCGAGGAGGCCCGCCCGGTGGTTTTTCTGTTCGGCACGGGATGGGGGCTCGACGAGAGCGTGCTCGCTTCGTGCGACGCACAGCTGCAGCCGATTCGCGGAGGCGAGGGCGCTTATAATCACCTTTCGGTACGGAGTGCCGTTTCGGTGCTCCTCGACCGGTTTTTCGGCTGGAGGTAGCGGGAGACGACGACGGAGACACGGGGCCCGGAGTATGGGGCCGTTCGCCTGGAAAGAGGATGTACGCGAGATCCTGAGGAGGGAATGAGATGGACCCCAAGATCGCATTGGTGGAAAGGAAGTACTGCAAACAGGAGCTTCCCGCGTTTCGTGCAGGGGATACGGTGCAGGTTCATGTGAAAGTGAAGGAAGGAAACAGAGAGAGAATTCAGATTTTCGAAGGTGTTGTCATCGCCAGGAAACATGGAGGACTGAAGGAGATGTTCACGGTTCGGAAAATTTCCAACGGGGTGGGTGTGGAGCGTATTTTCCCTCTCCATTGCCCCAGCGTGGAAAAAATCGAAGTCGTGCGTCTCGGTAAGGTTCGCAGAGCGAAACTCTATTACCTGCGGCGTCTCAGCGGCAAGGCTGCCCGCATCAAGGAGCGCCGTCAGTAGACCTGATCGTTCCCGATACTGCAAGGTTGCTCGACATCGTCCCCCGACGGAACGGGAAAAGAAGGGGAAAAAAGAGAAACACAGTTGACGGGAAGAGAAAGGCTCAGTATAATGTGCCTCGCGTTGCCGGGGTGGTGGAATAGGTAGACACGCACGTTTGAGGGGCGTGTGGGGAGACCCGTACGAGTTCAAGTCTCGTCCCCGGCACCATTTTTGTAAACCCTCGTCCCCCTTTCTTCGAAGAGAAGGAAGGGGGATTTTCTTTTCCGGAATGTTTCTCTCTCAATCGTTTTTCGAAGAGATATTCCGATTTTCATTGTGATGTTTCCAAAGTCTCCCATTTTCTCCACGTTCTGCTATGATGGAATACATTCCGTGCAGTCTGCAAAGGGCTCCTGGAGGTGTCCACCCATGAACGACGTGCCACAGGCGAAGCTGTACGACCTTCTTTCCCGGCAAGGAGCCGAACTCCTCCGTGAGCCGGGGCGCCTCCGCCTTCTCCTGCTTGAGGGATGTCCGAATTTTCCCGAAGAAGTAGACGTACTTGTCCGTGCCCTGGAGTACGGGCTTGTTTCGCTTATCGCTTCGGGGGACGAAGCGGAGCGGGAGACGTTTCTACGCCGTTTCCGGGAGGAGATCGAGAATTCTCGGGAGCTTGCCTTGTGGGCCATGGATGCATGGGAAAAAGCCCGGGAATACCTTGCCCCGTTGCGTGCCTCTCCGGGTACGGAAGGAACGATGCCGTCCTGGGCGAATGCGTTCGGTTATGCGGAAACCAGGGAGACGGGCGGACAATCCGTCCCTGTATTTTTTGCCGAAGAAGAAGCGATTCCGACGGAGTTGGCGAGCTTTCTCGCCGCGCCTTCGGTTCCGGTTTCCCCGGGAGCCGAAGCAGGTTCTTTGCCGCAGGCCCTGGTGACCTTTTTCGAAGCGCCCGCTCCGCTTCGTACGGCGCGGGAATCTGTGATTCAACCGGAGTCGTTCGTTGCGCCCATGCCGAAGGGACCGCTTTCATCCGCCTCCGGCGAGACCGAGACCGGTTCGGCCCTCTTCGCCTTTCTGGGCGGTGTTCCGGAAGAGGCGGCAAAACTGACGGAGGAAACGCTGGAGGAGCCCGTCGTGAGCGATGCCGGTCCTGCCTCCTTCCTTCGTGAACCTCGCCTCGGCGAAACCCACCCCCCTGTTTCGGAGAAAATTCCGGAACCTCCGGTTCCTTTCCTGGAAAAAAGTTCTTTCGAAGCCGAAACGAATGCCGAAGAATCCGTGCTTTGGGGCGAATCCTCCGATGCCGGGGATGCCTCCCCGAAACCCTTTTCCGTGGCCGGAAATGCGGACTCGAAACCTGAAGAATCGTTCCACTCACCCCTCGAAGCCGATGCATTGTCTCCCCTGGAGGAGAAGACGGTTGAACGAGGAAGAATTCCGACGGGTAAATGGCTTCTCATCGGCGCGTCGTTTCTTGCAGTGGGGGTTCTGCTGTTCGGCGTGTGGTCCTATTTGCAGCGCCCGGCCCGCCTTATCGCCTCGGGCGAACGTCTCTTCCGGCAGGGGAACTATTCAGGAGCACTGGAATATCTCCAAAGGGGACTTTCCGGAAACGATGGAAACGGAGGGGAATACTTTCTCCTCGGTGAAACACTGCGCGCGCTTGGTCGCTTCGATGAAGCCGTAACGACCTACCGCAGGAGCGAAAGTCTTGATTCCGGGGATGCGCTGGTGTACTCCGGTCTGGGAGATGCCTATCTCCACCTCGGAGCGTACGAGGAGGCGGTGGATGCTTTCGGGAAAGCTCTCTCCAGGGTTGCGGTTCTTCCCGATGCTCAGAAGGGATTGGGTACCGCGCTTTTGCGTCTGGGACGCGACGACGAGGCGAAAAGCGTTCTGGAAAAAACGCTCGGAACCGACCAGGAGGATCTCTCGATTCTCGATATGCTCGCAGATGTGTACCGTCGTTCGGAGGAACCAGCGAAGGCCGTCGCCCTTTACGAACGGGCATTGGCTTTGAACCCCGATGATTCCCGACTGCTTTCCGCCTTGGATGAAGCTCGAAAAGAGGAGGAGCGTTTGGTTTCCCTGGAGCGGGAGCGCCACGTCACCGAAGAGACGAAGGCACTTCTGGCAGAGGGAAAGTCACTACAGGATCAGGGCAGACACGAGGAGGCTTCTGTGGCGTTTCGCCGGGCTCTCGCTCTTGATGCCGGACATCTTCCCTCTCTGAGGGGACTGGGGGATGCCTATGCGGCTCTGGGGCGGATTGACGAGGCTGTTCGTGTCTACGAAGAGCTGCTCTCTCTTTCTTCGGGTGACATTGAGGCAAGGGCGGCACTTGAACGATGTCTGACCTCGAGAAGCGCATCGGAAGAGAAACAGAAGAAAGAGCTGGCTCTCCGGGAGAAGCTCGGGCGAGCCGATGCC
>DIMS01000036.1:3031-14870 GCA_002425685.1 Synergistaceae bacterium UBA5560 | reverse complement strand
TCATAGGTCTCGACCAGCCGAATAACCATCCGCGAGGCACCCAAACCCATGTAGACGGCCGCAAATGCCTGGGCGGCGAAAAGAATCCACATCATGAAGCCCTGCACCTTTATGGTGGTATAGGCCACGCTTTTGAGCAGCTCCCAGTTCAACCGTCTGTGGATGGCGCTGCACACGAAAGCGCCGAAAGCGCCCACGGCGGCAGCCTCGGTGGGCGTGGCGATACCCGAATAGATGGAGCCCAAAACGGCGGTGATCAGGAGAAGCGGAAGAATGACTCCCTTCAGCGAAGCCACCTTGGCTCCCCAGTCGGACCGCTCCTCCAGGGGAATAGGCGGCCCCAACTCCGGATTCATGTGGCATTTGATCAGTATGTACCCGATAATCAGGAGTGAGCACAATATTCCGGCTNNGATGATCAGCAGCGAGCACAGCATTCCGGCTCCCATTCCTCCGGCGAAGAGGCCACCGATGGAGACCTGGGCAATCGTTCCGTAAAGCACCAACGCGATACTTGGGGGAATGAGGGGCCCCAGAACTCCTCCGGCCAGAATGCAGCCCGTGGCAATTCTCTTGTCGTAGCCGCGTTTGAGCATGGCGGGAAGAGCCATGACGCCCATCACCACCACTCCCGTGGAGGCGATGCCGGACATGGCGGCGATGAGCGTACAGGCAAAGACCGTACCGACCGCCAGTCCTCCCTTGACACCCCCCGACCACCGGTACATCATCTCGAACAGGTCCTCCGCTACGCCGGAACGCTCCAGCACGGTTGCCATGAGGACGAAAAGAGGCGCGGCAACCAAGGTCGTGGTGGACATCATGGAATACGTCCTGGCGACGATGATGAAGAGAGACTCGGGACCCCAGAAGATCGCGGTAAAGACCGTAGCCAGTCCGCCAAGAACGAAGGCGACGGGAAGGCCCGAGGCCAACAGAAGGAACATGCTGCCGAAAAGGAGAATCGAAATGACCCCTATGTCCATGGAAGCACCTCAGCTTCTGACAGCATCTTCGGTGTCCGCCACCGGCACGAGTTCGCGTCCGGTAACGGCCAGATAGCTGTCCTTGATCGTCTTTGTCATTCCCTGGAGCAACATGAAAAAGGCCGCAAAGGGGATGGTCCACTTGACCGGCCAGACTGCAGGCCCCCAGGTGCTGTTGGAGAATTCCTTCACAGAAAAGCTTGTCCAGGCCCAGGGAAGGCTTTTCCAGAGCATGACGCCCACGAAGATATAGAACATCGTCCAGGTGGCAAGGTCGACGATCGCCTGCGTGCGTCTGGAAAACTTCATATAGAACACCTCGACGTTGACGAACGCATCGTGCCGCAGTGCATAGGCTCCTCCAAGCACGAAGTGCGCCCCATAGAGCATGCAGGACGTCTCATGGGCCCAGATGGTCGGCCTGTTGAAGGCATACCTCATGACCACTTCGTACACCAATACGAGCATGACCGGATAGACGAGAAAACTGACGATTTTCCCCATTCGGTCATTCATGGTATCCACAAATCCGATAAAGCCAAGTAAAAATCGCACTTCCCATCACCTCGTCGAAAAACATCCGTCGCTAAAACCTGTAAAAACCCCCCTCCCCTTGGAAGAGAAGGGGGGCGCCTCTCGCGTTCGTTTATTCTATGTATCCGTAATCCTTCATGAACTGTTTGATGATCTCGACCGCCTTGACAACTCTCGCATCCTTCGGCCCCTGCTCGGCAGCGACCTTGTCCAGGTAGGGCAGGGAGAATTCAGTGACGATTCTCTTCACGTCCTCGTCACTGAATTCGATGTACGTAGTGCCCCACTCCTTGAAGGATTTATTGAACATCTCACGCTCTTCCATGGTGACGGCGTCCATATAATCCGTGTTGAAGGCTTGCGCCGCCGTCTCGACGATCATCTGGAGATCTTCCGGCAGGGCATCCCATGCCGCCTTGGACGCCCAAAGTTCCATCCCCTGGGGAACCTGCAGGGCAGGGCCGATGAAATACGGGCACACCTCGTAGAGCTTGAGGTCCCGATAGAGCCACCATGCGGTACCGCTGCCGTCGAGGGTTCCTGTGGCGATAGCCATGTAGGTCTCCGGGTGCGGAAGCATGACCGGAGAAGCTCCGAAGTGTTCCACGAAATCCGACATGGACCCGAAGAACCTCACCTTGAACCCCTTCAGATCTTCCAGGGATTTGATCGGTTTCTTGCTCCAGAAGTAGGTGTTGCCCACGCTATGGCTGCCGAGGAATTTAATACCTCGATCCGCCAGCGCTTCTCCTACTAATGTGTCGATTCCTCTATGATGGAAGAGTTCGTTGAATTCGTCATTGGTCCGGGTAATGAAGGGGGGCATATTGGGCGCGGACACCCAGCCCATGGGAAGAGCTCCCCGGAAGAACAACGAGCTGGTATTCGCTATCTGGATCATGTTCCCCTGGAGCGCCGCATCCACTTCCGCATAATCAACAAGTTCTCCGGCGTAGTGCAGGCTGATCTTCAGCCTGCCTCCGGACATTTTCTCCACCCTCTCGATAAAGGGCTTGATTGCCTTCTCGACCGCAAGGGAGCCCGGAGTGTGATGGCTCTGGAATTTCCACTTTATTTCCTTCTCCGCAGCCACCGCTGGATTACCGGCGACCAGCAGGCCCAGAAGAAGCACCGCTATCATTCCCAGCACGAGCATTTTCTTGTTCTTCACTCACTTCATCTCCCTTCGAATTAGCTTGATCGGGTTTTTGTGGCAGTTTTCACCTTGCATTCACCACCTCCACCTTTATCGTGATCGTGCGGCCTGAACCGTGACCCCCTGGAAAGAAAGCGACCTGTCCGTCTGAAGAAAAACAGCGAACGGAACATGATCTGTCTCCAGTTTACCACCGTACCCGGTCGACGCAAGCCACTTGCCTCCACAACACGCTATTTATTTAACGCTACGAATTTATCAACCCTCAAGTGCCACGTCAAGCGTAACAGAGCAGGAAGCATGGGACCCGCCCGTGTTTGCCTGACCACAGGCCGGAGAGAAACATTTTCCGTTCCTTTGCGCTAAGATTGAGGGGAGCTCGTGTAAGCCACTTCTTCGTCGGGTCCGGCGTGTGGCAGTCCCATTTCCAGCGGAGGACATCTTCTTCCGAGCCGTTTGCCTGTTGTCTTTGCTTCTGGAAGCCATTACGTTTGGAGCGTAGCCTCCACTGAAAAACGGGGAGAGAGCGATCGGACGTGGCGGGAACGAAGCACTCCGGAAAAAGGAGAACCTTCCGTTCTCCAAAAACATCATCCTCTGGAGGTCGGTCATGACAGGAAAGGCAATCCGCGCACTCTTCAAGGAGATCTTCGGCGGCGACACGGACGAGATGTTCGTCACCTTCGCCCCGGGGCGCGTCAACCTCATCGGAGAACACACGGATTACAACGGAGGACATGTCTTTCCCTGTGCCATCACGCCGGGAACATGGATGGCGGCACGGCTGCGGCACGACCGGACGCTCCGGCTCTACTCCGGCAATGTCCCCCACCGGGGCATCGCGACATGTTCCATGGATTGCATAGAGCGGAGTCCGGGCTCGGACTGGGCGAACTATCCCAAGGGTGTGGTGCGTATTTTCCGGGACGCGGGCTTTCCCGTGGACCGGGGGTTCGACGCGGTCTATCTGGGGGATCTTCCCACCGGAGCGGGGCTCTCGTCCTCCGCATCCATCGAGCTGGCCACGGCGACGATGCTCTCCGGCCTCTTCGGGCTCGGCCTGGAGAACCAGACGGGGCGGATCCGCATGGCGCTTCTGGGAAAGGAAACGGAGAACCGCTTCATCGGCGTGCAGTCGGGCATCATGGATCAGTTCGCCATTGCCCTGGGCAGGGCCGACACGGCGCTCTTCCTGGACTGCGCGACACTCCACCACGAGGAGGTGCCGCTCGATCTCGGCGACTGCGATCTCGTCATCATGAACTCCAACGCGCCGCGGGAACTGGCGGGATCCAAGTACAACGAGCGCCGGGAGGAATGCGAACGGGCACTGCAGTCACTCCGAAACGCCGGGCTCGCCGTGGGGAGTCTTGGAGAACTGGACGAGGCAACGTTCGAGGACTGGTCTTCGGCAATCGAAGATCCGGTCTGCCGCCGCCGGGCCCGCCACGCGGTCCTGGAAAACCGCCGAACCATCGCCGCAGTGCGACTGCTGCGCCGGAACGAGTCCGGCGGGACGGAGCGGCTACGCAGCTTCGGCGCGCTTCTCAACGCCTCGCACCTCTCCCTGCAGTTCGATTACGATGTCACGGGACGTGATCTGGACTGCCTTGTGGAATCGGCGTGGCAGCAATGGTCGTGTCTCGGAGCCCGAATGACCGGCGGTGGTTTCGGCGGGTGCGCCATCGCCCTGGTGGAACGCAGCGGATACGAGGAGTTCGTGGAGGCTGTGGGGAAAAGCTACCTGGGCTTCACCGGCAGGGAATGCACATTCCTGCGCACCACCGCGGGCGAGGGGGCCCGCCGCATTTCCTGAGCCAAGTCGCACCGGAAGAAATCATGTCCCCGTGTCCGCACACCCTTTCTCGATGCAGAACATCCCCGGACCGTTGCACCAGGTCTCACGCCTCCGGGGAAAAACTTCGGACAACGCTGAACCGATAGACCGTACGGCTCCGGAAGACCGTTCCGGGACGGAGAACCCGAAGGGGAAGAAAGGGGCTGTTCACCGCATTGGGATACCATTGCGCCTCCAGGGCAACACCCGCATGAGGAGCGCTCACGGTACCTCCGCGAAGACGTTCTCCTTCGGCGATCCACCCTCCCGAGTAGAACACCACGCACGGTTCCGACGTGGTCATTTCGAGCACTCGCCCCGAGGACGGATCGCACAGCCTCACCTGGGGCGCAGAAGGGAATTCTTCGCCGGAAGCACGCAACACAAAGGCATGGTCGTATCCCCTCCCGCGTACCATCTGGGGATGCGGACGCTCCAGGTTTTTCCGGATCGACACGGAACGCCGGAAGTCGAAGGGCGTTCCCTCCACCGACAACGGCGGCTCCGGAAGATGGCGCGCATCAAGGGGGAGAAACGTCGCGGCGTCGATGCGCAGTTCCTGGTCCAGGCCGGAGGCGGTGCCGTTTCCGGAGAGATTGAAATACCCGTGGAAGGTCGGGTCGAGGAGTGTCGGGCTGTCCGTCTCTCCCTCGTAGTCGATGGCGAACACCCCTTCGTCGTCGAGGGTGTAGGTGACGCACAGCCGCACTCTCCCCGGATAGCCGCCCTCTCCGTCCGGACTCACGGTGCACAGACGAAGCCCGACCCTGTGGGCTTCGCGAAAGGACTCACCCTGCCAGAGGCGACGGGAGAAGTCGCAGGCACCGCCATGCAGACAGGCGGTACCGTCGTTGGCAGTGAGGGGAAAAACGTTTCCATCGAGCGAGAAGGATGCACCGGAAATGCGCCCTGCCGTGGGTCCACAGAGGACTCCGAACCAGTTGGGATTTTTCTCGTACCCCGCGAGATCGTCGTAACCGAGCACGACGTTCTGCATCATGCCCTCCCGGTCGGGTGCGAGAAGCTCCACCACCGCCCCGCCGTAATTGAGACACGAGAGAACCAGCCCGCCCCCTTCCAGAAGGTAGAGGGTGACCTCCTCGTTTTTTCCGGTAACTCCGAAAGGATGTTCCGTGACGTTCACGGCAAGAGCACTTCCTTTTGCGGAAAACGTACTCGAAAAAGCGCCACCCCGTAACTCAAAGCCCGCTGGAACGCCAGAAGCGCCGCAACATCTCGTCCACCTGGTCGACGTCGATGAGAAAGGCATCGTGCCCATGGTCACTCTCGATCTCCTCGTAGGTGGCATGCGCGCCCCGATCTGCGGCGAGACGGGACAGCTCCTCCACCTGCCAGTTGGGAAAGAGCAGGTCGCTTCCGATACCCACGGCGAGCAGATGTTTCCCCGCAAGAGCACTGCGGAGGAATTCCGGGCTCCGTCCCTCTCCGGCATCGTGCAGGTCCATCGCCCGGGAGAGGTAGAGATAGCAATTCGCGTCGAAACGTCGCACAAGCGATTCTCCCTGGTGATGCAGGTAGCTTTCCACCTGAAACTGCCCCTCCCACTCCAGAGGGTTTCCCCGTGCGACACTCCGCATCCAACGGTCTACAAAGACCTGTTCGCTCCGATAGGTGATCATGGCGAGCATACGCGCCACGGAAAGCCCCTTTCTGGGGCCCTCGCCGGGAGGATAGGCACCACCCTGCCAGGCGGGATCGGCCATGATGGCCTGGCGTTGCACTTCGTTGAAGGCGATGGCCTGGGGATAGAGCCTCCAGGGAGCGGCCACGACGGCGCAGCGATCCACTCTGTCGGGATGGGATAAAAGCCATTCGAGAGCCTGCATACCTCCCAGGGATCCACCCACCACCGCAGCGATGCGGTGCACGCCGAGCTGTTCCAGCGCGATACGCTGGGCCTCAACCATGTCGCGCACGGTAATGACGGGGAAATGCATGCCGTAGGACACCCCCGTCTCCGGAACGGGCGAGACGGGACTCGTGCTGCCGTAGGGGCTGCCGAGAATGTTGAAGCAGAAGACGCAGTAGCGGGAGGTGTCGAGAGCCCGATGGGGACCAACGAGAGCATCCCACCATGCCCCGGGAAGCCCCGGCGCATCCGTCCCCGCGACGTGGTGGCTTCCTGTGAGAGCATGACAGAGAAGCACCACATTGTCTCTCGTCTCGTTGAGTTCGCCGTACCTCGCATAGGCGTGCACCGCTCCCGGAAGAGTTCTGCCGGACTGTAGCATCAGGCCGGGAAGAGCGACCAGTCCGCGGAACTCCTCCGCGGCGCCCGAGGGGGATGCACCGGGGTCATTCTGGAGATTTTCAAGCTTTCCCGCGTTGATGACCGCATCGTCCCATCCCATCAGGCATGCCTCCCCAAACGGAGCTTCTCCGCGTTTCCTCCCAAAACGGCGCGGACAAAACCGTCATCAAGCGCCGCTTCGTCGAAAAACCGGTCGTACCGTCTCCGGGAAAGGATGGGAAAATCGCTTCCGTAGAGCAGTTTGTGCCCCACTCCTGCAGCGGAGGCGGCACGAAGCATTTCCGGCGCGTAGAGAAATGGGGATGCCGCCAGGTCGTACCAGGCGTTGGCGAGAACGAGACGCATCTCGGGCATGCACTCGTAGAGCCAGAGCCCTCCACCCCAATGGGCGAGGACGACCCGCACTTCGGGATGATTCGTGCAGAAGGCCGCCGCCTCGCGGGGGCCTACATTCCCTTTGCCGGGATAGTCGTGTCCCACGGGTTCCGCGGTGTGCAGCAGGAGAAACAGCCCGGCCTCGTCGCAGAGACCCGCCAAGCGCCAGGTCTGCCGCAGGTCCGTGATGTCCCATTCCTGCCCCTGGGGAAAGAGTTCGCCCACACCGATGCACCCCGCATCACGGCAGCGAAGGATCTCGCTCTCCACAGCGGGATCGAGGGGCGGCACTACGGCGAGAGGACGGATCCTGCCGGGAAAACGCTTCGCCGCGTCGAGCACGTAGTCGTTGCACTCCCGACAGAGTTCCATGCTCCGGAAGGCGAATCCGAAGGCCCAGGCCTCGTCCACGCCCTCTTCATCCATGCGCGCCACCAGTTCCTCCGCCGTTCCCCATTTGTGGACCTTGCTTCCGGCGAGCAGGGCGAAATAGGGTTCGTTCTCGGCGATGTCGCGCCACTCCGCGGCGATACGGGGTGGAGTGAGGTGAACATGGGCGTCGACGATCACGGAGAGATCGCCCCCTCCACGAGAGTGGAGCGCACGGAGGCGATGTTCGCCATGATCCGACGCGTCACGTCCGGTCGATTCATGGTATAGAGATGGACTCCCGCCACACCCCAGGAAAGAAGGTCGATGATCTGCTCCGTAGCGTAGGCGATGCCCGCGTCGGCGAGTGCCTCCGGGGCGTTTTCGTAGCGAGCCATTATGCGGGCGAACTTGGGAGGGATGGAGGCACCGCTGAGGGAGACGATGCGGCCGATCTGCCGGGCGTTGAGAACGGGCATGATCCCTGCCGTCACGGGAACCCGCACGTCCATGGCATCCAGGCGTTCGGCGAAGCGAAAGAAGAGATCATTGTCGAAGAAGAGCTGCGTCACGAGAAAATCGACACCCGCTTCGACCTTTTCTTTGAGGTGTCGGAGATCCTCCTCAAGGGAGTCGCAGGTGGCGTGCCCTTCAGGATAAGCGGCGGCCCCGATGGAAAACGCCCCGGGATGGCGCGTGGTGATGTGGCGCACCAGATCCGCGGCAAAATGGAAGTCCTCCCCACCGGAGGAGGAGCCCCCCAAAGAGACCTGGGGAGGATCGCCACGGAGGGCGAGGATATTATGTACCCCCCGCTCGCGAAGCGTGTCGAGGACGGCGTCCACCTCGGCCTTGGTCTGTTCCAGGCAGGTGAGGTGCGCCAGGGGCGTGAGCCCCCAGCGGTCCTTCACTGCCGCGGCAATGTCCACGGTGCGCTCCCGGCTGCTGCCTCCCGCACCGTAGGTCACGCTGATAAAATCCGGCCCGAGATCCCGGAGCGCCTCCACCGTAGCGTAGACGGTTTCCAGAGGATATTCCCGTTTGGGCGGAAAGATCTCGAAGGAAACGACGGGTCTACGCCGCCGGAAAAGATCGCGGATGAACATGTCAGCTCACCGCCGGAGCGTCCCCGAGGAGGCGCTCCACAAGCCGCACGGCACTTACCGCGTCGGGGGCAAACCCAGATGCACCAATTTTCTCCGCGAAGGAGGACGTCACCGAGGCGCCTCCCACAATAACCTTTACGTCGGGCTGGAGATCGTGGAGAGACCACACGACCCGCTCCATTTCGAGCATGGTGGTGGTCATGAGGGCGGAAAGGCCGACGATCCGGGGACGATCCTCGTTGATGGCGTCGAGAATGCGCTGGAGAGGGACGTTCTTGCCGAGGTCCCGCACGGAATAGCCGTGGCTCCTGAGCACCGTGCCCACCACGTTCTTGCCCAGATCGTGCAGATCGCCCTCCACGGTGGCGAGGAGTATTTTCCCCCGGTCCAGAACTTCACCTTTTGCGGAGATGCGTTCCTGCACCCGCGAACAGACACTTTGGGCGGCCTGGGCGGCGGCGATGAGCTGGGGCAGGAAATAGTCGCCGCAGTCGTAGCGTTTGCCAACTTCATGCAGCGCCGGAACAACGCCCTGGGTGACAACCTTCAGCGGATCGTTCTCATGGGCGTTCAGAAGCACTGCCGCCAGTTCTTCCGACTTCCCGGCCTCTCCGAGCAGAATCTGCTCCCGGAGCCCCTCCCAGGGGTCGGCGGAAGACACCGAGCAAGGCGCTGCCGCTTCCGGTGCGGGAGAAACGGCAGCGCTTTCCGGAGACTCCGGAGGTCCACTTCGGGAAGGTGGCCCCTGATAGCGGGGAGCAAAGGCGAGATAGCTTCGGGCCTGGGGATCGTGACCGACGAGAAGATTTCCCGCCGCAATCGTAGCGAGGAGTTCCTCGTCCAAAGGGTTCGCGATAACCGCGTCGAGTCCGCTTCCCATGGCCATGGCGAGAAAGGTTCTGTTCAGAAGGTTTCTGACGGGCATGCCGTGGGAGACGTTGCTGATACCCAGGATCGTGGAACATCCCAAGGTCCGCACCCGGCGAAGCACGTCCAGCGTGACCGTGGGAGCTTTTCCCTCCGCTCCTACGGTAAGGGTGAGCACATCCAGAAAGACGGAACTCCGGGGAAACTTGAGGGAATCCACAGTCTCCATGATACGGCGCACCACACCGAGGCGCCGGTCTGCCGTCTCGGGGATTCCTTCGTCGTCGATGGCAAGTACCACCAGGGACGCCCCGAAACGTTTCGCGAGACGCAACCCCCGCTCAAGCTGGTCTCCTTTTGCGGAAACGGAATTCACCAGAGGTACTCCCGTGCACACGGCAAGTCCGGCTTCGACGAGATCCAGATTGTCGCTATCCAGGGAGAGAGGCGCCGTGCAGGCATGTTCCACCGCGAGCACGGCCTCGCGCATGGCCCTGGGCTGGTCGATCTCCGGCAGTGTGACGTTCACATCGATCACATGGGCTCCCGCAGCGGCCTGGAGACGTGCCTCCTCGCGGAGAAGCTCCCATTTGTACTGGGCGACCTCGTCTCGGAGAGGTGATTTGCGCCACACGTTGATGCGTTCTCCCACCAGGGCCAGGGGATGCTGCCCTCCCACGGGAACGGTTCGGCTCCGGCTCGTGAGAGTGGCGTGGTGAATGTCCCGGACCTTCGGCGCGGAAATACGGCGCACCACCTCGGAGAGCGCCGCCATATGCTGGGGCGTCGTGCCGCAGCAGCCTCCGATGACATTGGCTCCGGCCTGCACGAGGGCCTGCCCGACCTTGGCAAACGCCGCGGGGTCGAACCGGTTGGGGTCGTTCGGAAGCCCCGCGTTGGCGTAGATGAACACGGGAATGCCCGCATGCGCGGCAAGACGGGGCACCACAGGAAGATAGCGGTCCGGACCCATGCCGCAATTCGCTCCGACACCCGCGGCCCCCATACAGCGGGCCCAGTCCGCCGCGACCTCCGGAGGAGTTCCCGTGACGGTGCACTCGTGATTGTCGAAGGTGAAACTCACCACGAAGGCCATGTCCGGCGCGGCATCCTTGGCCGCGAGAACCGCCGCCTTGGCCTCCTGCAGATCCATCATGGTCTCAATGAGAAAAAAGTCCGCTCCACCTTCGGCCAGTCCCTGCATCTGCGGCAGAAAAGCCCGGTAGGCATCTTCGAAGGAAAGGGTTCCGTAGGGTTTGAGCAACTCGCCGAGGGGCCCCACGGAGCCAGCCACCAACGCCCCTTTTCCGGCAGCCCTTCGGGCAATCGAAGCGGCAGCGGCATTAATTTGAAAAGTCCGCTCCGCAAGCCCTCGTTCTTTCAATTTCTGAGCGCTGCCACCGAAGGTATTGGTCTCGATGATGACGCATCCCGCAGCGAGATAGGCCTTGTGCACCTGCCCGACCGCCTCGGGATCTCCAAGGTTCATCTCCTCGGGCAGTGCGGGAGGAAGCCATCCCCTTTCGGCGAGCAACGTACCCATGGCACCGTCGAGAAGAGGTACCCGGCCATAGTTGCGAATCCATTCCTTGAGAGCTGCGGCGTTCAAGGGATCACCCCGTTTCCAGTTTTCGGATCCATCGATTTTCGGGAAGATCTGCATCGGAGGGATATGAATTTGTATGATACCGTCCACTCTTTCGGGAAGCAAGAAGTGGTTCCCGAAATTTTGTCGTCATTTCAAAAACGACATCAGATTCTTACGCTTTTGACGCACCCCGACAGAACACTGTGCCGCGTATCCAAAGTTCGGCCAATCCCCGCAGGCGACCGCCGAACACTAAGAAAACTTTTTTGCACACCTTAGCGCCACACAACTCTCCATATGATGGGAGGGAATGCAGCCTGGTCGAGTCGTCCCGTCCCATCCGCAGCGGAAAAGCGGCAAAAAAAGAGGCCGCCCTTGAGGGCGGCCTTCAGAACAGGCACTGCGCGCTACTTGAGCTCCACCTCGGCACCGGCCTCGACGAGCTTCTTCTTGATGTCCTCGGCCTCGTCCTTGGAAGCAGCTTCCTTCACGGGCTTGGGGGCGTTGTCCACGAGTTCCTTGGCTTCCTTCAGTCCGAGACCAGTGAGTTCCCGGACGACCTTGATGACGCCGATCTTGTTGGAACCGGCGCCCTTGAGAACCACGTCGAACTCCGTCTTCTCCTCCTCGGCGGGGGCAGCAGCAGCGCCCATGCCGGGCATCATCATGGGCATGGCCATAGCAGGTGCCGAGGCAGACACGCCGAACTTCTCCTCCAGATCCTTTACGAGCTGGGACAGCTCGAGAAC
>DIMS01000036.1:2735-3015 GCA_002425685.1 Synergistaceae bacterium UBA5560 | reverse complement strand
TCCAAGTCACTCTCCTTTTTTCGATTAGGGAATCATCCCTGATTTTCGCCTCCGGTTTTCACCGAGGAAACACCCGCGGCTGCCTTCATGACCTTGCGTCACTCGCCGCTCTTTCTGACGCCGACGTTTTTTCATACGGAAAAAGGTGCCGTCATGCGGCCTTTTCCTTTTCGTCCTTGATCTGAGACAGACACGTGACGAATCCCCGCATGGGACCGGAGAGGACCGTGACGAGGCTCCGCAAGGGCGCTGCGATGGTTCCCACCACCTGGGCCAAGAG
>DIMS01000036.1:0-2727 GCA_002425685.1 Synergistaceae bacterium UBA5560 | reverse complement strand
GAGAACCTCCCGGCTCGGGAGATCCGCGAGCGCGAGAACCTGCTGTTGATCCAGGACATGCTGTCCCATGATGCCGCCCTTAATGATGAGCATCTCGTTCCCCTTCTCTTTCGAGAAGTCACGAAGGGCCTTGGCAACGGCCGTCACATCTCCGTAGGCCATGGTGAAAGCATTGGCTCCCGCAGTCATCTCCTCGGGAACCGGAGAGTTTTCCTCCGCGAGAGCGATCCGGAACAGCGTGTTCTTCGCGATCTTCATCTCGCCACCGGCCTCACGAACTTTGGCACGAACGGCCGTCATCTTTTTCACGTTCATTCCGCGGTATTCGACGATAAACACCGCTTCGCTGCGCTGGAGCAGTTCTCGGAGCATGGATACCTGCTGCATTCTGGCTTCTGTCGGCATGAAGTCACCTCCTCTCGAAAAAAATCTCCCGGGACCGAGGCCCCGGGAGATGACGAGACGATCGAGAAGAAGACTTCTCGGTGCACGACACCTTTTCCCGGACCTCGGCAGGCTCTCCCGAAGGAAACTTGAGCGAAAGACATGCACCTGCTGTCTTCAGTCCCGAAATGGAGTGTTATTGTAGCATATCCGAACGAAAATGCTCCTATTCCGTCACAACGACTTCTTTCTGTGCCGCGTTGGGATCCACCTTGACGGGCACGCCCATCGTGCTCGTGACGGTGAGGCTCTTGATGTACTGCCCTTTCGCTGCGGAAGGCTTGGCCTTGACGATCGCCCGAAGCAGCGTGACGGCGTTCTCCACGAGGTTCTCCTTCTCGAAACTAACCTTGCCGACGCCGTTGTGGATGATGCCGAATTTGTCAACACGGAATTCAACACGTCCAGCCTTGATTTCCTTCACCGCATCGGCGACTTCGGTCGTTGCGGTTCCGGTCTTGGAACTGGGCATCATGCCCCGGGGACCGAGAATCTTGCCCAAGCGTCCCAGGCTTTTCATCATGTCCGGCGTAGCGATGACCGCGTCGAAATCCAGCCATCCGCCCTGGATTTTCGCGACCATGTCCTCGCCTCCGACGAAGTCCGCGCCAGCCTCAAGTGCCTCGTTCTGCTTTTCCCCCGAGGCAATGACGAGCACCTTCTTCGTGATTCCCGTTCCATGGGGAAGCACAACGGTGCTGCGGACCTGCTGGTCCGCGTGACGGGGATCGACGCCCAGGCGAACATGGAGCTCCACCGATTCGTCGAATTTCGCGTTCGCAATTTCCTTCACCAGAAGAACAGCCTCGCGGAATCCGTAGAGCTTCGTCGCCTCCACTTTTTCCAGCAATCCCTTGTAGCGCTTGCCCATCTTAGCCATCTTCCTGCCTCCTCGTGGTCCCTGCGGGAGCGAAATCGCTCCCTCCCACGACCCGTCCTTTCGGCCGGATCCGTCAGTCCGCAATCTCCACGCCCATGGACCGGGCGGTTCCCATGATCATCTCCATGGCAGCCTCCACAGTATTGGCGTTGAGATCGGGCATCTTCAGCTTGGCGATCTCCTCCACCTGTTTCCTGGTCACCTTACCGACCTTCGTTTTGTTGGGTTCGCCGGAACCCCTCTCCAGACCCGCAGCCTTCTTGATCAGAACGCTCGCAGGCGGCGTCTTGAGGATGAAGGTGAAGCTGCGGTCCGCGTACACGGTGATCACTGCGGGGATGATCATTCCAACCTGATCCGCCGTCTTCGCGTTGAACTGCTTCACGAACTCCATGATGTTAACGCCGTGCTGACCAAGCGCCGGTCCCACGGGAGGCGCCGGCGTCGCCTTGCCCGCTGGAAGCTGGAGCTTGATTTCTCCGATCACTTTTTTCGCCATGTCAGATGTTTCCCTCCTCTGGCCGTCGTTCCGACGACTCTATGTTCAGAGCTTCTCCAGCTCCGTGTAGTCGGCCTCGACGAGCGTCTCTCGTCCGAAAACGGTGACGGAGAACTTGACCTTGCCCTTGTCCGTCAACACTTCCACCACGGGGCCCGCCTGTCCCTCGAAGGGACCTTCTTTCACGCGAACCGTATCGCCGGGCTTGAGGTCGATCTCGATCTTCGGTTTGGCCGTATCCTTGCCGATCTTCGCCATAATATCCTGGACTTCGCGCTCCGAGAGCGGGATGGGGTGGTTGCCCGCTCCGACGAAACCCGTCACCCCCGGTGTGTGGCGCACCACGAACCAGGATTGGTCCTCCAGAACCATCTCCACCAGGACATAACTGGGGAAGACCTTGCGGCGCATCCGCTTGGTCTTCCCTTCCTTGACGTAGACCCGCTCTTCTACGGGAACGAGGACGTTGTAGATTTTGTCCTCCATACCCATAGTGGCGATACGCTGCTCAAGGTTGGCCTTGACCTTGTTTTCGTATCCGGAATAGGTCTGTATGATGTACCAGCGTCGTTCGCGATTTTCCTTCATCACTTAAAAGGGGGCCGCACGGCCCCCTCACCCCCCAAACAAGACAATCTTTTGAAAGGATGCGAACCTAGCTGAGAATTCGCGTGAAAACTGCGGTAAGAAGCATGTCTACCACACCCAGATAGGCAGCCACCATAAAGGTCACGGCAATGACGATGAGCGTGGAATACCATACCTGCTGCTTACTCGGCCAGGTGACCTTCTTGAGCTCAGCCTTGGCTTCGCGAAGAAACTCAAACAACTTGTCCACCTACGACGGCCCCCAGTCTGCGACGCGAACGTGTATCAGATATCTGGCAGGCCCGGCAGGACTCGA
>DIMS01000097.1 GCA_002425685.1 Synergistaceae bacterium UBA5560 | reverse complement strand
GCCCTGCTGCTGCAGCGCTAGAGAAGAAGGAGAAAAAAAGACGCAAAGAGAAAGAGGAAAGGAAAACGAACAACGAACAACGAACAAAAGACAAGCGCGCCGGGACAGCCGTCCCGGCGCCGTTTTTTCATCTTCGATGGTGCGGTGTCTCCGTCACCTCGTTGTTCCCGCTTTCTTCGTCTTCATGAATACGTCGTCTCTGTTCGTGATGGGCGACATATTCATCGTCCCGTTCAGGGGTGATCATAGCACTGTCCGGCCACGCAACGGGGAGTTGCATGATTGCATCGGTTGAAACACAATGCTATGATGGCGCTCTTCCGACGGTCGGAGTTGTTCCGCGAAAAAAATCATGAACATTCGCGAAGATGCCCGCTCCGAAAGTTAAGGAAGGAAAGACGTACCAAGGCCATCTTCGGGAGGGATTGCGCATGAAACTGTCGCAGTTGTTGATTCCCCTGTCCGACAAGCAGCCCGGAAAGATCAGGGACGCGGGGCTGATCCGGCTTGTGCAGGGTGGTTTCGCCGTGTACAACGCCAAGAGTGACGAAATTCTTCTTCTGCCCTTCGGTACGCTTGCGCTGCGCCGCAGCCTGGGAAAACTTCTTGCGCTCTTTGCAAAGACGGGAGTGCAGCCCACAGCGTGCTTCGGGGCCGGTCCCTTCTCCATCGCGGACCGTTTCGTCAGGGTTTTCGGCGAAGTCGCCCGGGCCTTTCTTGAAGAGCGGGAGGGAAATCTGGTCTTCACGGGATACGGCGAGACCTTCGCCGAGGCCCAGACCTTTGTCCGTGCACTGGGAGAGGCGGTGCGGGAGGAGCCGGTCTTCGCCGACCTCGGGTGTCGGGTTCTGGAGGAGCGGAGGGACGATGCCTGGAGGCTCTCCCTCGCGGTTCCGGCACAAAAGGAGGCGCGGGAGTCCGCACCGGGGATTTGCTGCTCCGCCTGCGGCTGGGGCGGCCTGCCCGAGTCCGTCGCCCCGGAGGGGGATGCCTTTTCCGCAAAGAGTGCGCCCGGGCACGGGGAGTTGCCCCTGAAAGAGGCGCACACACCCGGAGCGAGCACCATTGCGGAACTGTGCCGCCAGCTCGACGTGTCTCCCTCGCGGACGCTCAAGACCATGTGTTATTCCACGGGAATGGGGGAGAGCCTGCGTGTCGCCGCGGCTCTCGTTCGGGGGGACATGGCGATCAGCCTGGAAAAGCTCCGGCGAGCCCTCAATGCATCAGAGATCCGTCGCAGCACCCCGGAGGATCTCGCCCGGTGCATCACCGGTGTGGCGGGGTACCTCGGCCCCATCGGACTGGGCGAGGCGGTCACGCTTGTGGCGGATTCCCGTGTGGTGGGAGCCTGCGATCTCGTGGTGGGAGCGAACAAGCCGGACTTCCATCTCACCGGTGCCTGTTGGGGGCGGGATTTTTCGGCTCCCCTGGTGGTGGACCTTGTTCGCTTCGAGAAGGATTCCCCCTGCCCTCTGTGCGGAGAGCCGCTCTCCGAGGCGAACTGGCGTGTTCTGGGGCATTTCGACGTCCCCGCCTCCCCCTCGGAAACGGCGCTGACCTTCCGGGACCAGGCGGGAACGCATGCGTTTCCGTTTGTCTGGACGGGGTGCGTTTTCGGCATTTCTCTTCTGTCGGCCCTTGCCGAGCAGGGGGGAGACAAGTGGCCCGAGGGATACGCGCCCTTCGATGCATGGATCGTGCCCGTGCTCCCCGAGGATAATGAGACCGCCGAGCGTCTTCTGCAGGAGCTGGCCCAGCAGGGGCTGGCTCCGTTGCTCGACGACAGGGAGTGCGACGCGGAAAAAAAGATGGCCGACGCCCGCCTGGCGGGCGTGCCTGCCTTGTATCTGGTGGACACCACCACGTCGGGAAAGCACCTGTTGACCGACGCCTGAGTGGAGGAACGTGTTCCCTCCGGGGTTCGGTGCCGCGGATGCGGCTCGGAACGCTCCGAGGGGCTGTGAATTGTGAGGTTGATACGCTATGGATCGCTCGATACGCATGGGAGAAGAGCCCATTCCGCGGCTTCTCCTGCATTTTTCGCTGCCGGCGGTGGCGGGCCTGCTCGCCAACGCACTGTACAATCTTGTGGACCGCATCTTCGTGGGGCAGACCGTCGGGGCCCTGGGTATCGCAGGCATCGCCGTGGCCTTTCCCTACGTCATCGCAGGCATCGCCTTCTCGCTGCTCATCGGCGTGGGCAGTTCCGCCCTGATCTCCATCAGCCTGGGCGAGGGCAAGCCGGAAAGAGCTTCCCGGGTTCTGGGCAACGGCATGTTCCTCGTTCTCATCCTTGGACTGCCTCTGGTCGTGGCGGGGAGGTTCCTCGCGGAGCCCGTGCTCACTCTCTCGGGGGCCACGGAGAACATCATCGGTCCGGGGCTGGAATACCTGCGCATCGTCAGTCTCGGCGTGCCGGCGACACTCGCCACGATCGTCCTGTCCCACTGCATCCGTGCCCAGGGATATCCCGCCTACGCCATGATGGTCGCCTTTCTCGGCGCCGGGGCCAACATCGTCCTGGACGCGCTCTTCATCTTCGGTTTCTCCATGGGCATCCAGGGAGCGGCCTGGGCGACGGTGATCTCCCAGTATCTCGCGGCCGTCGCCTCGGTGTGGTTCTTCCTGAGTGGGAGGGGAAGCGTGCGGGTATACCTTGCGCACCTCGTTCCGGAGCGGGCCACCCTGGTACGGATCTTTCAGATCGGGATGGCGCCCTTTCTGATGGAGCTGAGCTTCACGCTCCTCGTGGGGTGGATCAACAGACTTCTCCGGGACTACGGGGGCGATCTGTACATTTCCGCCATGGGAATTTTCTTCAGCCTGGATTCGCTTCTTTTCCTTCCCGCCATCGGTATCGGTCAGGGGTTGCAGCCCTTGGTGGGATACAACTACGGAGCGGGCAACCATCGCCGGGTGATCGAGACGGTACGCCTCGCCATCGTCGGAACCACGGTTTTTTTCTGCGCAAGCTTCGTGGTCATCATGCTCTTCACCGCTCCGCTGGTGAAGCTCTTTAACACGAGCGACCCGGAGCTGCTGGCTATCGCCACGAGGGGACTGCGCCTCTGTTACCTCGGCGTGCCCCTTGCGGGAATCGGTGTGATGAGTTCCTTCACCTTCCAGGGACTTGGCAAGGCGCGACAGAGCCTGTTCCTGGGCATCGCCCGTCAGGTCATCTGCTTCGTGCCGCCGCTTCTCGTTCTGCCCGGATTGTTCGGGACGGACGGCATCTGGCTCTCCGTTCCGGCGGCCGACGTGGGAAGCGCCATCATCGGCGGACTCTTTCTTTACGTGCAGTTCCGCAATATGAGACGGGAGAAGACGTCCCCGGTCACTGTCCCCATGTTCCGGCCAGAGTGCACAGAAGAAGGGAAATGCCCGCCAGGACCATGACGAGGAAGAGCAGATTGTGATGGGGGAGCGGCAGGGTTCGCACCGCTCTGCGCAGGATACCGTGTTTGCAGAAGATGTCGCCGAGGACGAAACAGCCCAGTGCGGCGCCGAAAAGGGTCATGTCATTCAAGAGTGTGCCCTCCAGAATCATATGGTGTGGGGAAAATACCGCCGGGCAGGCGCAGAGCGTTCTCTGTTCCGCTCTTCGTCCGGTCCGCCCTGCGGCGTCAGCATAGACCACCGGAATGACGGAAATGTGACGGTTTCGTTCCGGTGTTCCGACGGGGTATTCCACCCTTCCGGGAAGGCGTCCGGTGTGTTTCGGTCGGGGGCGCCTTTTCGGAAGGGGTCATTGTAGCACAGCCGTGCCGAGAGCGTATGCGCCGAAAAGGAGAATCACTGCTCCGGAGAGACGGTTGATGACCAGGGTCGTTGCGGGAGAGACCGCTCGGCGCAGTATGGCGACGGAACCGCTCAGGAAAAGCCACCAGGCGAGCGACCCCGAGAAGAACCCCGAGATCATGACCAGAGGGGTGTTGCCGCCGCTCCATGTCGTCTCTCCGGCGAGGCTCGAGAACATTGCCGTGAAGGAGAGGATGGTCATGGGGTTGGCCAGAGTGAGGAGACACGTGGTGGCCCAGATGCGGAAAGCTCCTTCGTGGGCCGCTTGGGAAGAAGATTCCTCGGAGGCGGCTTTCCGGGCGCGGAGAATGCCCAGCCCGAGGTAGAGGAGAAAAGCGCCTCCTCCAAAGGCGAGAAGGCGCCGATACTCCAGAAAGAACTGCGACGCCGCGGCCAGGCCGTAGGCGGCCAGGGCTCCGTAACAGGCGTCCGCCGTGGCTGCGCCGAGCCCGGAGACGAAGCCCGCCAACATGCCGCTCCGGAGGGTCCGCTGGATGCAGAGAAGGCCGATGGGGCCCACCGGAGCGGCGATGGAGAGCCCGAGAAGAAAGGTCTTGAGGAAGAGGGCGGCGCTCATGGGTGCTCCTCCGGAGGAAGCGGCAGAGCGAGGGTCTCTTTGACGCTGGAGAGGACGATGGTGGTCCTGGTGCGGAGGACGCCCCGCAGCGATTTGATGTCCTCGCTGATGAGCCGGTCCAGATGCTCCGTGTCCCTGCAGCGGACTTTCAGCAGAAAATCGAAATCCCCCGCGACGTGATGGCACTCCTGGATCTCCGGTGTTTTTGCCGTCAGATCGAGGAAGAGTGTCCGGTACCGGGGGTGGCGGAGCGTCACTTCGATGAAGGCGGAGAGAGAGAGCCCCAGGGCCTGCGGGGTTACGAGCGCGCTGTAGCCGCGGATGATTCGGGCTTCCTCCAGCTTGCGGACCCGTTCGGCGACGCTGGGGGAAGAGAGCCCCAGAGCGCCCGCGAGGTCGGTCCATTTCTTCCGTCCGTCCTCCAGGAGGGCGGCGATGATTTTGAGATCCGTTCCGTCCAGGGAGATCACCTTCTTTATTGAGGATTATCGTGATAATATCCTTTTTTAAAAAGGAAATCAAGTAATTTCTCCTTTTTTTGAAAAGAAGGTCCTTTTCGGAGTACAATGGGGTCGCCGGATGGTCATGTCCACTGCGGAGGAATTGCCGGGAGAAACGCAAAAAGCCGGCATTGCGCCGGCTTTTCCGAGAGAACATTTCTGGAGGAATCTCCTTTGGGGGAGCAGGTCTCAGTTTTCGCTTTTTTCCCCGTTCGCCTCTTTCATGCGCTGTAGCACGAGGGGATAACCGTCGGCGCCGAAGTCGAGGCACTTCTTTACCCGGCTGATCGTGACGGTGCTTGCCCCGGTTTTCTGGGCGATGACGGGATAGGTGTTGCCTTCGTTGAGGAGACGGGCCACTTCCAGGCGCTGGGAGAATGCCTGGATCTCCGAGATGGTGGCCACATCGGTAAGGAACTGATAGACCTCTTCCACGTTCTTCAGGGTCAGAATTGCCGTGCAGAGGTTATCGGTGAGCGCGTCTTTCCATTTTGCTGACATAGTTGTCTACCTCCGATTCAACGTAAACGTCAATAGTGCATGCCACAAAAACTCTCTTATGGTACCACATTATGACCGACGGTCAACGGGGAAAAAGTCCCGTTTTGAGATATTGCACAACGTTTTCCGCATCGGGTTTCCATGACCTTCGCTGCGTCGGTGGAGGAGTTCGAAGGGACGGAAGAGGCCATGACAGTTTTCATGACACTTTCGGAGAAACTCGCCGTTCTCGCCGGTGCGGCGAAATACGATGTCTCCTGTTCCTCCAGCGGAAGTTCCAGGAAGAACGCAGGGGGGACAGGCAACGCCGGTCCGGCGGGAATCTGCCACAGTTGGACCGAGGATGGTCGCTGCGTTTCGCTCCTCAAGGTTCTCCTCTCCAACGAGTGCGTCTATGAC
The DNA here is from genome assembly GCA_002425685.1 of Synergistaceae bacterium UBA5560. Lineage (GTDB taxonomy): Bacteria > Synergistota > Synergistia > Synergistales > Aminiphilaceae > Aminiphilus. The sequence continues at coordinate 37,333 of DIMS01000097.1, read as the reverse complement.
TGTGCCTACTGCGTAAACAGGAGCAGCAACGATGTTCCCCGAAGCCATTTCACTCCCGAGGAAATGGCGGAGCTGACCATGCAGTTCTACAAGAGAAACTACATCGAGGGGCTTTTCCTGAGTTCCGCGGTGCACCGCACTCCGGATTACACCATGGAAATGATGCTCCGCACGATCACTCTTCTCCGGAGGGAACACCGCTTCTCCGGCTACATTCACGCCAAGGTCATTCCCGGAGCCTCCCTCGAACTGGCGAGTCGCTTGGGTGCTCTGGCGGACCGGGTCAGCGTGAACATCGAGCTTCCCTCGGAGGAAAGCCTCCGTTTTCTGGCGCCGCAGAAATCGAAACACTCCGTGCTGGCTCCCATGTCGCATCTCTCTGAATCCATCCGGGAGGCCGCCGCGTCGGGCAAAGGCTCCTCCCGCTCACTCCTCTTTGCCCCGGCGGGGCAGAGCACCCAACTCATCGTCGGCGCCACCGGCGAGAGCGATTTCCGGATTCTCCGCCTTTCCGAGGGGCTTTATCGCCGCTATTCCCTGAAGAGAGTCTATTACTCCGCCTACGTTCCCGTTTCGGACGACCGGCGCCTGCCGGCCCTGGCGGCGCCGCCCCTGCTGCGGGAACACCGTCTCTACCAGGCGGACTGGCTGCTGCGCTTCTACGGTTTTCATCCGGAGGAACTGCTCGACGAGACGAATCCCCAGCTCGACGCCGCGGTGGACCCGAAGGTCGCCTGGGCGCTTCGCAACCTGCACTTGTTTCCTCTGGAGGTGAACACCGCGTCCTACGAGATGCTGCTGCGCGTTCCCGGAATCGGTGTCACCTCGGCGAAGCGCATCCTCACGGCACGCAAGGTTCGCCGCCTTGAGGAGGAACACCTGCGGCGGCTCGGCGTGGTGTTGAAACGGGGCCGGTTCTTCCTTCTCTGCAACGGGCGCTCTCTCGCCCAGCCCGTAGGGGATCCGGTTCGGCTGCGGAACCTCCTCTGCGACAGGACGAAGGAGCGCACTGCACTCCGGAACGAGATGCGGCGAAGGCAGCTTCTGCTTTTCTCTCCGGCGGAGATGCCCGTCTAGGGCGCGACACCTTCGGGAGGAGAAGCCACGTGCGCGTGTATGTGTACGACGGAAGTTTCGAGGGGCTGCTCACGGTGTTTCACGGGCTGTTCCGGGACAAGGCGCAGCCTCTGGCCATTCACCGCCGGGGCGTGGCGGCACAGGGGTTTCTTGCCGAGACCGTGGAGGTGGAGGCGGATCCGGCCAAAGCGGACACCCTCTACGAAGCCATGGAACGGCGCATGACTCCACGGGCGGTGCGGCTGCTCTATCTGGCGCATCTCTCGGAGGAGCGCGACGGAGAGATGCGCCTCTTCGCGTTCGTCTGCCGGGGCGGGCAGCTCGGGGAGCGTCTTCTGGACGATCTGGGGGACCCCGGGGTCGCCGTGGTGATGCGCATGGCGAACCGGGTGGAGCGGGAACGGGAGCGTTTTCTGGGGCTTGTTCGTTTCCGCGAGGCGGGAACGTTTTTCTACGCGCCCATAGAACCCGCGTGTCGCCTGCTGCCCCTTCTGGGGGATCACTTCGCCCGCCGCTTTCCTTCCATGAAATGGATGATCCACGATGTGGGGAGAAAAGAGGCTCTCGTCTACGACGAGGAGGAGTGGTACCTCACTCCCTGCGACCTTCCCGGCGTGACGGACTTCGGCCCCCGCGAGGAGCACTACCAGCACCTCTGGAGAACGTATTTCGCCGTTGCTGCGGTGGAAAACCGAAAGAACCCGGAGCGCCAGCGAAATCGAATGCCGAAGAAGACCTGGAAATGGCTCGTGGAGATTCCCCGGGGAAAGCGCGAGCCCGGCGCGTGACCTTGTATGAACGATGATACTCTCCGGAGGGCGTTGCGGCGGCGGAGGTTCGCACCGCGAGACCGTACAGACCCGCGCCACCGGTCCGGGTTCGGACGGGAGCGCGGGCACGCACGGAGGGAAAATCCCGCGAAAAGCGGTTTTTTCGAGGAGCTTTTTTCGGCATGTCCCTGGCCGGGAAGGGTACCTCGCAGAAGCAGGCACGCTGCTCGGAGTTTTCGGGGAGGCACGTTCGGCTGTTTTTTACGGGAGTTCTCTCATGGTTTGCGCGATGGCCTTCCAGTCGAAACGGTCGATCAGGGGCATTGCTTCATCGCGGCTCATGCCGGTATAGTCGAAGTTGAGGATCTCGTCGGTGTTTTCCCCGGCGAGGGAGACGAGGAGGTTGCCCGAGTTCTCTTTCTTCTGCCAAGTCTGGAAGATGCGGAATCCTCGCATCTCGCCGGACGTGGCGGACACTTCGTCGGTTTCGAGCTGCACGTCCTGGTAGGCTCCCGCCACGGCCCCGGTTCCGTATCCCTTGAGTACGGTGACGGTCAAGCTTTTCTCCTCGGCCTGGTAGGTGCGGGAGGCGGTGGTGGCCTTCTGGCCGTTCGCGGACATGCTCATGCCCTGAGGGGCGTCGGCCTCCCAGCCGGGAAGGTCCGGAAAAAGGGGATAGAGTTTTTCGTAGGGTTCCGAGGCCGGAGCGACGGCGGCGAACACGAGGATGGAGAGCAGGACGGACAGAACGGAAAGAAGCGGACGGGGCGGGCGGATGCTCTTCAAGAAGCTCACTCCTTCATCTGATGAATGGACAGGGCTTCCGCAGATTCTAGCAAAAAAGGATTTCTCCGGGTAGATCGGCCCAGGGAGAAAAGGAACCGAGCCGGATCTCCGGGGAGGGAAAACGCGTGAGAAGAAAGACCTGGACGGTTCTCGGACTGCTCTGCATCGCCATCGGCTATGTGTTCTCCGTCTCGCTCATCGTGTCGAACCAGCGCGTGAAGGAACGGGAGTACACCTTCGAGAAGGTCCGCACCCTCTCCGTCCAGACGGGGGCGGCACTTCGTTGTTACGAGATGCTGGCGGAGCACGTCTGCGAGAGCGACCTGATCCGGAACGATCCTTTTCTGGAGCTTCTGGAGCGGGTCGGCAAAAGAGGGCCGAACCGCCGGGAGCTGTGTCTCGCCCTGGAGCGGACACTGCATACGCTCTTCCGGGAGCTGCAGAAGGAGGGTTTCGACGATCTCCGCTTCTTCGATGCCCTGGGGGAGCCTCTGCTCGCTCTGGGGAGCGGCGTGCCGATGGAAGAGACGACACTCCGGGAGCGAGAGCTTCTACAGAAGCTCCACGCGAGCCGGAAGCCCGTGAGCGATTTCCAGCGGACCGGGACGGGCGTGCATTATGTCTTCGCCTTTCCTCTCTTCCGGGGAGCGGATTTCCTCGGAAGCGTCCATTTCGGCCTCTCCCTTCCGGCCATCTCCAGGACCATGCAGGCCATGTTCGGCACGAAGAGCTTTTTCGTGCTCTGGAGAGGTGTCCTGGAAGGCGTGCACCAGAGCGAGGGTGGGCGCTTTCGTGCGGTCGCCTTCTTTCCGGACCTTCTCATCAGCGAGAGTTTCGGAAAGGAATACGCGGATCTCGTCGCCGAGGTGGGATTTCAGGGGGACCGACAGGGGCGAGTCCGGGAGTTGGTGAGTGCCGTCGCCCGGCGGGAGGCGGACACGCTCTACTGGACTGCGGCGGATCAGGGCTTCAGTCTGACGCTCTACCCGCTGGAGGACAAGGCGAACAACTCCCTGGGGTATCTCATGAGCTACGAGGGAGAGTACCAGTTCAGCGTCATGAGGCAGTATTATCGTCTCCTGCTGGTGTTCATCTCCCTGTTCTTTCTTCTGCTCTTCTTCGCGGCGGTGCTCCTGGCCGCGTCGTCGGGGCGACTCGAGAAAATGGCGACCCGGGACCGGCTCACCGGGGCCTACAACCGGCATTTCTTTGCGGAGGTCGCGGCGAACGAGCTGAAGAAGGCTGCCCGGAACAAGACACCCCTCTCCCTGATCATGTTCGACGTGGATCACTTCAAGACCATCAACGACACCTACGGGCACCATCTGGGGGACATGATCCTCAAGAAGATCGTCGCCACGGTCCGGGAGCACATCCGCAGCTATGACGCCTTCGCTCGCTGGGGAGGCGACGAGTTCGTGCTGCTCCTTCCCGACACGCCTGCGGCAAAAGCGAGGGAACTTGCGGAGCGTCTCCGGAACGCCGTGGCGGAGCAGAATTATTTCTCCGCCGAGGGGGTCTCCGTGAGCATCGGTGTCTCCCAGATCGAGAACTACGGAGACTCCATTGAGGCTGTCGTCGAGAAGGCGGACCGGAACATGTATACGGCGAAGCAGAGGGGACGTAACCGCGTCGAATGAGGCTGCCTTTACGCTCCCTCCGTTTTCTCTTCGCTTTTTCTTCGAAGGGCCGATCCTCTTTGTCCGATCTCACCGGGCGGAGGGGATCGGCCCTGTGCGGGCCGAAGTTCGCGGGCGACTCCAAGAGGCGCTCTGGCGGAATCTCCGTCCCTCAAGTACAATGATGGGCACCGAAAAGTAGAGGTGACGAGGATTGGAGACCGGCCGTATTCGCAATTTCTGCATCATCGCCCACGTGGACCACGGAAAGTCCACTCTGGCGGACCGTCTGCTCGAGCTGACGGCGACCGTGGACACGCGTTTTCTCAAGGCGCAGCACCTGGATACCCTCGAACTCGAACGCGAGCGGGGGATCACCATCAAACTGGTTCCCGTGCGGATGCGCTACCGTGACCGTGAGGGATGCGAGTACATCCTGAACTTGATCGACACTCCCGGGCACGTGGATTTTTCCTACGAGGTCTCCCGTTCCCTCGCGGCCTGCGAGGGCGCGCTCCTCGTGGTGGATGCCGCCCAGGGCGTTGAGGCCCAGACCGTGGCCAACGCCTACCTTGCGGTGGAGCAGGATCTGGAGCTGCTCCCCGTGGTGAACAAGATCGATCTCGCCTCGGCCCAGCCCGAACGGGCACTCAAGGAGCTGGAGGACGTCATCGGCATCGACACGGAAGGGGCGCTGCTCGTCAGCGCCAAGAGCGGCGTCGGCATCGCCGAGGTACTCGACGCGGTGGTCCGCAGGGTTCCCGCTCCCGAGGGAGCCCCGGAGGTACCTCTGCAGGCGCTTATCTTCGACTCCGTGTACGACAACTACCGGGGTGTCATCTGCTATGTCCGAGTGGTGAACGGCAGCATCCGCTCGGGCCAGCAAATCACCTTCATGGCCAACGGCATCTCCGACCAGGTGGAGGAGGTGGGGTTCTTCACTCCCTCCATGCGCGCCTCGGAGGAGCTCGGCCCCGGCGAGGTAGGCTACGTGATCGCCAACGTGAAGACTCTTCACGAGGCCCGCGTGGGAGACACCATCACCGACGCGAGGCGCCCCGCGGAGAAACCCCTTCCGGGGTACAAGCGGGTCAAGCCCGTGGTCTTCTGCGGCTTCTATCCCGTGGAGCGCGAGGAGTATCCCCAGCTCCGGGATGCCCTGGAGAAGCTCCAGCTCAACGATTCCGCCATCGACTTCACCCCCGAGACCTCCGCTGCGCTCGGCTTCGGGTTCCGCTGCGGCTTTCTCGGACTCCTGCACATGGACATCGCCAAGGAGCGCCTCCAGCGGGAGTTCAACGTGGATCTCGTTGCCACCACGCCCAACGTGGGTTACCATGTGGTTCTTACTTCCGGGGAGATCCTGGAGGCCCATCGTCCGTCGGATTTCCCGGACTTGGGCAAGATCGAGGAGATCCGGGAGCCCTACATCAAGCTCTCCATGTTCCTTCCCACGGACTATGTGGGCAAGGTGATGCAGCTCTGTCAGGACAAGCGGGGTGTGTACGGAAGCATGGAGTACATCACCCCCGAGCGGGTGCGTCTCGTCTACGAACTCCCCCTCGCGGAGTTCATCCTCGACTTTCACGACAAGCTCAAGTCCGTCTCCCGGGGATATGCCTCCCTCGACTACGAGCACGTGGGATTCCGGCAGGGAAATCTCGTGAAGGTGGACGTGCTCCTCAACGACGAGCCCGTGGACGCCTTTTCCTTCATCTGCCACCAGGATGCAGCCTACCACAGAGGGCAGGCGGTGGTGCGCAAGCTGAAGGAACTCATCCCTCGGCAGCTCTTCGAGGTGCCGATTCAGGCGGCCGTGGGAAAGAAGGTCATCGTCCGGCAGAACATCAAGCCCCTGCGCAAGGACGTTCTCTCCAAGTGCTACGGTGGCGACATCACCCGAAAGAGGAAGCTTCTGGAAAAACAGAAGGAAGGCAAAAAAAAGATGAAGCAGATCGGGCGAGTCTCCATTCCCCAGGAGGCGTTTCTCGCTTTTCTCAAGGTCAGCGAGGATGCGGAGGAGTAGATCCGCTTCCTGCGATGCCGGAGGAAGCGGCGGATGGAACGCCTCTTCCCTCCGGGACGAAGCTCTTCTGCGAAACGCCGCCGCCCTCGCCTCCGATGCTCCGCTCTCCGTCTATGTGCATATTCCCTTCTGCGTTCGCAAGTGTCCCTATTGTGCCTTCACAAGCCTCGTGCCCGCCTCCGGGGGAATCATCGATGCCTATCTGGAGGCGCTCGAAGGCGAACTTGCCCGTTGGACGGAAACGGCCGGAAGGATGTTCTGCGCGGAGACCCTCTACATTGGGGGCGGAACTCCGTCCCTTCTTGCCCCGCGTCAATGGGAGCGCCTGATCGGCATCCTGGAGGGGGGGCTCCGTTTTCTTCCCGGGGCGGAGGTATCCGTGGAGGCGAATCCGGAGAGCCTCGCCGCAACGTCGCTCCGGCTCTGGAGGGACTGGAGGATCTCCCGGGTGAGCCTGGGCGTGCAGAGCCTCGACGAGGAAGAGCTGGCGTGGCTTCGGCGCCCCCATTCGGCGGCCCGGGCGAGAGACGCCCTGTCGGCTTGTCTCGCTGCGGGGTTCCGTACCAGCGTGGACCTCATGTTCGGCCTTCCCTTCCAGACTCTCCATCGATGGCACCGGACCCTGCAGGAGCTTCACCGTTCGGGGGTACGGCATCTCTCCTTGTACCAGCTCACCCTGGAGAAGGACTCTGTCTGGGGAGTGTGCCCTCCTTCGGAATCCCTTCCCGACGGCTATGCCTTCTACCGGTTTGCCCAGTGGTATCTGCGGCGCAAGGGGTACGGGCAGTACGAGATTGCCAGTTTCGCCGCTCCCGGAGAATGGTGTCGACACAATCTGGCCTACTGGCGGGGAGGAAATGTGCTCGGCCTGGGCGCCGCCGCCTGGGGTTTTCTGGAGGGGATCCGCTACGGCAACGGGAATGACGTGGCCCGCTACGTGGCGGAGGCCCGAAGAGAGGGCGCCGTGTCCGTGGAAGAGCGTCTGGAGGGGAGAAAAAGAGCGGGGGAGGCGGCGGTGCTCGCGCTGCGGACCGCAGGAGGCGTGCGGCTCCGGGGTTTCGCCCGCCGCCATGGCCCGGAGGAGGCGGCGCGGCTTGTCCGGTGCCTCGAACCCTTCGGAGAACGTTTTCTCCGGAGGGAGTTCGGACGGATCGCCTTTTCTCCCGGGGGAATGCGGGTCGCCAATGCGTTGTGGACGGAGGTGCTCGCCGATGACGAGGACGAGGCTTCTCCGGAAGAAGGTTTCTTGTCCGGCCGGTCCTGCCGCCGTTGACGTGACACTTCGAGAAGGGACATGAGAATCGTGCATCGTTTCGGAACGTCAGGAGAAAAATGTGCCGGAGAAAAGACGACGGGGCTTCGGGGAGTGCTGACGGTTCTCCTCGTTGTACTGTTGCTGTTGCAGGGAGTATGGGCGGAGGCGGAATCGGGAGGTGTCCGGCGGGATGCCTTCGTGCAGGGCATCCTGGAAGCGCGGGGGCTCCTCGCCTCCGGGGAGGCAAAGAGCCCCGCCCAGGCGGTGGCCTTTGCCCGGAACATCGATGCGGTTCCCTACTCGGACCAGCCGCCGGGAGGAGCGGTGACCCGGAAAGAGGCGCTCCGCATGCTCGTGCACAGCCTGGGGCTCCGCTTCGAGGCAGGGCTTCTGGCGGAGGCGCCGCTTCCCTACGAGGACCTGAAGGGACTCTCCCCGTCCGACCGCGGTGCCGTGGCGGTGGCCCGTCTGATGGTACCTCCGCTGCTTGAGGGGAACGCGAAGCGGCTTTTCCCGGATCAGAAGATCCCTCCTGCCGAGGCCAAACACTTTCTGGAAGTTCTCGCCCTGGCGGAAGAGGGTTTTGTGCTGCGGGCCGAGCTTGCCCCGGCGAAGGGAATGCGGCTGCTTCTGCACCGCGAGGGTGCTCCGGCGCCCTCGCCGCGCTGGAGGGCGATCATCGACGGGTTCGACAGCAAGAACGAGGCGGAGCAGCTACGGAAAACCCTTGCGGGAGCAGGGCCGGAGATGAAGGTGGAGAACCACAACTACGAGTGGCGCCTCCGGTCGGACATGCTGGACTCCTTTCTCGACGCGGAACGCCTCCGGAAGGCCGGAGCAAAGGCGGGAAAGGAGGCGCGGCTCCTTCCCTGCCTGCCGAGCTACGAGAACCTGTCCTCTCCCCGCTTCTGGGTTGCCCTGATCATCGATCCCGGCCTGTTCGGAATACGCCCCCTTCTTCCTCCGGAGGGGCTTTCCACGCTCGCTCCGCTCGCCGCCATGACGGGCGGGAACGCAGTGGTCGCCATGAACGGAGGTTTCTTCACCACCACGGGATATGGCCGGGGCTCTCCCATCGGCACGCTGCTGGTGGACGGCACGTTGGTGAGCGAACCCATGCGGGGGCGGACCTGTCTCGGGTGGAATCGGGACAATCTGGCCACCTTCGGTCCCACGGACTTCTCCGGGCGCGTGCTCGCCGACGCTTTCGGAGAGCGGAAGCTCGCCACGGTGAACCGCTTCACCAAGGGGGACGCGCTGGTGCTGTACACACCGCACTTCGGACGGCGGACGCCCTCGTCGGGAAGCGCTCCCGCGGCGGAGGCGGTGATCCGGGACGGGCGATGCCTGGAAGTCCGCCAGGGCAGCGGCGGTGACATCCCCGCAGGAGCCAGGGTGCTCGCGGGGTACGGAGCCCAGGCCCCGACGGTGGCCGCCCTGCGCCCCGGCGACGCGGTTCGGGTGGAGACGACGCTCAACGAAGGCGATCCTCTGTGGGGAAAGATGGACCACATCGTCCAGGGAGGGCCGTTTCTCATCTTCGGAGGGGAAATTCAGAACGATCCGGAAAACCTCTCCGACTCCGTGACGCTGCGGCGCCATCCCCGGAGCGTCATCGGCCTCACCGGGAACGGACAGTGGGTCTTCTTCGTGGGGGACGGAAGAAATCCCTTCCACAGCGTGGGGTTCACTCTTCGGGAGGTCTCGGAGATTCTCCGGGAGCTGTACGTGGACTACGCGCTGAATCTCGACGGCGGGGGGTCCTCGGAGCTTCTCGTAAAAGGCAAGCGCGTTTCCTTACTCTCCGAGGGAAAACCCCGCCCCGTCAGTTACGGCATCGGCGCGGTGCCGTTCCGGCCCTAGACCGGAACGCCTGCGGGGGCGCCCGGTCAACGCAATCCGTCCGCTCAACCTACGGAAAGGATTTTCCCCGCTTTCCGGAGGGCTTCGACGATGTCGAACATGTTGCTGATCGTTCCGAGCCGGATCTGCTCGGTGACGCCGAAGTGCTTCGTGCAGGTGCCGCAGACGAGAATCTGCGTCCCCTTCGCCTGCAGCTCTTCAAGGCTTTCCGAGGTGGAGTTTTCGGGGAGGGCGAGCATGACTCCTTCGTTCATCAGGGCAATGGTCTCAGGAACCGTGCTTCCCTGGGACAGTGTTCCGAGAAACGCTTTCATCAGCACGTCCCCAAGCGCCTCATCCCGCTTTCCCAGGGTTTTCGAGGTGAGGAGGACCGCAAGGGAGGCATTGCCGCAGGTGTAGGCGTCCGGAAGCTCGGGGAGTACCTCCGTCGCTGCTGCGGGGGGTGTTCCTTCGCCGACGATGCGGAAATCCGTTCCCTCTTCGTGCACCTCTGCCCGGTACCCCGATTTTTCGAGAAACCGGGAGACATTGCTTCTGGCAACGGCGTTGTCCACCAAAATTTCGAGGGACGTGGCGCCGGCCTCGATGGCGTTCTTCGTCAGGATCACCGGTTGGGGGCAGGTTTTGCCGCGGGCGTCGATGTGCTGCATGTGCTTCCCATCTCCTTCTTCAATATGATGGAGAAATTCTGTTCTCCCCCTCGGGGAGTGTTGCACGCGCGACGATGCGAAAGCGCGCCACTCGCGTCGGCGGTTGCTCCGGAGGCGGCTCCGCCGCACTTTGGTGTATGATGACCTCTAAAGAAGAGTATAACCGATGAGAGGGTGAGACCGTGAAGGATGCACTTCGGGAGTTGCTTCGCGCCATACCGCCCATGGAACGTTTTCTGGAGACGCCCTGGGCGGAAGAGGTTGCCCTCTGTCTGGGCAGGGACAGCGTCAAGAGCATCGTCTCCGACGTGATCGGCGAATACCGCAGCGCGCTTCGCAAGGGCGAGGGAACGGTTCTCTCCGTGGAGGTTCTCGAAGCGGAAATGCGGCGGCGATGCCTGGAGAGGTGCACGCCAAGTCTCCGCCCCGTCGTGAACGCCACGGGAGTGGTGGTGCACACCAATCTCGGAAGATCCTGCCTGCACGACGAGGCCGTCCGAGCCCTGACGGCGGTTTCCCGGAGCTACAGCACCCTGGAATACGATCTGGGCGGAGGAAAGCGGGGACATCGGGACTCTCACGTGGAGTGGTTTCTCTGCCGGCTCACCGGTGCCGATGCCGCCCTGGTGGTGAACAATAACGCCGCGGCGGTGCTGCTCTGTCTCGCCGCTCTGGCGAAAGGCCGGGAGGTGGTGATCTCCCGGGGGGAACTTGTTGAGATCGGCGGTTCCTTCCGTATTCCGGACATCATGACCTTCTCCGGGGCGAAAATGCGGGAGGTGGGCACGACCAACCGCACCCATTTCCGGGATTATGCCGAGGCCGTCTCGGAGGAGACGCGCATGCTCCTCAAGGTGCATCCCTCGAACTACCGCATTGTGGGCTTTGCCGCCGAGGTGGGACGGGAGGAACTCGCCGCGCTGGCCAGGGAGAAGGATCTCGTCTTTCTGGAGGATCTCGGAAGCGGTGTTCTGGTGGACCTCTCCCCCTTCGGTCTTTCCGGCGAACCCACAGTGCGCCGCTGCATCGCCGAGGGTGTGGATCTCGTCACGTTCTCGGGGGACAAGCTGCTCGGCGGCCCTCAGATCGGCGCCGTAGTCGGGCGGAAACAGCTCGTGGACGAACTTCGTCGCTATCCTCTCGCTCGGGCGCTGCGGGTTGACAAGATGACCCTGGCCGCTCTGGAGGCGACGCTGCGCCTCTACCTGACGGACCGGTGGCGGGAGATCCCCTCCCTGTCCATGCTTTGCGCGAATGGAGACGTCTTGCGGGAGCGGACGGAGCGCCTTGCCGCCCGGCTGGTCGGTGCGATTCCGGAGGCTTTCTGCCGTGTTCTCTCCGTTGAGGACGCCGTGGGGGGCGGCGCGTTTCCCGCCCGGGGGATCGACGGCTTCGCCGTGGCGGTGAGCCTGCCGGGTTGGAGCGCCACGGCCCTCCAGGCCCGCCTTCGTCTCTGCTCGCACCCTGTCGTGGCGAATGTGCAGGATGAACTCGTCTGCTTACATCTCCGGACGCTCTCGGAGGAGGATGAGAAGCACCTCCTCGCGGCGTTCCGGGAAATTACAGGAGGTGGAGACCCATGAACGCCGGTGAGCGGGAAGTCCCCTTCGTTCTGGGGACGGCGGGGCACATCGACCACGGCAAGACCACCCTTGTGAAGGCCCTCACGGGAATCGACTGCGACCGGCTTCAGGAGGAGAAGAAGCGGGGTATCACCATCGAACTTGGATTCGCCCCTCTGTGTCTTCCCGGCGGAGCCGTGGTGAGCATTGTGGACGTGCCGGGGCACGAGCGTTTCATTCGGCAGATGGTGGCGGGCGCCTCCGGAGTGGACGCGGTGCTCTTCGTGGTCGCTGCGGACGAGGGAGTCATGCCCCAGACGCGGGAGCATCTGGCGATTCTCTCCCTCCTCGGTGTCCGGGACTGCGTGGTGGCCCTTACGAAGGCCGACCTTGTGGACCCCGAGATGTTGGAACTCGTCCGGGAGGACGTGGCGGAGGCGCTCCGGGGAACGTTTCTGGAAAACGCACCGGTCTTCGCCGTTTCGGCGCACACCGGCGAGAACCTGGACCTTCTCACCCAGGCCCTGGAATCCCTTGTGGAGCGCGTGAGCCCCAGGGATCGTTCCGGAGGATTCTTTTTGCCCGTGGACAGGGCGTTTCCCATTTCGGGATTCGGAACAGTGGTGACCGGAACGGCCTATACGGGCACGTTGCGCTCGGGGAGTGATGTGGCCCTTCTGCCCTCGGAGCGGACGGGGAAGGTGCGCACTCTTCAGGTGCATGGCCGTCTCGTTGAAGAGGGCTGGGCGGGGCAACGTATCGCCGTCAATCTTTCGGGAGTGCCCGTGGATGCGATCAACCGCGGAGATGTACTCTGCGCTCCCGGCATGTTCGTTCCCACCTCCTGTCTGGACGTGGTCCTCCGGGTGCTTTCCACCTCGGTGGAGCCGGTGAAGCATTGGCAGCGGGTCCGCCTTCACGTGGGGACCTCGGACACGCTCGCCCGGGTGGCCCTTCTGGATCGGCGCCAGATCGAACCCGGCGAAGACGCTCCCGCACAGCTCGTCCTCGAAGAGCGCATCGTCGCCTGCCTGCATCAGCGTTTCGTGGTGCGCTTCTACAGTCCTCTCGTGACCATCGCGGGAGGAGAGATTCTCTATCCTTACGGAATCAAACCCCGAGGGCGAAAGGCCCGAGCCGCCGTGGCGGGACGGATCGAAACGCTCCTTGCCGCTCCCGGCAGACGCACGCTGTTCGCTCTTCTCGCGGACGAGCGGACCCGCATCTCCCTGGAGGAGGCCATGATCTTTCTCCAGCAGACCGCGGAGGAAGTGCATGGCCTGGCGAAGGATCTCGTCCGGGGAAAACGCCTCGTCGTCCTGGGGAAGGGGAATGATGAGAGCTATGTCTCTGCGGTTCAGCTGAAGAAGATCGAGGCACTTCTCCTTGAGACTCTCGACGAATTNNTTTCATGCGACCATGCCCCAATTGCGGGGAATGCCCCTGGAGCAGCTTGTGGCACGTCTTTTCCCCGGTGAGGATGTCCGTTCCGCGAAGGAGATCCTTTCCCTCTTCCTCGAAAACGGCACGGTTCTGCTGGAAGAAGGGCGGGTCAGGTCTCCCCGGTTCGTCTACAGGGATCCGGAGGAGCTGCGGCGGCACTTGCGCGGTCTCGAAGAACTGTGCGCACGCTCCGGTGTGGTTCAGCTGCCACTTCTGGAGGAAGTGCGCCACGCGCTGCATCTTTCCGAGCAGGACCTGCGCATTCTCATGGATGTGGCGCGCCAGGAGGGACTTGTGGCGGTGATTTCCGAGGGCATGCTTCTTCATCGGGTGGTGGAAGAGCACCTTCTCGAACTGCTCGGCACGGTGGAATCGGACATCACCGTCGCGTCGGTGCGGGATCTCACCGGAAGCAGCCGGAAATATGTGCTTCCCATTCTCGAACATTTCGACGCCCAGGGGTACACGCGTCGTGTGGGCGACAAACGGATCCTTCGAAAGAAGAATCTCAGATAAGAAGGCAAAAAATAAATAAAAAGCAAATAAAAGCAAATTTTTTATACATTTTGTTTTCCGAAGTGGACTCCTCGGCGCGAGGCTGAAAACGGGATGGAAAGCCTTTGCATGCTCCCAAGAGAGAGGTCGGTGCGGAACCGGCCTCTCTTGCAAGTGTAACAAATGACATGCAACTTTGCGTAATCTGGAATTTTATGGTAAAATCAGTCCAAATTTCCGTTAGGGAGTGAAGCACATGGGCTGCAGCCTTTCGAGCATTCGAGAGCGGATAACTCTGCACAAGGGTTCGCGAGTTCGGTACAAGGCCTCGAAAGGACGCCGCAAAGTGGAGGAGCGCCAGGGAGTCATCATCGAAACCTATCCCAAGCTGTTTACCATGTTTGTGGAGTCCCAGAACAGTACGGTTTCCTTCAGTTACGTCGAGCTTCTGACGCACGAGGTGGAACTGGAGATTCTCCCCCAGGACGAGAAGATCGTCTGATTCGTTCTGGAGAGCATGAGGGTGAGGGCGAAAGCCCGGCTTCGCCCTGTGGGTTTTCTTTGTTGCCGAAACCCCGGAGAGGGTTTTTTGTGCCTTTTTGTAGCGACAGCGTTTTCCCGGCCCGACGCCTCGGCGTCGGGTTCGTCGTATGGAAAGTCTTCGCATCCGAACCCCCTTCCGGCGTTTTTTCAGCAATGTGGGGAACGAAGGAGAACGATCATGCAGGAACAACTCTTCTCTTGCGGAAAGATAAATTTCACGCTGCGCGTCACCGGAAAAAGGGAGGACGGATATCATTCTCTCGTGACATCGTTTTTTCGGATCGGGCCGCTTGAAACCTTGACAATTCGCGAAATAAAGCATCATAATGTCCAGAACCCCGACGTCCTTCGCGTGCACAATACGGTTGTGGCGGGAGAGAACATTCTTTTTCGGGTTCTTCGGGAGGCGCGGGAAGAGATGCCCGATCTTCCGGCTTTGGAGATGGATCTCTGGAAGCAGATTCCTCCCGGAAGCGGTCTCGGAACGGGCAGCGGCAATGCGGCGGCGTTGGTGCGCTGGCTCCGGGACCGCAAGGGTGTTGCGTTCGGCGGTTCACTGGCCCGGATAGGGGCGGACGTTCCCTTTTTGGCAGAGGATGCGCGGTGCGCACGGGGAGAAGGCTTGGGAGAGGTGTTGATCCCGCTTCCGAACCTTTCGGAATATGCTGTCGTTCTGCTTCTGCCCCGATGGCGTTGCGACACGAGGGACATGTTCCGGGAGCTGGATGTACTTTGCGGGATCCCTTCGTCGGAAGATGCGTGGCTCGATGAGGGAGCGGCCCGGGAGGAGCTCGATCTTCTTTGCGGGCGCCTTCGGAACCATGAGAGAGTGGGGTTGCTGCCGAACGATTTTCTTGCTCCGCTTCGGAGGCGGCACCCCGAGTACGAACGCTTTTTTGCCGCCGCGGAAGCAACGGGCTCGTTCGCCTGGGGCGTCAGTGGCAGTGGCAGTGCGGCCTTCGCTCTCTTTCCGGCGAGGGAGGCGACGAAGGGTTTGTGTGCCCGTGTCGAAGAGTGGGCATGGGTGCATACCTTGATCGTATTGGAGGAATGAGAGACATGAGAGGGCAACGCACGGAGCGCCTCGTCCGTATCGCCTCCCGCTTTTTGTTTTCCCCGTCCCGTCAACTGTCGCTCACGAAGGTTGCCACGGATTTCGACGTGTCGAAAACCGTCGTCAGCGACGACGTGGCGATCATCGACGCGGCTTTTCGTCAGGAGGGGCTCGGACGCATGGTGGTGGATCGCGGCAGGAACGGAGGTGCCGCCTTCGTGCCCGAGATGAGCGAGGAACGACGCAAAACCTTTCTCGAAGAGCTGGCGGTCGTTCTCTCCGGTAAGGACCGGCTTCTTCCCGGAGGACTGATCTACTACAGTGACCTGATCTTCCATCCTCTCTACGCGTTGAACCTGGGATACGTCATGGCCGGGAGCTTTCAGGGAACGACGGTGGATGTGGTCATGACCTCCGAGGTCAAGGGGATTCCCCTGGCCATGTTCACGGCCTATGCCCTGGGGGTTCCGCTGGCAGTGTGTCGCTTCCGCAACAGGGCGAGCGACGGGCCCGCCGTGGCGGTGCACTATCCCACTGCGGGAGGAGATGTGCGGACCATGTACATGGGAATGCGCCATTTCGAACGAGATTCCCGGGTGCTCATCGTGGATGATTTCATGCGCGGAGGAAGCACCGCGGCGGGAATGCTCCAGGTTGCCCAGGAATTCGGAGCGAAGGTCGCGGGGGTGGGCGTGTTCCTGGTTTCCGCGGAACCTCAAAAGAAAGCCGTTCCGGAATACACGGCGTTGCTGCGCCTCTCCAACGCGGAGGGCGCGGCAAAAGTTGACGTGGCGTCCCGCTGAAACGCTCTGCGGCGCGTCCGGATCCGGTTTGACGCGGGTCATGACCTGCGCTACAATCGTCCCGCGGAAGGAGGTGACCATAGTCATGGTCGTAACGCTTGATGCGGACGAATGCATTGGATGTGGCGTGTGCTCTCAGATCTGCCCGGACGTGTTCGAACTGAACGAGGACGCGGGAAAAGCCAGAGTCATTCGCCCCGAAGGTTCGGAGTGTGCCGCCGAGGCTGTAGACAGTTGCCCTGTCGGGTGCATCCATATAGAGCAGAAGTGACGGATCGACGGCTTTTCTGGGCTCCCCTGGGGAAAGCCGTTTTCTGTGCGTCCTTGCGGGCCCATAGCTCAAGTGGTTAGAGCCACCGGCTCATAACCGGAAGGTTCCTGGTTCAAGTCCAGGTGGGCCCACCAGAATCACGAATGCCAAGCCACCGAGCGGTGGCTTTTTTCGTATGACCGGGGGGGGGTGCTGAGAGGCGATGGAGAAGCGAGTGGATGAAATCCTGGAGGAAGTACATCAGATCGCGCCTCTTTCGGGAGCGGAGCCCTGGGACAATGTGGGGCTTCTCGTCGGGTCGCCTTCCTGGCCCGTAAAACGAATCGCCGTGGCCGTGGATGTCACTGAAGAGATCGTGGAGCGCGCCGCCGAAAGGGGGTGCTCGCTGCTCCTCAGCCATCACCCCCTTTTTCTGCACCCCTTGAAAAACGTGCTCCTCGATACGCGGGAGGGACGGATCATCGAGAGGAGCCTGGCTCATCACATCGCCCTCGTCGCTCTTCACACGAACTGGGACCGCTCCCGCATCGGCGTGAACGTTGCCCTGGCGAGCGCACTCTCTCTGAGGGATGTGCGACCCCTCCTGCCGGCAACGGAGACCGAACTGTGGGGTGACGGGGCCGTCGGTTTTCTTGATGCCGCGGTACCCCTGCAGGATTTCTGCGCGAGGCTCCGGGAGGAGTGGAACATCTCCTGGGTTCAGGCGTACGGGAATCCCCGCCGCGTTGTTTCCAGGGTGGCCCTTCTGGGGGGGGCCGGTGGCGGGTTCTGGAAAGCCGCCTTCGCATCGGGAGCGCACGTGTACGTAACGGGCGATCTCAAGTATCATGATCGTTCGGATGCCCTATGGCACGGACTCGATCTCGTCGTGGTCGATCATGGCGAGATGGAGGAATGGTCCATGAAACATCTCGCCATGGCGGTCCGGGAGATGACGGGCCTTGCGACGGAGGTTTTTCCTCTTCCGCGGCGGATGTTTTCCGCGTAAGCGTCATGAGATGATTCAAAGAGATGTGTATATATCGGAGAACCGCTGTGAATCGGCGGAAAACAAGAGGTGATCGGAAGTGAAGGAACGTGTTTTCAGCGGCATGCGTCCTACGGGAAAACTGCATCTCGGGCATCTGGCAGGAGCGCTGACGAACTGGGTTCGCATGCAGGACGGCTATGAGTGCTTTTATTGTATCGTGGACTGGCATGCCCTCATGTCGGACTATGCCGACGTGAGCAGGGTACGGAGCAACTGCCGGGAGGTTCTTCTCGACTGGCTCGCCTCCGGCCTCGATCCCGAGCGGAGCACCATCTTCATTCAGTCCCACGTGCCGGAGCACGCGGAACTCCATCTGGCCCTCTCCATGATCACGCCTTTGGGCTGGCTTGAACGGTGTCCCACCTACAAGGACCAAATCCTCAATCTCAAGAACAAGGACCTGGGAAACTATGCCTTTCTCGGCTATCCCGTCCTCATGGCGGGGGACATCATTCTCTACAAGGCGCATAAGGTGCCTGTGGGAGAGGATCAGTCCGCGCATCTGGAGATTACCCGGGAGATCGTGCGACGGTTCAACAATTTCTTCGGCGAGGTTTTCCCCGAGCCGGACATTCTGCTCACACCCTTTCCCAAGGTGCCGGGGACGGACGGAAGGAAGATGAGCAAATCCTACGACAACTCTCTGAACATCTCCGACAGTGCCGAGGTCATCTGGGAGAAACTCCGGACCATGATGACCGATCCTGCCCGAGAGCGCCGCTCCGATCCGGGAGATCCGGAAAAATGCCCGGTCTGGGATCTGCACAAGGTGTTTACCGCCGATGCGGCCTGCCGCGAGGAGCTTGCCCAGGGGTGCCGCACTGCGGGAATCGGCTGCATCGACTGCAAGAAAGTGCTCCGGGACAACGTGAACACTCTGCTCGATCCGATTCGGGAGCGCCGGCATCACTACGAGAACCACGGGGACGAAGTGATGGACATTCTGGCGGAGGGGGCGAAGAAGGCCCGGCTTGTCGCTGTGGAGACGATGAACGAAGTGAAGCAGGCCATGGGGCTTGTCCTGTAGGAACAGGTGCGGCGAGCCTTTTTGGAAATTTCAGTGGTCTCCGCTCTCTTGAGCCAGGAACGACGCGACAGGAGCGGATGCCGTGTCCTATGAAGTGGTGACGGGTTCGTTCGCCGGACCGCTGGATGTGTTGTGTGCACTTGTGGAATCCCGTTCCATTGAGGTCTCCACCATTCGCGTCTGGGAGGTCATTTCCCTGTATGGGAAGTACCTTTCCGAGACGGAACGTACGACCATCAAGGAATTGGCGGAATTCCTCTCTCTTGCGGCACGCCTTCTGCTCGGAAAGGTGCATGCGCTCCTTCCCGACCGGGAGGCGGCGGTGTTTCCCGAGGACGAGGACGATGTTCCGGAAGACCTGATCCGAGCCCTTTCCCGCTACCGCCCCTACCGGAAAGCGGCGGAGGTTTTCGGCGAGCGGTTTCGGGCGCGCAGCGCCTTTTTCTCTCGCCTGGGAGCCGACGAAGGGCCGCCCATCTACGATCTGGGGGATCTCTATGCGCTTTCCCGTCTCTGGTGGCGCCTGCTCGACCGGAAACGGGGCGGTGCTCAGGGTGACGAAGAAGGCTACGAGGATTTCGCCTGGGAAGGCGTCCCCATGGCGGTTCCCGAGGAGACCCAGGTGGAGACGCGCATGCAGGAAATTCGGGATCTTCTCGACGAGCGCGGGGAAGTGACGTTGGAGGAGTTGCTCGCCCCGGTACCGACGAAATCGGTGCTGGTGCTTTGTCTGCTTGCACTTCTGGAGCTGAGTCGTCTGGGGGAGCTTCGCATGTTTCAGAAAGAATTGTTCGATCATGTCACCGTCGTTGCCCTGTAGCGGAGGAGAGCCTGTGCAGTCTTTTCTGACAGCCCTGGAACGAACCGTCGAGGCGATTCTCTTTGTCGCCTCCGAACCGGTCTCCACGGCGGAACTCACGGAGACCACGGGGAGTTCCACGGCTTCCGTTGAAGCGGCCCTGTCCTCCCTGCGATGCCACTACGAAGCGGAACGACACGGGTTGACCCTTCTTGCCCTGGCCGGAGGATGGCAGATGGTCACCTCTTCCGACCTTGAGGAGGTGCTTCTCCGGTTTCGCGATGTGGCGGGGAGCAACAGGATACGCCTGAGCAAGGCCGCCTTGGAAACATTGGCGGTTATCGCCTACAATCAACCTGTGACGCGCTCGGAGATCGAGGAGATCCGGGGTGTGAGATCGGATCGCGTGGTGGAGACTCTCTTGGGACACGGGCTTGTCCGTGTGGCAGGAAGAAAGAAGGGGACGGGAACCCCGCTTCTCTACCGGACGACGGGCCGCTTTATGGAGCTTTTCGGACTCGATTCTATCGCAGCCCTTCCCTCTCGGGAGGAGCTCGAAGACGAGCTCGCGAACGCCTCAGAGACTACCGACGGTGTCTCCGCCTTTTCGGCGGAGAGGGAAGGAGAATGACTCTGTGCATTCTTTCTGCCCGGATGGGACGGCCATACGGCTGAACAAGTATCTCGCCTCCTGTGCTGTAGGGTCCCGAAGGACTGCGGATGCGCTGATTTTCGCAGGAAGAGTCCGGGTGAACGGAGAGGTGGTGCGGGAACCCGGAAGAAGCGTGCTTTCCGGAACGGATCTCGTTTTGGTGGACGGCGTCGTCGCCTCCCCGACGGAAAAGCTCTACGTGGTTTTTCACAAACCACCCGGCGTGGTCTGCGCTTGCAAGGATCGCTTCGAAAAAACCGTGCTGGATCTTTTGCCTCCCTCTCTGGTTGGGCAGGGGCTTTTTCCAGTGGGGCGGCTGGACAAGGAATCCGAAGGACTGTTGCTTCTCACGAACGACGGCGATTTTGCCCAGGAAATCATGCATCCCTCCTTCGGTGTGATCAAACGCTACAACGTGCGCCTGACCGCGCCGGTGGACGCGAGAACGCTACAGCAGTGGAGAAAAGGTATCCTCATGGAGGGCAGGGTCGTCGTGCCCGTTCTCGTGGAGCCACTCTGGGGTGCTGAGAAGTCCTCCTGGATTCGAGTCGATCTCCAGGAGGGAAAGAAGCGGGAGATCCGCGTCATGGCCAGGGCCTTGGGATTGCGGATTCGGCGTCTTGTCCGCGTCGCCGTGGGCAAACTTGAACTCGCCGAACTTCAATCGGGGGCATGGCGGCTGTTTACCCGGGAAGAGTTGTGTCGTATGATTGCTCTAGGTGGTAGGATCTAGTTCGAAATGCCTATTCGCCGGGAGGGGAGAGGATGCAGGGACTTGACGAACGAACCCGCGAACTGATTCAGCGCAGGGTCCTGAAACGTGTGAAGGATATCCCCTCGTTGCCCCAGTTTGTGGTGGACACGTTGAAGAAACTCGACGATCCGAAGAGCAGCGCATCGGATGTCGCCGATCGTCTTTCCAAGGACGAGGGACTCGTCATCCGTATCTTGCGGCTTGCCAATTCCGCCTATTATGGATTGCCCCGCCGTATCGTGAGCGTCACCGAAGCGATCGCACTTCTCGGGTTCAAGACCGTTAAGAGTATCGTGCTCGCCGCGTCGGTCTACAAGTTCATGGACAGTTCCTTCTCCGGCTACGCTTTGGACAGGGGGCTTTTGTGGAAGCACTCCCTCAGTGTCGCTTTCGCGGCGAAACACATCGCCAGAAAGTGCAAGGTGGAAGAAGAAGAGGCCTATGTGGCGGGTATGCTGCACGATCTGGGAAAGATCGTGCTCAACGATTTCGTCCGTTTCGGCTACGGGATCATCGTGCGCCTCGTGGAGGAGGAGCAGGTTCCTTTCATGGACGCGGAGCGCCAGGTGCTCGGGTTCGATCATGCTCTTGTGGGCGGACTCATTCTCGAACAGTGGAACCTTCCGGAGTCGTACATGGCTGCGGCCAGATACCACCACGAGCCGGAAGCGTACGAAGAACAACAGGGTGTCATTCGTTCCATCGTGGATGTGATCCACGTTGCGAATGTGCTCTGTCTCATGCTCGGCATCGGCGTGGGCGCGGACGGCCTTCAGTACTATCTGTCGGAGAATGCGCTGGAACGTCTCGGTATCTCCGATGTGGAGGGTCTCATGTCCGAGATCGTCGATCTGATCTCCCAGGTGGACGAGGAATTTCAGGTAGGGGAGTAGTGACGTCATTCATGGGAATGCTCATCACCATCGACGGACCGGCTGGATCCGGCAAGAGCACCGTGTCGAGGAAACTCTCCGAGAAACTCGGGATCCCTTTTCTCGACACGGGGGCGCTTTATCGTGCCCTCGCGTTTTTTCTGCATCGTAAGAACATTTCTCCCGTGGAGGGGGCCGTCCTTGACGCAGAGCTGGCGGCGGTGACGGTGAAGCTGGAGACGAACGCTGTTCTGGTCAACGGGGAGGATGTGACACAGTCCATCCGTTCACCCCGGGTCGATGCGGTCGTCTCGGTCTATGCGGCTCTGCCGTCCCTGCGGCGGAAGCTCCTGGATCTGCAGCGCGACCAGGCAGGCGAACAGGGGCTTGTTGCCGACGGAAGGGATATGGGGACGGTGGTCTTTCCTCAAGCGACGCTGAAGATCTTTCTCACCGCCTCCCAGGAGGAACGGGCGTCGCGCCGATGGAAGGAACTTCGGGAACGGGGGGAATCCTGCACCCTTGAGACGGTTCTTGAGGAGGTCCGCCGTCGGGACCGGATCGATTCGGAGCGGGAGGTGGCGCCGCTGCGGGCGGCACCCGATGCGGTGATCCTGGATACGGACGGTCTTTCGATTGAAGAAGTGGTACAGCGCCTCCTCGGTATGGTCGCCGCACGACGAAGCACGTGAGGTCCTCTCCATGAAAACCCTCAAGTATTTTCTCGTCCGGTTCTTCTGCAAGCTCTATCTTCTCCTGTATCACCGATGCAGTGTTTCGGGTCTCGAAGGCGTACCGCAGAGGCGACCTCTCATCATCGCCTCGAATCACTGCAGTCATCTCGATCCCATCGCCGTCGGCGTTTCCTATCCGGAAAGGCTCCGGTTTCTCGCGAAGGAGGAACTCTTTCGGGTCCCCTTCATCGGTTTCGTCGTCTCCGCCGTGGGAGCGGTCCCGGTGGCGAGAGAGGACAGCCAGCGTGCGGGAGTCGTGCTGAAAATTCTTCTGGAGCTTCTCGAATCCGGAGAAAGTGTTGTGCTCTTTCCAGAAGGCCACCGTTCCAAGGATGGCCGGTTGCAGAAGCTGGAGGGCGGTGTGGCATTGCTCGCGAGCAGGACCATGACGCCGCTTCTTCCCGTCTTCGTGGACGGAGGGTTTCGTGCCATGCCCCCCGGAGCGGGATTCCCCAGGCCGGGCAAGCTCAGGGTCGTGTACGGGGAAACGATCTATCCCGATCAGGCGCCGGAGGGGTGCTCCGAAAAGGGGCGGCGTCAGTGGATACTGGAGGAACTCGAACGGCGTCTGCAGTCCATGGAGGCGGATTTCCGTGCCGGGGGGTAGTTCCCTCTCCAAGCGGAGAGCGCTCACGGTCTTTCTCGAACGCCCCGGGGAAGAAGATCTGCGAGTGCTTCTCGAAAAGGAACTCCTGCTTCTCCTGGAGAACGTGGGAATCAGCGTGGTGGGAACGGTGGTGCAGAGGCGAGCGGCTCCCGATCCCGCTTTTTTTATCGGACAGGGAAAGGCGGAGGAGGCGGCACTGATGGCGCGCTCCCTTGATGCGGGCGTTCTCATCTTCGATGATGCTCTCACGCCCGGTCAGATGCTCAACCTGAAGAAGCAAACCGGTCTGGAAATCCAGGACCGCCCCGGCGTCATCGTCACGATTTTCCAGGCCAGAGCGCACACCGCGGAGGCGAAACTTCAGGTGGAACTCGCCCGGTGCCGCTATGAGGTTCCCCTTCTGAAAGGTCTGGGGCAGCAGATGTCCCGGACGGGTGGAGGCATCGGAACCAGGGGGCCCGGAGAGACGGAGTTCGAGCGGCATCGACGCAAACTGGAGAGGCGTATCCGGGATATCGACAAGAAGCTCCAGGTGGTGCGGCAGCGCCGGGAATATCAGCGGAAACGACGTTCCCGCTCCGGATTTCCCACGGTCGCCCTTGTGGGATACACGAACAGCGGAAAGTCCACTTTGTTGCGGACTCTTTCGGGAGATGCCTCCATTCTCGCCCGGGATCAGCTTTTTTCGACCCTGGACACGGCGGTGCGTCGCGTGACGCTCCCCGGAGGGCGGGAGATCCTGATGGCGGATACGGTGGGATTCATCCGGAAGTTGCCGCCGGCGTTGGTGGCGGCGTTTCGTGCGACCCTCGAAGAAGTCGCGGCGGCGGATCTCGTGCTGCTTGTGCTGGAGGTCGCCTCCCCGGACGTGACGGAGACGCTCCAGACGGTGCAGCAGATGCTCTTCGACATCGGCGCCGGAACGGTGCCCAGAATACTGGTGCTCAACAAGGCCGACCTCGTCGATGCCGTGTTTCTGGAGAGAATTCAGGAGAGACTTGTCGGAGCAGGAGAGACGGTGGTTGCCGTGAGTGCTCTCCGGGGAGACGGTCTCGACGTTCTTCTCCGAAGGATCGCCGCACGTTTGAACGAGAAGCCCTGGGAGGAGAGTGTGTAGTGTGCTGCGCAGCATGACAGGATTCGGGCGTGCCCAATGCGAGGGGGAATGGGGATCCCTTGCCGTCGAAATATCCAGCGTCAATCATCGGTTCCAGGAAGTGAGCGTTCGCCTTCCCCGGGAAGTGGCGCATGCCGAACATGCGCTGCAACAAAGGGTACGCCAGGCGTTTCGCCGAGGGAAAGCCCAGCTTCGCGTGGAGCTTCGCCTCGCCTTTGCCGCAAAGAGCGCCCTCATCAACGAAGAGATCTTCGAAGCCTACGTCCGCAAGATTGACGCCCTGCGCACGTCTTTGGGCCTTCCCGGGGAGTTTCGCTGGGAGAGCCTTCTCACTCTTCCCGGTATCGTGGGAGGTGCGGCGGATTCCCAGGACGCTTCGGACGAGGCCATCCAGGAAGCCCTGCGTTCCACCCTCGACGATGCTCTTGCGCAATGGAATGCCATGCGACGAACCGAGGGCGAACACCTCGAGGGGGATGTGCGAGGCCATTTGCGCCTCTTCGAGGAACGGATCGACCTCATCGAGCGACGCTGGCCGGAAATGAGGGACAATGCCTTCCGGTCCATGGTGGAGCGGGTGACGCTCCTTGCGGTGGAGTGCGGCTCTCTTCCCGACCAGGGGCGTTTGCTTCAGGAGATGGCTCTTCTCTCCGATCGCTGGGACATCGCCGAAGAGATCTCCCGCTCCCGGAGCCATCTTGAAAAATTCCTGCATATCCTTGACGGCGAGGAAGGGAGCGGCAAGAAGCTCGACTTCCTCCTTCAGGAAATGAACAGGGAGATCAACACCATCGCATCCAAGGTCGCGGACGCGGAGTTGCGATGGGTCGCGGTCGAGGCGAAGAGCGATCTCGAGCGCCTGAGAGAACAGATTCAGAACGCGGAGTGAGAGACATGGGATATCGTCTGGTTCACATTGGTTTCGGCAACATGGTGGTGGGCGAACGCATCGTGGGCATCATCAGTCCCGCCTCCGCTCCGATCAAGCGCCTGAAGGAAGAAGCGAGAGAAGCGGGCAGGCTCGTTGACGCCACGCAGGGGAGAAAGACCCGGGCGGTCATCGTGACGGACAGCAATCATGTGATCCTGTCCGCGCTTCAGCCTGAGACTCTCTCCCATCGCTTCGAAGTGGGAGGGGACGATGGCGAGGAGGAATAGAGGGGTACTCTTCGTCATCTCCGGACCGAGCGGCGCCGGAAAGGGAACCCTTCGGAAGGTCCTTTTCGACCGGGTTCCCGGGCTTGCCTATTCCGTCTCCTGCACGACACGACATCCCCGGGAAGGGGAGCGGGACGGCATCGATTACTGGTTCGTCACGGAAGAGAGCTTTCATCGTGCCCGGGAGTGCCGGGAATTTCTCGAATGGGCTTTTGTGCACGACCATCACTACGGAACCCGTGCCGAGGACGTGCGGCGCGAGCTGGAGCGCGGTCTCGACGTGGTCCTCGAGATCGACGTCCAGGGGGCGCTCTCCGTACGCGACGCCTGTCCGGATGCGGTGCTTATCTTCATCGCTCCGCCCTCCGTGGATGAGCTTTCAGATCGGCTCCGGGAGCGGGGTACCGAGACGTCCGAAGACCTTTCCCTCCGCCTGAGAAACGCCATGACGGAGATGGAAATGGCCTCGAAGTACGATCACGTGATTTTGAACGACAATGTCGAACGCGCTGCGGAGGAACTCATTGCCCTCGTGGAGAGCTACAGAAATCCCAAGGAGGTTCGGTCATGATTTTTTGCGATCTGGACAAGCTTTTCGGTAGATTGCCCATCGAGAACAAATACCTGCTCACCCGCGTCCTCGGCCAGCGGGCGAGGCAGCTCAGCGAGAGCAAGGGACGCAATATTCTGGAGGAGTCGGGAGAGAAGTACATCTCCTCGGCCATACGGGAGCTCGCCACGGGCTCGCTTGTTCTTTCCTTTCCTCCCGAGGAGGAAAGCGCACCTCGGAGCGCCGACGAATCGCCGTCCGCCTGAGAAGGCACGGGAACGTTCGGCTGCGGAAGGGAGGCGAGGTCGTGACGACGTGGAAGGAGAAGCGGCGGATTCTTCTCGGGGTGAGCGGGGGCATCTCCGCCTACAAGGTCCCCGATTTCGTTCGGGCCCTGCGACATGGCGGCAACGAGGTGGACTGTATCCTCACGGAAGCTGCGGAGCGTTTCGTGAGCCCCATGGTGCTCGCCACCCTGTCGGAACGGCGGGTATGGCTCGAGCGCGATTTTTTGAGTGACGACGGGGGGCCGCAAATCCCCCATATCCGCCTCGCGGAGCGGGCCGAGGCCTGTGGCGTCGTCCCCTGCACGGCGGAAACGCTGCGCAGGATAGCCCAGGGAGAGGCGGGAACGCTCCTCGGAGCGACGCTTCTCGCGCTGCGCGCCCCGGTGGTTCTCTTTCCGGCCATGAACGTGCACATGTGGGACCATCCGGCCACGCGGGCCTCCGTCATCCGCTGTCGCGACTTGGGATACCGGGTGATCGAGCCGGAGGAGGGGTATTTGGCCTGCGGCTACGAAGGGCGCGGACGACTTCCCTCCAGGGATGTCATCCTGGAGGAACTGTGGCGTGCGCTTTCTCCCAAGCGCGATCTGGAGGGTGTGCGTGTTCTCGTGACAGCGGGCCCGACCCTCGAATTTCTGGATCCCGTCCGTTTCCTCAGCAACCCGAGCTCCGGAAAGATGGGGTACGCCATGGCCCGCACCGCCTGGTACCGGGGTGCGGAAGTCTGTCTGGTGACGGGGCCCGTTCCGCTCGATCCTCCGCCAGGAGTGGAATGTGTTCGCATCACCTCCGCCCGGGAGATGTACGATGCGGTCATGCGGAAGCTCGAGTGGGCGACGGTGATCGTGAAGGCCGCGGCGGTGGGAGACTACCGGGCGGCACAGCAGGAGACGCTGAAGATCAAGCGCGAATCGAGGGAACGCCTCTGCCTGGACCTGGAACAGAACCCTGACATTGCCGCCGCCGTGGGAAGCCGCAAGCGGGCGGATCAGTTTCTGCTGGGGTTTGCCGCGGAGACGGACGATCTCATCGCCCATGCGCAGTCCAAGATGCGCAGGAAAGGATTGGACATGATCGTCGCCAACCCTGTTGCGGGCCAGCGTAACGCCTTCGGCGCGGAGGACAACAGTGTGGCCGTCATCGACGAAAGCGGCGTCGTCGCCGAAATCTCCGGCACCAAGGAATCCGTGGCGGATTCCCTGTGGGACGAGGTCGGAAAACGACTTCGCGGAAAAGGGGCATGACCGCCACCCTTTCCATCCACGTACCCGGCCCTTGGTGGCATGCGCTTTCCTATCTGCATGAAACGCCCCTCCGGGAGGGGCTGCGCGTTCTGGTTCCCGTAGGTCGGGGGAAACGGATCGGCTTCGTCGGAAAAGAGACGTCCGTCTCCGTTGACGGCCCTCTTTCCGGAAAAGTGCGCCTCCGGTCCGTCGAAGCCGTTCTCGATGATGTTCCGCCCCTGGGGTGGGAGCTCTGGCGCCTCACCGCATGGATGGGAACGGCCTTTTTCTGCGGTATGCCTCTTGCCCTGTCCGTGGTCTCTCCGGCGTTTCTCATGCAACGAGAGACCTTCTCTTTTCCGGAAACGCCTCTGCCGGAGAATACCCGGACGGGTGGAGAGGAATTCGTCTACCGGGAGGAAAAACGTTTCAGGTTCGAGCGCTACATGGAGATTCTGGGCAGAAATCCCGCAGGACCCTCGGGGCTCGCTCTTTTTTCCGAGGAAGGAGAGGCACGGGATTTCTGGACGGCTCTTCCCGGATCGATGCGCGAAAAAGGCGTTCTGTGGCCTTCGCTGGGTGGAAAGCGCCTCGCCGAAACATGGCGGAAGGTCCGGAGCGGCGAGACAACGTTCGTCGTGGGAGCGCGGGGGGCTGTGTTCGCACCCCTTTCCAGGCCGGAGGTCATTCTCGTTGATGAGGAGGCGAGCGGCGGCCACATCGGCCCCGGCACTCCCGCCTTTCATGTCAGGACCGTCGCCTTTCGACGCGCTCAGCTCTGGAAATCCCTTTTTCTTCTGGGTGGAAGGATGCCTTCGTCCAGAGTGTTTCTTCGCGGAAGGCTCTCTTGTTCCTCCAGGCCCGGAAAACGGCTCATCTTTGTGGATGTGGGACGTGCAAAACGCCATGACGTGACAGGGGTGGAAGGAGGACTCCGTCTCAGCGGAACTCTCGTGCGCAGAACCTTCGAGGCCGTCTCCGCGGGCAAGGTGACTCTCTGGCTCCTCGACCGGAAGGGATATGCCGGAGAAGTCGTCTGCGACCAATGCGGCCGCTCCTTTCACTGTCCCCGATGCGGTACTGTGTGCAGGGTGGAGGGCGAGCGCCTCCATTGTCCCCTGTGTGGAGAGAGGCAGCTCTTTCCCCGGGAATGTCCGGCATGCCGCAATCTTCTCCTGGTGGGGAAACGTCCCGGCCTGGAGGCGTTGTTGCCCATTGCGGAACGACTGTGGAAGGGAGCCTTTCCCGTCCGGCTCTGGCACAGCGGGCTTTCGGGAGAGAAGCGCCACTTGCGCGCTCTTCTGGAGGAGATGCGCCGAGGGGGACTCGTGGTGGGCACTCGCTATGCGCTGCAGCTTTGCGATGCACTCCCAGTTGGGTGCGTTTCCTGGATAGACGCGGACGGAGAAGCGCGTCGTCCCTTTTATGATGCGCGCTTCCAGGCCTTCAAGATGGTTTGGGAGTCCTGCTGGAGAGGAGAAGGAGCGGAGCACCGTCTCGTTGTCGTCCAGAGCAGGAACGTTTCCCTTCCGTGGCTGGGAGCTCTAAAGGTCGGCTGGGATGCCTTCTGGAGACGGGAACTTCAGGAACGGAAGGATTTGGACCTTCCCCCGTGGACGACCTTGCTCTGTCTCGAGCTGCCCGAGGCGATGGAGAAGGAGTGCCTGGTGGATCGGCTGGAGGCCGAAGGGTTTGCCCCTCTCGATCCGGATCCATCGGGGCGGATGGTGTGGCTTCGCGTGCAGGAAGGACATCGCCTCTTTCGCGCCCTCTTTCCGCTCTTCCACCTTCAGTCACGTCAGGGTGACTTTCCGAGAATCACCCTGTGGCGCGAATGAACGTACCGATGATATGCCGAAAAGGCAACAGAAAACGTAGAAACGAGAGGTAGGAAAACACATGGCTGTCGTAACTGTCGTAGGGCGCCCGAACGTGGGAAAATCATCGCTTTTCAACAGGATCGTCGGAAGGCGTGCCGCCATCGTCGACGATCTTCCCGGCGTGACCCGGGACAGACTCTATGGAGAGACTGAGTGGAACGGACGCCGGTTCTACGTGGTCGATACGGGCGGCATCGTCTTCGAGGAAGATCTCCCCTTTGCGCCGGGCGTCTTTGCCCAGGTCCGTCAGGCCATCGAAGAGAGCGACGTCATTCTTTTCGTCATCGACGGCAGGAACGGACCGAATTCCGTGGACGGGGAGATTGCCTCGCTCCTCCGGAAGAGCCGGGTTCCGGTCCTCGTGGTGTGCAACAAAATCGACGACCCCGTCCACGAGAAGGAAATGTACGAAGCCTACGAACTCGGCTTCGAACAAGTCTTCCCCGTCAGCGCCATGCACGGGCGGAATGTCGAGGATCTTCTCGACGTGGTGGTCTCGCTTCTGCCCGAACCGGGAAGCGACGAGGAGGAGGTCGAGGAACCGGAGATCTCCGTTGCGCTCATAGGGCGTCCGAACGTCGGAAAATCGAGCATCCTCAATGCTCTGCTCGGAGAGGAGCGCTCTCTCGTGAGCCCCATTCCGGGGACGACGAGGGATGCCATCGACTCTCTCGTGGACATCGGCGGTGTCCTCTACCGCTTCATCGACACCGCGGGTTTGCGGAGAAAGAGTCGCGTCGACTCCGATGTGGAATACTACTCGAACCTCCGCAGTTTTGAAGCCATCGACCGGTGCCACGTGGCGGTGCTGGTCATGGAGGGAGGAGAGACGGCGACGGATCAGGACAAACGGCTTGCCGGCCGGGTGTTGGATCGGGGCAAGGGACTCGTTCTCGTGGTGAACAAATGGGATTTGGCGCCGAAACGGGAGGACCTCGGAGACGAGATGCGCAAATTTCTGAAAAGCGAGTTCATCTTCGTGGCACATGCACCCACGGTGTTCGTCTCGGCGAAGACCGGAAGGAACCTCCACAAGATTCCGGAACACGTGGCGGTAGTGCACGCAAACCGGCGTCGCCGCATTTCCACATCCGAGCTGAACCGGCTTCTTCGGGATCTGATGGCTTTCGAGCGCCTTCCCAGTGACGGGTCCGGGCGATTTCTCAAGGTCTATTACTGCGCTCAGGTACGGACGGCGCCGCCCACCTTCGCCTTTTTCGTCAACGATCCGGAGATCGTCACGCAGCAATTTCATCGACATGTGGAGAAGCAGTTGCGCCAGCTTGCCTGCTTCGATGGCGTTCCTCTTCGGATCCACTGGCGGAAAAGCGAGAGAAAGGAATAATAACCTCTTGACCATCAGCAAAGAAGCTGGTAATAATAGGCAGGAACAGGAGCCGTTGCGGTGTTCGCAAAGGTTCCTGTCAATCTGTACAGGAGGTGTTGCGCGGTGACGAAGAATGACCTGGTGCAGGAGGTTGCCAAAGCGACGAATGTGAGCAAGAAAGCGGCAGCCGAAGCGGTGGAGGCGGTCTTTAAGGCCGTCCAGGGCGCNNCGCGAAGGGCGACAAGGTGCAACTCGTGGGCTTTGGAACCTTCGAGGTTCGTCACCGTGCCCCGAGACAGGGAAGAAATCCCCAGGATCCCAAGAAGGTCATCAAGATTCCCGCGAAAAACGTTCCTGCATTCCGTCCCGGGAAGGCCTTGAAAGACGCGGTGGATGCGAAGGCCGCGAAGGCTGCGAAGAAGAAATAGTCCTTTTTCGCCTTTCTTATCCGGCTGTGCGCGCATACTGTCCGTGACGGCAGGTTCGCCTGCCGTTTTTTATATGCTGAGGCGCTCTCCCTTGAGATTGTTATGCAAAGCCAGCCACTGGACGATTTCCAATTCCTCCGCTCGGGCGGTGGAGGCTATCGCCAGGGATGAGAGACGCTCCTCGACCTGTGTGCGGTCCTTGCCTGCAATGCCGAGGAGCGTGGTGCGCAGCATTTTTCTCCGTTGGGCAAAGGCATTGCGAAGAAGGGATCTCCAGAGGGAATCGCCGGGGAGCCATGCATACTTTTCTTCCAGGACGATCCGGACGAGACTGGAGTCCACCGAGGGACGCGGAAAGAATGCCGTGGGAGGGATGTTGCGGAGGAGTGCCACGTGTCCCATAGCTTCGAGCGTGATGCCGAGCGGTGTCCGCGCCTTCGTCCCCGGAGAGGCGACGAGGCGTTCCGCCGCTTCTTTCTGGACCATGAGAAGCAGTGTCCGCAGTCCCCTTCCGCTCAGGCACTCGAGGAGTGTCCAGAGAAGGGGCGTCGTGATGTAGTAGGGGACGTTGGCGATGACCTTGTTCGGTCCTTCGGGCAGCTCGCCGTAGGGAAAGCGAAGAGCGTCGTCCCAGTGGAGGCGGAGCTTGGGGTGGCGCTGCGCCAAGGGTTCCAGATAGGGGGCCAGCCTCCGGTCCAGTTCGATGGCGATGACCTCCCGACACGGCCCGGCGAGCAGCTCTTCCGTGAGTACACCCATTCCGGGACCGATTTCCAGAACGAGATCCTCTGTAGCAAGCTGTGCCTCCTCGACGAGAATACGGAGGATATTCCGGTCCTTGAGGAAATTCTGGCCTATGTCCGTATTCGGAACGAAAGACGAAACTCTCTCTCCCTTGTCTTTCACGAGCGCATTTCCACCTTCCTCGTCATCCTTCCAGAAACGGCAGACGCTTGTCCCGCCATTCCGCCTCCATCAGGAAAGAAAAAGGGGGAAACCTTTCGGTTTCCCCCTTTCTTTTCAGTGGTCGGGATGAGAGGATTTGAACCTCCGACACCCTGCACCCCATGCAGGTGCGCTAGCCAGGCTGCGCTACATCCCGAAACGCGAGCTATTCTAGCGCACGAATCCAGTTCGGTCAAGCCACCGAATTGCCTCTTGCGACGGGGGCAGGGATAAGGTCATTCCTGGAACTGTACACGGGTGAAGTTTTCCGTGATTTTCGGAGGATGCGACGGCATGTTCGCGTGGTTTCCTGAAAAAAGCCGGGTATAATGTGAGCGGCTCCGGAATCGGGAGGTGGCGTCGTGGGTTTCTATCTGAGTGGTTTTTATCGTATGCTTTCGGAGCGGCCGTATTTCGATTGGCCCGAAAAGCTTCAGGGGCGTCTGCCCTGGGTCGAGATCGGATTCGGCAACGGCGAATTTCTCGAACACCTTGCCGGGGCGTGTCCGCACCAGCCGATGGTGGGCATGGAAGTGTCACTGACGTGCCTTGACAAGGCCGCAAGGCGTCTCTGTCGCCTGGGAGCGGAAAATGTCCGGCTCCTGTTGGGAGACGCACGTTTCCTGTTGCGGGAATGCTTCGAGGACAACGGAGTGGAAAGGGTTTTCATGAATTTTCCCTGCCCCTGGCCGAAAAGCCGACACGCCCGAAGGCGCGTCACATCCAGGGGATTTGCCGATGCGCTTGCGGCTGTCCTTTGCGTAGGAGGGACGTTCCGTCTCGTCACGGACGAGGCGTGGTATGCCCGGGAGGCCATGGCTGCCCTCGGAGAACATCCGGCCCTGTGCGGCCGGCTTGAGGACGCCGAAGCGTCCGATCGGCCCGTGGCGACCAAATACGAAAGAAAGTGGCGGGCCCTGGGCAAGGACATTCTGTCCGTGGTGGTGGAGAAAACCGCTCCCTGGAGAGGGGAGCGTCTCGTGGAGGAGGGGAGAGCGCTGCACGTCGAAGTTTTGTTCGAAGGCGATCTTTGGCAATGTCTCCGTGCGCTCGAAGGGAGGGAGGGACACCGAAACGAAGCCCATTGGATCTTTCGGGAGGTCTTTCTGGGGAACGATGGCAGTGCGCTGGTGCAGGTCATCGCCAACGACGACGGATTTGAACAGCGGTTTTTCCTTCGCGCCGTGCGTCGAAAAGACCGTGTTCTCGTGAAGATCGACGACACGGCGACCCCCTTCAGAACGCCTGCAGTCCGCTTTGCCCTCGAAGAGGCGGCGGGATTTCTGACGAAGAACCTCCCTTGACACGATCAGGAAGGGGGACGGGGCCGGTGAAGGAGGTCAGGCCTACATCGGGGAAAGTCCTGCAGGCGCTGTTCAACATTCTCGGAGACAAAGTCTTGGAAGGCGGCTTTCTTGATATCTTCGCCGGCACGGGACAGGTCGCTCTCGAAGCCTGGCGGCGTGGAGCCCGTCCCGTCGTGGCCGTGGAGGTGATCAGGAACCGATGCGAACGTCTCCGGGAGAACCGGGGAGGCGAAACGGGACTGGGAGTTCTCTACATGGATGTTCGGAGAGCACTCGTTCTTCTTGCGAAAAGGAAGAGCCTCTTCGCCGTCGTTTTCGCCGATCCGCCTTACGGGAACGGATGGATGCCCGTCCTTTTCGATCTTCAGGCACAGATCACGAAACTGCTCCTTCCCGGCGGACTGTTCGTGGTGGAGCATTCGGCGAGAGAACCTTATCCTGAAACTTCCCCCGGGTGGAACACGGAAAGTCGCACCTACGGCGAGACTGTGCTCACCTTTCTGCGGCGGGACGAGTCGGAAACGAGTTGAGAGACGATGAGAAAAGCCGTGTATCCGGGATCCTTCGATCCCATCACGAACGGACATGTGTACATTGCCGAGAGGTCCGCCGCGTTGTTCGACGAGCTGGTGGTGGCGGTTCTCTTCAACACCCAGAAACAGGGGACGTTCAACATCGAGGAACGCAAAGCCATGGCGAGAGAAGCTCTGATCCACATCCCGAACGTGCACGTCTCCTCCTTCGAGGGACTGCTCGTGGATTTCATGCGCCAGGAACGGAGTCGCATCATCATCCGGGGGCTTCGCGCTCTTTCGGATTTCGAATACGAATTTCAGCTTGCCCAGATGAATCGCCAGCTCGCCCCGGAGATAGAGACGTTCTTCATCGTCACGGAAGCCCAGTATTCCTATCTGTCCAGCCGATCCGTCAAGGAGGTCTTTCATTTCGGAGGGTCGATCCAGGGCATGGTGCCTCCGGGGGTCTACAGGCGTCTTCGCGAGCGTTTTCCTCCGCCCGGTCTGGACATGCGGTAGCGGCGCTCCCGCACCGGTCTCCGCAGCTCAAAGGAGAATGGTGCGGGACGTCGCCTCCGTTCTGATTTGTGGAGTCGGGATCAGATTTTCCCAGATCTCCGCCGCACGGTGTTCGAAATTCATGATTCTCCGGGCATAGGCCGTGTCGGGAGCGGAAGCTTTCGAGAGGATCGGAAGCGAGGCGGAATCCCGCATGCGCCGAAGGAGTGCTCGTCCCGTCCGGTTTGCACCGAGAACCCTGATGTAGGCCGGGCCGAGACGCTGTATAGCCTTGTACTCCCAGTGATCCAACCCCAGCAGGATGTGCATGAGGTGCCTCTGAATTCGCCCCCGAGGATAACGCCTGGTGACGCAGGCGTTCACCAGCTCCTCCCAGGATGTGCTGTGTCGTGCCGCTTCGAGGATCCTGTGCTCCAGTCCTTCCCGGAGTTCCGCCGAGGAAGCGATTCCTCCCGCTCCGCTCCGGAGAAGGAGCGACCGGAGAATGCGCCAGAGAACGGTGCGGTCCGCGGTGGTCCGTCCCTCGTCTAGGGACTGCAGCAAAAGGGTCGCGGAGGGTGCGGGCATGGCCCGGCGAAGCGCTTCCCGATCGTCGCGCCGTGCCATCTCCCGAAGCGCTGTCGCGCTGGCCAGAGCGTCCGGTGTGGGATCGTGGTATCCTTTGCCTTTGCGAAGCACGGGAACGATGGCCAGTTTGTACTGTCCGGAGAGAACGCGACAGGAATAGGCTACGGCGAGGGAATTGTTTGCGCCTCCGAGAAAACCCTTTCTCTCGGGAAGCAGTTCCTCCACCGCCCTGCTTCGGGCTTCGACGAAGGAATATCCTGCGTCGAGGAAGAACCGCAGCTTCTCCTTGAAGAGCGGGGGTTCCTGGACTAGAATGGCTGCGATAGTGTCCAATTCCGAACAGGGATTTTCCATGCCGAAGGACAGATGCGTCACGAGTCCTGTGCGGGCGAGAATGTCCACGCCCGCATTGGCGAAGATTCCGGCGTTCGCGCAGGAAAAAAGGCAGGGCAGCTCGAGAACGAGGTCTGCGCCACAGCTCAGGGCCATGCGTGTGCGTTGCCACTTGTCGAGAAAAGCCGGCTCTCCCCGCTGCACGAAATGAGAGGAAAGAGCCACCACCACCGCATCGGCGATGCTTATGTCCCTTGCTGCCGCTAAATGGTGGGTGTGGCCATTGTGCAACGGATTGTATTCGGCGATAATGCCCACGACATTCTTTTTCATATCCATTCCCCCCGGAGCAACCATACGTGTCCGGGGTTACTCAGGTCAAGGGAGGTAATCGCGTGAAAGTCCTCGTTTTGAACTGCGGCAGCTCTTCCCTCAAGTACCAGCTCTTTGACATGGCCGGTGAGAAGGTTATGGCAAAAGGGCTCGTGGAACGTATCGGTATCGAGGGTGGGCGCATCAAGCATACCAAGACCGGTATGGATTCAGTGGTTTCCGACAGTGATTTCCCGAACCACAAAGTTGCTATCAAGGCAGTTCTCGACTGCTTGCTCCATGGTGAACATGGTTCCCTCCAGAGCCTCGAAGAGCTTCGTGCCGTCGGACATCGGGTCGTTCACGGCGGTGAAAAATTCGCCAAATCAGTGGTCGTCACGGCGGATGTCCTCAGGACCATCGACGAGTGCACGCCCTTCGCACCTCTGCACAACCCCGCGAATCTCCTCGGCATCAAGTCCATGATGGAAATCCTTCCCAAGGTTCCGCAGATCGCCGTCTTCGACACGGCTTTCCATCAGACCATGCCGGAGCGGGCCTTTATCTATGGGGTTCCCTATCACTACTACGAGACGTATCGCGTGCGGCGATTCGGTTTTCACGGAACGAGTCACCTGTACGTGGCGCACCGCACGGCGGAGATGCTTGGAAAACCTCTCGAAAATCTGAAGATCATCACCTGCCATCTCGGCAACGGCAGTTCCATCGCTGCCGTGGACGGGGGCAGATCGGTGGACACGACGCTCGGGTTCGGCACCGTCTCAGGGGTGCTCATGGGGACCCGGTGCGGTGACGTTGATCCCGTGGCAATGCTTCACCTCATGCAGGAAGAAGGGCTGGATTCCAAGGCCATGAGTCACGTGCTTCACAAGGATAGTGGTGTGCTGGGAATCTCCGGCATCAGCAGCGACCTCCGTGATGTTGAGGACGCCGCGGCGGGTGGAAACCGCCGGGCGAAACTCGCGCTCGATATCCTCTGTTATGGCGTGAAGAAATATATCGGTGCCTATGCGGCGGCCATGGGAGGACTGGATGCGGTGGTCTTCACCGCCGGTGTGGGGGAGAACTCGATTCTCGTCCGGGAGATGGTATGCGAGGGATTGGAATTCCTCGGAGCCCTCTTCGACAAATCCAAGAATGCCGTGCGAGGGAAAGAAGCCTTCATCTGCAAGCCCGATTCCAGGGTGGCGCTTCTCGTCGTCCCCACGAACGAGGAACTTGTCATTGCGAGAGACACCCTGTCGCTGGTTTCCTGAGGAAAAGCCGACGTGACACCGGCGAGGTGGTGTGTGCAATGATGTGGGAGGCCATGCCGGAATCGTGGAATTTCCGTGTTTCTTCAGGGCAAAAGACCCCGGGAGAGGAAAAACGCTATTCCTGGGAGTTGAAAACCCCCATGGGCATTTTCTATTGGGGGCAGGAATATCGCTTTCCCGAGGGATTTTCCGTGAGTGCGTCGGTTTTCCGGCTGAATGACGCAACGCAGGTGGACCTCCACATCGAGGGAGACGCATTTGTTCCGTGTGCCCGGTGTCTTCGTCCCGTTTCTCTTGCCATAAACGAAAATTTCGTGTATTTTTATACACTGCGGCCTGAAGGTGATCAAAGCGAAGAAGAGGACAGTGCGGACCAGGAGCGCTTTGTTATCCTCCGTGAGGCAACCGATGTCATTGATATTCGGGAGCAGGTATGGGAGACGCTTCTCGAATCGTTGCCCGCCAAGGCCCTTTGTGACGAAGGATGCCTCGGGATCTGTCCCCGATGCGGTGCCGACCTGAACGAGGGGTCGTGTACGTGTGTCCGTGATGTGGATCCCCGGCTTGCTGCGTTGTTTCCGTTTCAGGAGAAGAACGAAACCGAAGGAGGAGAACACTGATGGCGGTACCGAAAAGGAGGGTGTCGCACGCGCGCACCCATAACCGGAAGGCCCATTGGCTGGGGGATCTGAGTATGCCCTCCACGGGGACCTGCCCCCATTGCGGGGAGCCCGTGCTGAGCTATCGCGCCTGCCGTGCCTGCGGCCACTACAGAGGACGCAAAGTGGCGGAAGGCAAGGAAGAAGCGTAAGGCGCACTTCTTTTCCCTGAGCCCGGGACGGCGGAGAGTGGACGCGACACAAACCGTGTGTCGCGTCCACTCTCCGCCGTCCCGG
>DIMS01000050.1 GCA_002425685.1 Synergistaceae bacterium UBA5560 | reverse complement strand
CTTCACCCAGGACGACGCCCATCTCTACGTCACGCCCGAGCAGATCAAGGACGAGATTCTGGGCATCATGGATCTGATGCACTATGTCTACAACGACGTGTTCGGCTTCAAGTACCGGGTGGAGCTGTCCACCCGCCCTGAGAAGGCCATGGGCGATCCCCTCATGTGGGAGAAGGCGGAGCAGTCCCTCCGGGAGGCGCTGGAGGAGGGGGGCGTTCCCTTCAAGATCAACCCCGGCGACGGGGCCTTCTACGGTCCTAAGATTGACTTCCACCTGGAGGACTGTATCGGCAGGACCTGGCAGTGCGGGACGATCCAGCTCGATTTCCAGATGCCCGAGAAATTCGACATCACCTACGTGGGCTCCGACGGGGCGCAACACCGTCCCGTCATGCTGCACAGGACGGTCTTCGGGAGCCTGGAGCGCTTCTTCGGCATTCTCATCGAGCACTTTGCGGGGGCCTTCCCCTACTGGCTCGCTCCGGTGCAGGTGAAGCTGCTTCCCGTGAAGGACGCGCATCTTCCCTACGCCCGTGAGGTGGAGACCATGCTGCGCGGCTGGAACGTGCGGGTCGAGAAGGACCTTCGGGACGAGAAACTGGGCAAGAAGATCCGCGATGCCCAATTGCAGAAGGTTCCCTACATGATCGTTCTCGGGGACCGGGAGGTGGAGACCCGTTCCCTCTCCGTCCGGGAGCGGGCCAAGGGCGACCTGGGGAGCCTCTCCCCGGATTCGTTCCGGGAGCTGCTCCGCGAGGAGTTCTCTCCGCTGTAGCCATGCTTGTCTGCGGCCTCCGGACATCTCGTCCGGGGGCCGTTTCTTTATTCCCGCGCTCCCGTGCGGATTTCCTTCGCTGTCGCACTTCCCAAGGCGGAGACGAACGTGTATTGTAAAGAGGCGCGACATCCTGATATTTCCTGAGGAATAGCAGCATTTCCCCGGGGCCGACCGGGGCACGAAGCGAAGGAGACGAGAAGTCATGGCGGAAAGATACACGCTCCGGTGTGTTCTCTGCGGCGCCGCTCCGGAGGCGGAGGCTCGTACCTATACCTGTCCCCGTTGCGGTCTCGACGGAACGCTGGACGTTTGCTACGACATGTCCGCGCTCCGGGGACGCGTGACCGGCGAGATCTTCGAAGCCACGGAGCGACGGGATCTGTGGCGCTATGCGTCCCTTCTTCCCGTGACGACGCGGGCGTCCATTCCGCCTCTCCAGGTGGGATGGACGCCTCTCTATGCGTCGGCGAAACTGGCGGAAACCTACGGCGTGGCGGAGGTGCATGTGAAGGACGAGGGACGTAACCCCACGGCGTCCCTGAAGGACCGGGCGAGTGCCGTGGGCGTTGCGAAGGCTCTGGATTTCGGCCAGAAGGCCATCGCCTGCGCCTCCACGGGAAACGCGGCGAGTTCCCTCGCGGGCTTTTCCGCCGTGGCGGGCCTTCCCTGCTACATCTTCGTCCCCGAGAGGGCTCCCGCGGCGAAGGTGGCGCAACTCCTCGTCTACGGTGCCACGGTGGTTCTGGTTCGGGGGGATTACGCGGCGGCCTTCGACCTGGCCACCTGGGCCATCGAACGATTCGGCTGGTACAACCGCAACTGTGCCATCAATCCCTACCTGGTGGAGGGAAAGAAAACCTGCGGGCTTGAGATCGCCGAGCAGCTCGCCTGGCGGATGCCTCACCGGATCTTCATCTCCGTCGGTGACGGCTGCTGCATCAGCGGCCTGTACAAGGCCTTCCGGGATCTTGCGGACTTGGGGCTCATCGATGCGTTGCCCCGTCTCGTGGGTGTCCAGGCCGAGGGGTGTGCTCCCGTCGCGGAGGCCTTCGACGCAGGAGCGGAGCGGGTGACCTTCCGTTCCGGAGACACCTTGGCGGACAGCATCGCCGTGGGGGCTCCGCGAAACTGGGCGAAAGCGCTGCGTGCGGTCCGGGAGAGCCGGGGAGACATGGTTCGGGTCGGCGACGGGGAGATCCTCTCGGCCATGACGGAACTCGCCCGAACCGTGGGGGTCTTCGGAGAGCCCGCGGGAGCGACCGCCTTCACGGGGTTCCGCAAGATGGCCCTGGAGGGGAAGATCGGCAGGGACGAACGGGTGGTCATCGTCGTCACCGGAAACGGCCTGAAGGATATCGACAGCGCCCGCAAAGCCGTGCAGGAACCCCTTCTGGTGGATCCGGACCCGGAGGACCTGCTGCGAAAACTGGGAAACATCGCTCGCCAAGGGCGGTAGAGAAGGAGGAGAAGATCGTGGCTGCAAACGAACGTGCGCTTGTCTGGGGTCCCACCTTCGAGGAAATGCTCCATCCCGAGAAGATGCCCGTCGCAGTCCGGAAGCGGGCTGTGGAGGCGGCGAAAACGGATCCCCTCGATCCGGTGAATCTTTTCAACATCACCTGGAAGGACGAGAACTGCCGTCCTTATTCCACAGTCCTTCCGAAGGAACTCACCGGCATCGACGCTCCCGTGGCGGTGCTCTACAGCAAGGATTTCCCCACGGGATCGCACAAGGTAGGGGCCACTTATTCGGTGACCCTGGAGCACCAGCTCGAAGGAAAGATCGCGCCCGGCAGGGACACGCTGGTCTATCCCTCCACGGGGAACTACGGCATCGGCGGCGCCTGGGTGGGAGCCCGCATGGGCTACGATGCCCTGGTCATCCTTCCGGAACTCATGAGCCAGGAGCGCTTCGACCGGATTGCGAGCTACGGGGCCCGGTACATCAAGACGCCGGGATGCGAGTCGAGCGTGAAGGAGATCTTCGACAAGTGTCACGAACTGCGGCGCGAACCGGACACGGTGATCCTCAACCAGTTCGAGGTCATGGCCAACTACCGCTGGCACTACGCCGTCACGGGGAACACCGCCTCGGAGGTGATTCGGGATCTGGGCGCGCAGGGCGTCGGCAACGGGCGCTGCGCCGCCTTCGTCTCTTCCATGGGGTCTGCGGGGACCATCGCCGCGGGGGACCGGCTGAAGCAGCTCTTTCCCTCCTGCCGGATCGTGGGGCTGGAGCCGACCCGGTGCCCGACCCTGTACTCCAACGGCTACGGCGACCACGACATCCAGGGAATCGGCGACAAGCACGTCACGTGGATCCACAACGTCCTCAACATGGATCTCCTGATCTGCGTGGACGACATGGAGTGCAAGAAGGGGCTACAGCTCCTCACGGATCCCGTCGGCATGGCCTGGCTCCGCGAGACGGGTGTCTCCGAGGAGAACCTTCGCCTCATGGCGTCCATCTTCGGCATCTCCGGCGTGTGCAACGTCCTTGGGGCCATCAAGGCGGCGAAGTTCTACGGCTTTTCCAAGGACGACGTGATCGTCACGGTCTGTACCGACGCGATCGACCGGTACCATTCGGTAATGCGGCAACTGGACGAACGCTTCGGCGGGATGACCCGGGAAGAGGCGAAGCTGCGGCACGAGACACTTTTCCTGGGGCAGCGCACGGACTGGGTGCAGGAGGGAACCAGGTTGAACAGGGAACGCTGGTTCAACCTGAAGTACTACACCTGGGTGGAACAGCAGGGAAAGACCGTGGCCGAACTGGATGCCCAGCGGTCTCCCGCCTGGTGGGAAGCCCACCAGGCGAAGGTCGCCGACATGGATGCCCGGCTGCTCGCCCTGCGGGGGTAGAATCGTGGTTTTCGTGCGCCGCACCGCGCTCCGTGTGCTTCTTCTCTGTGCGGTTCTCCTGTGCCGGGACGCCTCCGCCAGGGAGATCCGGCTCGCCCACCTCAATCCCCAGCGTCCCTTCGAGGTGGGCACCGCCGCGATGGCCCAGGTCTTCAAGAACATGGTGGAGGAAGGCAGCAGCGGAAGCCTCCAGGTGGTGCTCCTCCCCGAGGGAGAGCCCGGAAACGAACGGGAGTGCATGGAGCAGGTGCGGGCGGGGGTGCTGCAGAGCTACATCGCCTCCGCCGGGGGAATGGCTCCCTTCTACCCGCTGGTGGGCGTTCTGGACATCCCCTTCGCGATCCGGGATTTTTCCGTGGCGTGGAGGGTCTACGACGGTCCCTTCGGCGAGCTGCTCCGGGAGGACATCCTGACGAAGTCCGGATTCCGCGTGCTCGGCTTCGGAGAGGCTGGGGGGTTCTTCCAGATTTCCAACAACAAGCGCCCCATC
This sequence comes from Synergistaceae bacterium UBA5560, assembly GCA_002425685.1. Lineage (GTDB taxonomy): Bacteria > Synergistota > Synergistia > Synergistales > Aminiphilaceae > Aminiphilus. The sequence goes on along the minus strand of DIMS01000050.1, from coordinate 6,605 downwards.
CTCTCTCCGGAGGACATGGAGGGACTCCGCATGCGGGTCATGGCGATTCCTTCACAGGAAAATCTCATGCGAGCCTTCGGGGCCGTGCCGGTGGTCATGCCCTGGTCCGAGGTGCGTACCGCCCTTGAGACGGGAGTCGTGGACGGGCAACACAACCCGGTTCCCATCCTGCTCGCTGGAGGACTCCAGACGGTGCAGCGCTATCTGACGCTTTCGAACCACCTGTACAGCGTCTATTTCTGGGTCATGAACGACGATTTCTACCGGACTCTCACTCCGGAGGAACGACGTGTGGTGGATGAGGCGGCCCGGGTAGCCATCGTCGCGGGACGAGGGCTCAACCGGATTCTCGAGGCCTCCGGAAAGGGCGTTTCCCTCCTGGAGGAGGCGGGAGTCCGGGTCGACCTGCTTTCCGAGGAGGCGATGGAGGCGTTCCGCCGGATCGGCCGCGCCTCCGCCCTGGCGTTTCTCGCCGAATCGTCCGGTGAGGAGGGGCGGCGGATGGCGGAACGCTATCTCGACGCAATACGTGCTGCAGAAAAGGAAAAGGAAGTGGAGTGAACGCTCCGGCGGAATGGGAAGGGGCAGGGGGAATTGTTTCCGTTCGGGAAAGACGGGAAGGGAGTCGAGACGGATGCGTGTCGGAGCCGAAGAGGTACGGCGGCTGGCTGAGGCTTGCCTGCCGGACATGGCCCGCTTTCTGCGGGACATGGTGGCGATCCCGAGCGAGAGCGGCAACGAGGAACGGGTGATCCAGAGAATCTGGCAGGAGATGGAGAAGGTCGGCTTCGACCAGGTGGAAATCGATCCCATGGGGAACATCCTCGGCACGGTGGGAAGCGGCAGACGGCTCATCGCCATGGATGCCCACATCGACACGGTGGGGGTGGGCAACCGGGAGCTCTGGACCTTCGATCCCTACGAGGGATACGAGGATGAACAGTGCATCGGCGGACGAGGCGCGTCGGACCAGAAGGGCGGCATGGCCTCCATGGTCTACGGGGCGAAGATCATCAAGGAACTGGGGCTTGAGGGGGACTATTCGCTCCTCGTGACGGGAACGGTGCAGGAGGAGGACTGCGACGGCCTCTGCTGGCAGTACATCGTCCAGGAGGACGGCATCCGCCCCGAGTTCGTGGTCTCCACGGAGCCCACTTCCTGCAGAATTTACCGCGGCCAGCGGGGACGGATGGAGATCCGGGTGTTCGTGTCGGGGCTCTCCTGCCACGGTTCCGCGCCGGAGCGGGGGGACAACGCCATCTACAAGATGGCGCCCATTCTGCTCGAACTCCGGGCGCTCCACGAAAACCTCCGGGATCACGAGTTCCTAGGAAAGGGAAGCCTCGCCGTCTCGGAGATCTTCTTCTCCTCCCCCTCCCGGTGCGCCGTGGCGGACGGCTGCAGCATCTCCATCGACCGACGCCTTACCGTGGGAGAAACGGCGGAATCCGCCCTGCGGGAGATCCGGAACCTGCCGGCGGTGAAAGCCGCGGGTGCCACGGTGAGTATGTACGACTACGCCACTCCTTCTTACCGCGGGCTCGTCTATCCCTCCGAGGCCTATTTCCCCGCCTGGCTCATCGACGAGGATCACGCGGTGACCCGGACCCTCGTCGAGGCCTATCGGTGCCTCACCGGAGAGGAGCCCGTCGTGGACAAGTGGACCTTCTCCACCAACGGCGTCGCCATCATGGGGCGATTCGGTATTCCCTGCGTCGGCTTCGGCCCCGGACACGAGGACCAGGCCCACGCCCCGGACGAGCGGACCTGGAAGAGCGAACTCGTGAAGGCCGCGGCCATGTACGCCCTGATTCCCACCCTGTACGTGGAGCGCTGTGACGGATAAAAGGTTGGACGACGGTCGAAGCGGGACGGTGTCGAGCACGGTTCCGGCGAAGAACGCCGTGTTTCGCGCCGATCTGCCGTGCGAGGCATGCCTGAGCCTCATCTCCAGTGAAGAAAGGAAGGAAAAAAGCATGCAGACTTTGTTTCGGGGAAAACATTTCATCACCCTCCGCGAGTGGACCAGGGAGGAGATCGACACACTTCTGGACGTCTCCTGCGAACTGAAGCGTTCCTTCGCCATGGGCGTTCCCACGCCGCTCCTTCCCTATCAGACGGTGTTCCTCATGTTCTTCGAACAGTCCACGAGAACCCGCAACTCCATGGAGGCGGGAATCACCCAGCTGGGCGGACATGCCCACTATCTCGACACGAGTACCATGCAGATCTCCCACGGGGAGACGCCCAAGGACACGGCGATCATCCTCTCCCGGTTCGGACACGCCATCGCCTGCCGGAACTGCTTCTGGAAGACCGGCAACGCCTACCTGCGCGAGATGGCCCAGTGGTCCCGGGTGCCCGTCATCAACATGCAGGACGACCTGTATCACCCCCTCCAGGCCATCGCGGATCTCATGACCATGCGGGAGAAACGGGGGACGGATCTGCGTCGCCTGAAGGTCTCCATCATCTGGGCTTTCGCGACGAGTCACAAGAAACCCATCTCCGTTCCTCTGAGCCAGGCGCTCCTCTTCCCCCGGTACGGCATGGACGTGACGCTGGCACATCCCAAGGGGTGGGAGCTGCCCGACTGGGTCATCGAGGAGGCCCGCAAGAACGCGGAACAGACCGGTGGCACTTTCCGGGTCATTCACGACCAGGACGAGGCCTATCGCGACGCGGACGTGGTGTTTCCCAAGAACTGGGGGAGCTGGGTGACGAACGAGAGCACCGACGTGGTCGATTCCGCCCTGGAGGCGAACCGCGTCTGGAAGTGCACCCGGGAGAAGATGCACCTCGCCTCTCCGGAGTGTCTCTACATGCATGCCCTGCCGGCGGACCGCGGGAACGAGGTGGAGGACGCGATCATCGACGGGCCGAACTCGGTGGTCTTCGACGAGGCGGAGAATCGGCTGCACACGGCGAAGGCCGTCATGGCCCTCACCATGGGCGGGCGAGGGTAGAAGACGGAAGGCGCGGAACATCGAAGAAGGGAGGCGACGCCGTGGAATGGTTTTTCCCCGAAGACGCTGCAGAGGCGGCTCGATGCGTACAGGAGGAGGGGGTGGTTCCCCACGGTGGAGGGACCATGCTCTGCCGGGGGGATCTCTCCCGCATCCGCGGGATGGTGGATCTGTCCCGAACCGGGCTCTCGGGTCTGCGCAGGGAGGGAGAGACGTTCTTCCTCGGTGCGACGACGACCTTTTCCGAAGCGGCTCGGGCCTTGAGAACATGCGGCGCCGCTCCGGCGCTCAGCCGCGCCCTCGGCATCGCGGCGGCGACGCCGCTCCGCAACCGGATCACCGTCGGCGGCAGCATCGCCTCCTTTCCCCTCTGGTCCGACCTGATGGGCCCTCTTCTCGCCCTGGGAAGTTCCATCCATCTCCGGGGACGGGTGGCAAAGACCGTTCCGCTGGAGGAATATGTCACCACTCCGGACCTGCGCAGGGGGACCCTCGTCACGGGGTGCTCTTTTTCCGACCGCCCCTGGCGCGTCTGGTATCACCGGGAGGTCCGGGTTCGCTTCGACTATCCCGCCTTCACGCTCACGCTCCTCGCCCTCGTGGAGGAGGAATGCGTGAAGGAACTGCGGGCGGTGCTCGTGGGATGCAGAAACCGGTTTTCCCGGATGACCGAGATCGAGGAGGCTCTCCGGGGCTTTCCCCTGGGGACGGAACTTCCCGGGGGGTTGGGGCGCCGGTTCGATGTGGCCTTTTCCGAGAGACCCCACGGCAGCGCGGCCTACCTTCGGGAAATTGCGGGCGTGTGGATGGAGCGCGGTCTGAATGCGCTTCTCGGGAACGGCAAAGACCGCTGACGGAGAGGAGGGGGAACATGCAAGGACGCTTTCGTGTGAACGGCAAAGAGGCCCTGTGGACCTTCGAGGCCGGGGCGACCCTCCTCGACGTTCTTCGGGAAAACGGCGTCACGGAGGTCAAGGAGGGCTGCCGGGAAGGGCATTGCGGCTGCTGTGCCGTCCTTCTGGAGGGTGTGCTCGTGGATTCCTGCCAGGTCTTCGCCGCCACGGCCATGGAGCGGGAGATCACAACCTCCCGGGGACTCGGGAACCTGCGCGCTCCCTCGGCGGTGCAACAGTCCTTCGTGGACGCGGGGGCGGTGCAGTGTGGTTTCTGCACGCCCGGCATGGTCCTGGCGACCCATGCCCTGCTGGAGGAACACCCGGAACCGACGGAGGAGGAGATCGCCGCAGGACTCGACGGCAACCTGTGCCGGTGCACGGGCTACGTGAAGATCGCCGAGGCGGTGCGTCTCGCGTCGGAGCGGCGCGGGACGGGAGGAAGCTGCGGCGGTGGTTGCGGCGACGGAGGGGGGTGCGGCGCATGAGTGCGGCGCCGAAACGTGCTTTCACCGTGGTCGGCAGGAATGTGGCGAAGAGCGACGCCCTGGCTCTCGCCGTCGGAACCGAGCGCTTCACCGGGGATTTTTCCGCCTCCGACGCGCTCTCCGTGGCGGTGCTGCTCTCTCCGCATCCCCACGCGGACATCATCCGGATCGACACGAGCGAGGCCGAAAAGGTTCCCGGCGTCGTGGACATCCTCCATCACGGCAACGTTCCCGGAGTTCTCCACACCACGGCGGGGCAGGGCTATCCCGAACCCTCGCCGTACGACACGCTCCTTTTCGACAGCAAGGTCCGCTTCGTGGGCGATCGGGTGGCTCTCGTCGCCGCGGAGACGAAGGAGGCGGCCCTGACTGCCCTCGGGAAGATCGTCGTCGACTATGTTCCCCTGGAGCCACTCTTCGATCCCGAGCGCGCCATGGAGGAGGACGCCCCCAGACTCCACGGCGACGACGCCTATGCCCCGCTCCCCGTCGCCTACGACGCGGCGCGGAACCTGGCGGGGGAGATCACCTTCACCATCGGCGACCTGGAAAAGGGCTTCGCCGAGGCGGATTTCGTGGAGGAGCAGGTCTATCACACCCACATCACCGCCCATTGCGCCCTTGAACCGCACTGCGCCTCGGCCTGCCTGGACGAGCGGGGGCGGCTCGTGGTCATCTCCTCCACCCAGGTTCCCTTTCACGCCCGACGCACCACGGCGAGGCTCCTGGGCATTCCCACCGGCATGGTCCGGGTGGTGAAGCCCCGTCTCGGCGGCGGTTTCGGCAGCAAGCAGGAGGTTCTCGTGGAGCCCCTCGTGGCCATGGTGACCTGGCGGACGGGTCGGCCCGCTACCTACGTCTGCTCCAGGAAGGAGGTCTTTCTCTCCACCCGCACGCGCCATGCCATGCGGGTTCGCCTCAAGACGGGGATGATGCGGGACGGTACCATCACGGCCCTCTCCATGGACGCGCTCATGAACGCCGGCGCCTACGGTCCTCACGCCCTCACGGTGGTCTCCGTGGCGGGAGGCAAGAGCCTTCCCCTGTTCAACAAGATTCCAAACCTGCGTTTTCTGGGCCGGTCGGTGTACACCACGCTTCCCGTGGGCGGCGCCTATCGCGGGTACGGGGCGACCCAGGCCTTCTTCGGACTCAACCAGCACGTGGACATTCTCGCAAGGCGGGTCGGCCAGGATTTCCTCGACTACGTGAAGCGGTGGCACATCCGGGAGGGGGAGACCTCTCCGGTCTTCCGGGCCCTCGGAGAGGGCAAGGAGGGGGTGGACCAGATCATCCGCTCCTGCAAGCTCGACGAGTGCATCGACCGGGGTGCCGAGGCCATCGGATGGCGGGAAAAGCGGGGAAAACGTCTCTCGCCCGCGCCAGGAAGAGTTCGCGGCGTCGGGGCGGCGGTGTCCATGCAGGGATCGGGCATTCCTGGCATCGACATGGCGGCGGCGTCCATGAAGATGAACGAGGACGGCTCGTTCAATCTCCTCGTCGGGGCGGCGGACATCGGCACGGGCGCGGACACCATCCTTGCCCAGATCGCCGCGGAGGTCCTCGGACTTTCCGTGGAGAAGATCCTGGTCCTCTCGGGCGACACGGACGTGACTCCCTTCGACGTGGGGGCCTACGCGTCGTCCACGACCTACGTCTCCGGAAACGCCGTGGCGAAGTGCGCCGGGAGCTGCGCGGCCCAGATTCTGGCCGTGGCGGCGGACATGCTGGGCGCACAGGAGGAGGACCTCTGTCTCGAAAACGGCTCTGTCCGTGATCTGCGGACGGACAAACGCGTCGCCTTCGGGGACGTGGCGGTGAAGACCCTCTACGGCCACGACCAGTTCCAGATCCAGGCTCAGGCCTCCTACGTGGGGAGCGAATCGCCTCCGCCCTTCATGGCCCAGTTCGCGGAGGTGGAGGTGGACCTGGAGACGGGAAAGGTGGCTGTGCTCGACTTCGTCTCCGCGGTGGACTGCGGGCAGCCCATCCATCCCCGTCTNNGTGGAGGGCCAGGTGGAGGGAGCGACCCTGAACGGCATTGCCTACGCTCTGTGGGAAGAGTACCGTTTCGATGGGTCGGGGAGGATGCGGAACCCCTCCTTCTGGGACTACAAGATTCCCACCCTCGGGGATGTGCCGCGTCTTCGCACCATCGTCGTCTCCTCCCACGAGGCGACGGGGCCCTTCGGTGCCAAATCCGTCTCGGAGATCGGCATCAACGGTCCCGCTCCGGCCATCGCGAATGCCATCTATGA
>DIMS01000046.1:1210-5189 GCA_002425685.1 Synergistaceae bacterium UBA5560 | reverse complement strand
AGACCGGGGCTTGAAGGCCCCGCCCCGCAGAATCGCCGCGCCGGAGTTCTTTACGGCGAAGGCGGTCTCCAGGATCTGCTCCCGGCTCTCCACCGAGCAGGGACCGGCCATGACCACCGCACCGCTCCCGCCTACGGAGATCCCCGGTGCCACTTCCACGGGGCGGGTGCCGCTCCAGAGATCCCGGCTCGCCAGCGGGAAGGAACTCTTCGTCTCCACCACGCGACGCACCCTGGTATCGGCAGCGAGGCTCGCCATCTCCTCCATGCGGGCGTCCACGAGAATGAAGTACACGTCCTCGCAGGGAACGAGCCGAGCGTAGCACCCGCGCTCCTCCGCGCGCTGGATCATTCGTGCCATGTCTCCCTTGGGGCAGCTGCGGTCCACTTCCAGAATCATCATCGTTCGAGCACCTCCTCGAAAATCTCTCTCCCCCGGAGGGGAAAACGAAAAAGGCCGGATTCGGTGGGAACCCGAATCCGGCCTTGCCTTCTTTACCTCTTCCCGGTTGCTTTCGGAGGATCTTCGACGTTTCAGGCCACCCGGCCCTTCCGTCCTCCTCCCGAGAATACACTTTCCGCCCCCGGTCTGCCGAATATCGGTGTTCCCATATGCGAAGGGCCACTGGCGTAATACCGCCACTGGCCGCTGGTAAAGGAGAACACGTAATAATATCGGGAGTCAGGGAGAGAAGATACCGCACTCCGGAGGCACTGCGCGTCGTTCCCGGAAGAACTGTTCCTCTGCATGAACACTTCTCTGTTCTGAGAACGCATCGCCCTGCCTCCCTTCAGCTCGGATTTTTGTGTTGTGGAGCACTCTACACGTTTCTTCCGAACATGTCAAGCGGCTGTTGCGAAATTGTCATCCGGGGACACCTCCTCACATGCCGCCGGCGGTCCTGAAAAGACCAGTCACGGTTTCCGGATGGAGATACGGCACCCCTGAAGTCCTCCATACCTCGGACAAACGAGACGTCCCCGCGTTTCCAGTCCTTTTACGGAGCACCCTTTCGGGATTTCTCCAGAGGCAGCTCTTGCGATGACGGAGTATCCTCTGTAGCGTCACCATTCCACAAGAGGGGCTCGTCCCCCTGACCCCATAAAGCACAAGGGCAGATTCGGCACAACCGCTGCGTGCCACTTCTTCCAATCCTTCCAAGGACACGAAAAAGCCGGGGGACTCCCCCGGCCTTTTCGTGCGCGCCACCGCCCGAACGACCCCGGAAACACCCGGCCACTTCCGGAAGGCCAGGGGAGAGGGGCAATGCATGTCCCCTCTCCCGGAACATTCCTCCGTCACTCGTTTTTGATCTCCACGACTTTCCCCTCGTCGCGCCCCTTCCGGGCTAGACGAATCGTCATGACGCCGTTCTTCACGGAAGCCCTCACTTTTTCGGGATCCACCTCGGCGGGCACGGCAATGCTGTAGTTGATCTTCGTCGCCCGTTTCCGGCAGTGGTAGGTCCGTCCCTCGGGACACTCCTCCGCGACCTCCTGGCCCGACCTTACAAGAAGCCGATCAGGGAAGGCCCGGACCTCGATCTTCTCGGGATCGACTCCCGGCACATCCAGGGAAACCACCACTTCTCCGTTTTCCTCGTACATCTCCACCGGCAGGGAGGTGTTCGCCGCGTTGAAGAGATCCGAAAAACTTCGGAAGAACTCGTCCACCTCGGGCATGAGACTCATGGGCGCCGGTCTGGAATACCTCACAAGACTTCTCATTGTCGTTCCTCCTCCTTCGTTCCGGTGTTCATCACCGCAACACCGGCTTTGTTGTTTTTCTTATGGTCAAAGAATAGTCAAAAGGTTAGCATTAGTCAAATATCAGTTTTGGTCAAAAAATATTTTCGCCGCTCTTCTCCGATGAATAGGTCTCCGTATTCGGGGCTTTTTTCGAGAAATCGTCCCTTTTCTTTCCTCTGCGATGGTATTCACCGTGCGAGCCACCGAAGTCCCTCCCCGGCACGACTCCTCTGATGGAACGCGCTGGAAAAGCACGTTCCGGATCGAGAAAACCCGTTCTGTCGGAGCCTTCCGAAATGACGCTGCGACTCCGCCGCGGCAAATGACACCCGAGCCCCCGGCTGGCACCATCTCGTCAGGAAAGGGAAGACATGCTATACTTTTCGAATAAGACAAATTGTTCGCATTACCGAGAGATCCCGAGCAGAATAGACGCACCTTCGACCCGTCGTACCTCTCCGAGGTGCTTCGGGCAATGGGTGGAAGGAGCGATCTTTCCGCCTGCCGGATTCGCAAAGAAGGGAGGCCCTCAAGGGCCTCCCTTCTCGCGTTTCCAGCCCTCGTCCAAGGCGCCAAAAACGCGAGAAAAAGAGAGGAAGAGCGCATGAACGATCTCCCCATAGACTCCACGTCGGGAGTCCGATTTTCTCTGGAAGACAGCACCATCTTCATTCCACGGGACCGACGTCTCCGGAAGCTCTATCTCGAACTGAGCTCCCGGTGCAATCTGTCCTGTCCCATGTGCTTCCGCCTCTTCCGGAAGGACGGCGAGGGTGATCTGGACTGGAGCGTCTACGAGAATCTTCTCCAGTCCGTCGGCGACTTTCCCCACCTGGAGACCTTTCACTTCGCCGGACTCGGAGAACCGCTGGTGCATCCGCGCTTTCTCGACGCGGTACGCTGCGCCAAGGCGCGGGGTCTGCGCGTCTCCCTCACCACGAACGGAACGCTCGTGACCCGGGAGATGGCCCGCGAACTGGTGGCACTCGGCGTGGACGCGGTGGACATTTCCTTCGAGGCGGAGCGGACGCTCCTCCCCGGACGGGAGACCCTGGCGGCAGCACACCTGGAAACATTCCGCATGCTCCGGGAAGAGAAAAAACGCGCCGGACGTTTTCTTCCGGAGCTCCGTGCCGCCTTCGTCCTCACCAGATCCAATGTGGACAATGCGGCGGACATCCCCGCAACACTTTCCTCCGTGGGAGTGACGGTGCTCTCCATGAGCAATCTCGTTCCCCTGACGAAAGAACTGACGAAACTCGTCCTCTATCCCCTCTCCCTGGAGGAGGAGGCGCGACTTCAGCGGAAGATTTTCGTCGCCTGTCAGCGGGCGGGCGTGACGGCCCTGCTTCCCAGATTCGCCCTCTCCTCGGAAAAGCACTGCAATTTCGTGCGCTCCGAAAGCGCCGTGATCCGTTCCGACGGCGCCGTGGTGCCCTGCTACCGGTTGGCCCACACCTACCCAGAATGGGTCCTCGGGCGGGAAAAAACCGTGGTAGCCGCCTCCTTCGGTTCCCTGCGAGAACGTTCCCTCCCCGCGATCTGGGACGACGAGCGCTACGTGAGTTTCCGGTGGCGTCTCCGGCGGGCTCTCTATGCCTCCTGTCTGGACTGCCACCTCCTTCCCGTGTGTGAATACCCCAAAACCACCGAGAGCGACTGCTGGGGTGATTCTCCGGCGTGCAGCGACTGTCTCTGGGACCGCAATCTCGTGCGGTGCCCCTGAGGAGGTGGAGCGACGAGAAGAGCCGAGAACGAGAAGAAATCGTGTCCCCACAGGCAGTGACGAGAGCGGCGGACCCCGGAACGAAGAGCTGCAAGAGACGAGAGACGCTCGAGAGACCACGGGGAAACAGTTCCGCCCCAAAAGGCGGAAGAGAGAGGCAGGGAAGGAGCGGGAACATGTCCAAAGCATTGCTGCGAGTGAACCTTTCCACGGGAACCATCGCGCGCGAGGAACTCCGCCAGGAGTGGCTGAAGGATTTTATCGGCGGCAGAGGATACGCCACGCGCCTCCTTTACGAGGAGCTGGCGCCGAAGGTCGATCCCCTTTCTCCGGAGAACAAGCTCGTCTTCGCCCTCGGCCCCCTGAGCGGCACCAACGTTCCTACGGGAGGACGCTACATGGTGGCCACCAAAAGCCCCCTCACGGGGCTCATTGCCTCGAGCAACAGCGGAGGGTTCTGGGGAGCCGAACTGGCCCGGGCTGGCTACGCCTATCTCGTCCTGGA
>DIMS01000046.1:0-1195 GCA_002425685.1 Synergistaceae bacterium UBA5560 | reverse complement strand
AGGTGGCCTGCATCGGTCCCGCGGGGGAACAACTCTCCCTCATCGCCTGCGTGATGAATGACAAGCACCGCGCCGCCGGACGGAGCGGCGTGGGAGCCGTCATGGGATCCAAGAATCTGAAGGCCGTGGTCGTCCGGGGCTCGGGCACCGTGGCCCCCGCCGCCCCGGAGGCGCTCAAAGAAACCCTTCGCGGCGCCATGCAGAAGATCAAGGAACACGGCGTCACCGGCCAGGGACTTCCCACCTACGGCACGGCGGTGCTTGTGAACGTGGTGAACGGCATCGGCAGCTATCCCTACAAGAACTTCCAGAGCGCCCACATGACCGAGGCGGAAAAACAGGCCGGAGAGACCCTGGCGGAGAAATACCTCACGGGAAAGCGCGGCTGTTTCGCCTGTCCCATCGCCTGCGGACGTGTCACGGAAGTGGACGGCATCGAAGGCGAAGGTCCCGAGTACGAGTCCATCTGGTGCTTCGGCGGCGACTGCGGCATCGAGGAACTTCCTGCGATCATCAAGGCAAACTTCCTCTGCAACGAACTCGGGTTGGATACGATCAGCGCGGGAACCACCATCGCCGCCGCCATGGAGCTCTACGAGAAGGGACATCTCCCCGAGGCGGAGCTCGAAGGCGGCCCGGCGCTGCGGTTCGGCTCGGAAGAGGCGCTTCTGTACTGGATCGAAAAGATGGGCCGCGTCGAAGGGCTCGGCAAGCAGCTCGCCCTGGGAAGCTACCGCCTCTGCGAGACCTTCGGCCATCCCGAGTTCTCCATCTCCGTGAAAAAACAGGAGCTTCCCGCCTATGACCCCCGGGGCGTCCAGGGAATCGGCCTCACCTATGCGGTGAGCAACCGCGGCGCCTGCCATGTCCGGGGCTACCTCATCTCGCCGGAAGTTCTCGGCGTACCCCAGAAGCTCGACCCCTGGGAGATCGAGGGCAAGGCCCAGTGGGGCAAGATCTTCCACGATCTCACCGCCGTCATCGACTCCACGGGCATGTGCCTCTTCACCTCCTTCGCCCTCGGCGCCGACGACTACGCCACGATCCTCCGGAACGTGACGGGGCTGGAGCGCACCACCGAGGAGATCATGGCCTGCGGCGACCGCATCTGGAATCTGGAGCGCCTCTTCAACCTCCGGGAGGGGCTGGACCCCGCCAAGGACGACACGCTGCCGACGCGCCTTTTGGAAGAACC
>DIMS01000030.1:205-9710 GCA_002425685.1 Synergistaceae bacterium UBA5560 | reverse complement strand
TCGCCCGCTTCGGCGGGGACGAGTTCATCGTTCTCGGCATGGAGACGGGAACACCGCTGGAGGATGCATCGGAGCGTCTCGCGAACAACCTCGCCGCCCACAACGCACCGCTTCCCCCGGAGCAGCGCCTCTCCTTGAGCATGGGCATCACGTCCTGCCGGGAAGAGCCCCTCTGCTCCATCGACCGCCTCATCACCGAGGCGGACGCACGCATGTACGCCGAAAAAGACGCCAAAAAACGCCGGAGGCGCTGAGTCCTCCGGCGGGATCGTTCTTTCGGATTTCGACGAAACGAAAACCCCCGGTGCGGAGGCGAACAAGTTCAGCGCCGTCCGCTCCGCTGCAGACGCCGTTCCGCCTCCCGGGCTCTGCGCAGAATGTCGTACATGCCGTCGTCCCCGGGGACGAAGCCGTCGATGGCGAGCTGTTTCATCGACGGCCCCGCCAGGGGGTCCGAGGAGGAAAGACGCAGGAGTTCCCGGGCCAGGGCTTCCACGAACTCCCCGGGGGCATCCTCCCGCACCGCGATGGCGTCCTTTGGAATATCCTCCGTGCGGGCGAGAATCTGCAGACCGCTCAGATCCATCTTCCGGGACGCCGCATCCCAGGCGTCGGTGTAGGTCGCCCCCGCGGGGACCTCTCCCTTCACCAGCGCTCCGAGAACTCGGTCGTGACTGCCGAGAAAACGGACCTCGCCGAAGAAACCGTCCGGATCATACCCCTTCTCCTGGAGCAACACCCGCGGATAGAGGTATCCCGAACCGCTGGCGGGATCCACGAAGGCGAAGACCTTTCCCCGGAGTTCCGCCAGGGAGGAAATACCCGCGTCCTTTCTGGCCACGATGAGCCCCTGGTAGGAGGGGCGCCCCTTCACTTTCGGAATAGCGAGAACCCGCATGGGAACATGGTCCGCCGCCACCACGTAGGCCAGAGGACTGAACCACCCCAGGTCCACCGCCCCCTCCGCGACGAGTCGCCCGAGAGCCTCGTAGTCCGCGGAGACAAAAAGCCGCAACCGCCGCCCCGCTCTCCGGGCCAACGCCTCCACGATCCCGCCGAAACTCTTCTTGATGTACCCCGGCTCCGCGAAGGGAGTGAATCCCACCCACAGTTCATCCCCGGGGCGATTTCTGGCGGTTTCGAACTGGAGTTCCAACACCTCCCGGGACATCTCTCCCATGGTGGCGGCGAACTGCTCCGCGGACTGAGCTTCTTTCGTCAGGGCCTCGCCGAGGTGGCTCACCTCGCCGATCACCTGCTCGGTGTCGCTGCCGATGACATGGGTCTCCGCGGCGATGACCTCCGCCGCCCGGGCCTGCTCCTCCACGATGCCCACCAGATCGCGGAAGCGCTCTCCCAGAGCGATCACGGATTCCCCGGCACCTCCGATGACGCGGACGGCGTCCTCCGTTCCGGCGTTCCCCTGGTCGATGGCATCCCGCTCTCTCGCCATGCCCTCCACCACCTGGGTCAGGCGGATCCGCATGTCCGCCACGGCCCGGTCGATCTCCCCGGCGACGCTCTGAGTGGAGACGGCGAGCTTGCCGACCTCGGAGGCCACCACGCCGAAGCCTCGCCCCGCGTCCCCGGCCCGGGCGGCCTCGATGGCGGCGTTGAGGGCGAGGAGATTGGTCTGGTCGGCGATGCCGCCGATCTGGGAGACGAAGCTCTNNTCGATGGCGGCGTTCAGGGCCAAAAGCTGGGTCTGTCGCGTGATCCTGCCGATCCGCTCCAGCAACGTCACCACACCCTGCGTGGCGGCGAGCAGCTCCTGCACCAGAGCGCCATTGGCCTGAGCCACCTCCCGAACCCGCCCCAGCTCCTCCCGGAGGGAACGGATGGACCCCACCGCGTTCAGGACGTCGTTCCTGGTCCGCTCCTCCCGGGTGGCGAGTTCCGAACCGATGGCGCCCAATTCCTCNNCTCTGGGCGGCCAGATTCTGCACCTCGCCGATGATCCGCTCCACCCGCGGCGCGTAGGTTTCAATGCGCTCCCGCGTGGCAGCCGCGACCCTGCGGAGCTGCTCCGCCGCCTTGGCCTGTTCCTTGCTGACCCAGAGCGTCTGCTGCAGTTTCAGGCCCAAGGTCTCCGTCGTGTCCAGAATCCGGGAAGAAAGACACATCCGCTCCTGTTCCTGCTTCATGATCGCGCCGTTCCCTCCTCGTCGCTCCCCGTTCCGGCGGCCCCTGCACAGCACATGTTCAGGGACCACGGCGAAGCGACGCGCTCTTCCCTCTCTGGTCGCTTCGTGTCCCGATGAAAATGAAAACCTTCTTTGCCGCCTCGCGTTCCTCTGCGCCCCTCCGATTCGGCCTTTCCGCGCCACATGTCTCGTCACCGTTGTTTTTTCGCCTTCGAACCCCACCTCTCCCGAAACAAACGGTCCTTCCGCTCCGACCGATACAAACGCGCCGCACGAGAACTCCCGGCGNNCCGACCGGCGCAAACGCGCCGCAAAAGAACTCTCGGCGTTCCGTCGCGCACGCGGTCACCGGTGGTCCACTCCACACGATTCTTCTCTCCATTCTAACAGACACGAAAACAATCTACCCATTTCAGAAAGTTTCACCGACGGAAATAAAATGTATTCAAAATAATACCAAAAGGAATCCCCGGAACACCCGTGCTTTCGCACAAAAGAAAAAGCGTCCCGAAGGACGCCTTGAACAGATCTCTTCAGGTTCCGGGCACGGACACGCCTTCACGTTCCCGACGAAGCCCGGAAGCATTCCTTCGCACCGCAGAAATTCCGGAACGCCCCGGGAGAGGTTCGGACACGTTTCCCCGAAAACGGTTAAAAAACGCTCCCCCAGGCGGTGATGGAGTGCGCCAGATCGTCCCGGTAGTCCGGATCCTCCGGACGGAGGGAATTTTCCAGGACGCCTCCGGACTTGCCCGTGGAATGCACGTACCGTCCGTCTCCGAGGTAGAGACCGATATGTCCGGGCCAGAAGAGGAGATCTCCCTTCCGAGCGGCCTCGGCGGCGATGGAGCGCACGGGGAACCCCTCCTTGATGGAGGCGTCGCGATAGATGACAAGGCCGTTCAGAAGATACGTCATGGAGCAGAGTCCGGAGCAGTCGATCCCCTGGGGCGTCTTGCCTCCCCAGCGATACTGGGTCCCCAGATAGGCGAGGGCATCCTCCGCGAGATGCCTCCGGGTGCACTCCTCGCCCTCCTCGTTCCAGTTTCGAGCCGGGCGCAGCGCGCAGGCCCGGACGAATCCTTCCCTTCCGTCCGCCAGGGTGACGGAGCACCACGCGGCGTCCTCTCCGGCGGCGACTCCGCCGACGAGCGACGCCCCCCGGGGAAGGGTCACAAGCACCGAACTGCGGTAGGAGGGCTCGGAGAGCACGTCCGCAAAGGGACGGATCACCACCGAACGGGCCCCGGTCTCCCACGGGAGGACGTCACCCTCGCCGAGAGCACCCGGGCGGGCGAATCCTTCGTAGCGGTAGCGGGTCCGGAACCGGAGCCACCCCTTTTCCTCTCCGAGCACGGTGACGACCATGCCGTAGAGCACTTCGTCGGCAAGTTCGCTTCCCTCCCGGGGTTCCAGAAAGAGGGGACAGATGGGAACGGTGACCACCGCGTCACGCATGGAGCCACTCCTTTCTCGTTTCGTAAACGTAGCGGGACAGGCGCCCGATGAGTTCCTTCGCCTCCGGTTCGGGCATGCCCGTGGTGAACACGCCGAAGAAATAGGCATCCTCGGGAGCGTTCCCGCCCGGCACGTCGCCGCAGGCGGACGCGACCGTCGCGCCGGGGAAGAAGATTCCCGCATCGTGCCGCACATAGGGCAGCCCGCCGGGTTTGTGCGCGAGAAGACATTCCTCCTCGGTGAAATAACGAAGGAGCATGGAATCCGACCGGACGCGGAGCAGGATCTCCAGCGCCTTCCGGGCCCCCTTTCTTCCACCCCAGAGCATGCCGGCACGTTCCGAAGAGCCGTTCGGATCGGCGGGGGAAATCGCGTCCGGCAGGGCAAGTCCCCGGGAAACGGCGAAAAGCGTCTCGTAGAGCAGTGCCTGATCCGCCAGGGTGGTGACGTTCTCACGGCCCTGACGGGCCGCATCGAAATCCATCATTTTCCGCCGGAACTGTGTTCCCGTAAGCCCAAGCGCCCGACCGACCCGGTTCACCCGGTCCATTCCCAGGCGGTCCAGGAGGAGATTCGTGGCGGTGTTGTCACTGTCGAAAATCATGAGCCGCGCCAGGTCTCCCACGGACCAGACGGGGTTGTCCAGAAGCGACACGAGGCTGTAGGGAACCTTCTCCTCCTCCCGAGGTGCAAGCGTCTCCTCCCAGGAAATGCCCTCTTCGAGAAGGGCAGCGAGGAGGAGGACCTTGATGGTGCTCGCCGCGGGCATCTCTCTGTCGACGTTCCGGCAGAAAAGCGTCCTTCCCGTTCCGTAATGCCGCAACAGTATCGCGACGGTGCCGCCGCAGGCGGTACAGCGCTCTTCAATCGATTTCCAGTCCATGGCCATGTTCGTTCCGTCTCCTCCCTCGCCCTCTGACAGAGGGGCGAGCATTGCCTTTCCGCCGGGGCGGCAAAGCCGGAGCGCCCGGCGATGTCCGCCGGACGCTCCGCAACAACGACGTTCGACCAAAAAATCAGTGGTCTTCGAGAACGACGTTCCCCATGTACCAGGAACCCATCTTGGTCCGCTCCAGTCCCTTCACGTAGGGACGAATCACGCTGTCGTCCACGGGGTAGAACAGGGGCAGGATGGGCATGTCCTCCATGAAGAGCGCATGAGCCTTGTACATGGCTTCGTCGCGCTCCGCTCCGGTGACCTCGCGGATCTTCTTGATCAGCGCGTCGTATTCGGGGTTGCTCCAGCGGGGCCAGTTGGTCCCTGCACCGGTGGTGAACATTTCGAGGAAGGTCATGGGATCGGGATAGTCACCCCACCAGTTGCCGCGACCGACGTCGTAGTTGCCCTCCCGGCGTGTGCTGGCATAGACCTGCCACTCCTGGTTCCCCAGCTCCACGTCGATGCCCAGATTCTTCCGCCACATTTCCTGCACGGCCTCGGCAAGGCCTTTGTGCTCTTCGCTGGTGTTGTAGAAAAGGGTGAACTTGGGGAATCCCTTGCCGTCGGGATAGCCCGCCTCGGCGAGGAGCTTCTTCGCTTCTTCGGGCTTGGCCTTCCCCTCGGGGTCCAGGCCGAAACATCCCGAGGTCTGGCTGAAATCCTTGCCCGTGCTGTCCTTCAGCCCCTCGGGGACGAGACCGCAGGCGGGAATTTCGGAACTCTGGCGCACCTTCTCCACGATGGCCTTGCGGTCGATGGCCAGGGCGAGGGCCTTGCGGACCCGCACGTCGTCGAAGGGCTTCCGGGTGGTATTCACCGTGTAGAAGAAGGAGACGATACGCGGATAGGCCACGTATCCCTCCATCTTGGAGACCCGGGGCAACTCCTGAAGGGGAATGTTCTCCATGATGTCCAGCTCGCCGTTCTCGAAGGCCGTGAGCTCCGTAGAGTGCTCTGGGATGACCACCGCATCGATCCGGGGCAGCTTCACGTTCGCCGCGTCCCAGTACTCGGGGTTCTTTTCGAGCACCACCAGGTCGGGCTGGAAGGTGGTCATCTTGTAGGGACCGTTGCAGATGTAGGTCTCCACTTTGCGGGCCCAGTTGTCGGGGGCCTTCTCCACAATGTCCTCCCGAACGGGCATGAAGACCATGAAGGCCACGAGGTCGAGGAAGTAGGCGGTGGGGTTCTCCAGGGTCACCACGAGCGTCTTGTCGTCCGGGCAGGAGATGGCGATGTCCTCCGCCTTGCCCTCTCCCTTGTAGAAGGCCTCGCCGCCCTTGATGTAGTAGAAGATGAAGGCGTAGCCGGAGCCGACCTTGGGATCGAGGGAACGCCGCCAGGAATATTCGAAATCCTGGGCTCGGACGGGCTTGCCGTCGGACCACTTGGCGTCACGGAGCTTGAAGGTGTAGGTCTTGCCGTCCTCGGAGACGCTCCAGGATTCGGCCATACCCGGCACGAGTTCGCCGTTCCGGTCCCGGAGAAGTCCCTCGAAGCAGTGGTCGATGACGAAGCCGCCGATGAGGTCGCCGTTCAGAACAGGGTCGAGCGTCTTGGGCTCACGAGCCAGATTGTAACGCATCACCTGCTCCGCCGCAGCCGCGGGAAGCGCCGCCACGCACAGGCCGATCAGGGCGACGAGGAGCAACAGAACTACGGATCTTTTCATCTCATGTTCCCTCCCTGCAAAGGTCTTCTGATGCCGCTGCAACTCCCTTTCGCAAACCTTCGGGTCTGGAATTTCGCGAGACGAGCGTCCCCCCCTTCGCTGCCGAACCTTCTGCGGGCTTCCTCTCCCGCATATCTCTCCCCACGACACGACCGTTTCCAGGAATGTCTATGACGAGACTTTCCAACATGCCACGTAGTGCAGGGATGCGATCTCCGCAAGCCCCGGCGGAGGCATCTCCGCACACCGAGGTTCCGCGTAGCGGCATCGCGTCCGGAAGGCGCACCCCGAAGGCGGATCGAGAGGGCTCGGCACGTCCCCCTCAAGGACGATGCGTCTCTTTTCCCGCCCTCCGCCGCCGATGACGGGAATGGCCGAGAGCAGCGCCTGGGTGTAGGGGTGCTGGGGATTCCGGTAGAGTTCCTCCTTTTCCGCCACCTCCACGAGCCGCCCCAGATACATCACTCCCACGCGGTCCGACAGGTGTCGCACCATGGAGAGATCGTGGGCGATGAAGAGATAGGTCAGGCCGAACTGCTCCCGCAAATCCTCCAGCATGTTCACCACCTGGGCCTGGATGGACACGTCCAGGGCGGAGATGGGCTCGTCGCAGACGATGAATTCGGGATCCACCGCGAGGGCCCGGGCGATGCCGATGCGCTGGCGCTGGCCGCCGCTGAATTCGTGGGGATAGCGCATGGCGTGGTCCGGATTGAGCCCCACCCGACAGAGCAGGTCGTGAATGCGTTCGAGGCGCTCCTGCCCCTTGGCGAGACCGTGGATGTCCAGAGACTCCCCGATGATGTCCCCCACGGTCATGCGAGGATTGAGGGACGCGTAGGGATCCTGGAAGATCATCTGCATGCGCCGCCGATAGGGCTTGAACTGCTCTTCGGACAAGGCCGCCACGTTCACGCCGTCGAAGAGCACCTCCCCCGCGGTGGGCTCGTAGAGGCGTACGATCGCCCTTCCCGTGGTGGACTTGCCGCACCCGGATTCCCCCACCAGACCGAGGGTCTCCCCCCGGCGGATGAAGAAATCCACCCCGTCCACGGCGCGGAGCACCCGAGGCCGTTCGAACCATCCCTCCTTCTCCACGGAGAAATGCTTGACCAGACCCTTCACTTCGAGAAGCGGGCGTTCCAAAGGTACGGACGGAACGTTTTCCCTCGCCTTCGTTTCGACGACGCTCATCGGACAGCCTCCTTTTCCGGTGACGAGCGACCTTCCCGGGCGGCGAAGAGCCGCTCCCGGGCGGATGCGGGCGCTCCCGCGTCGTGGAGCCAGCAGGCGACGCGGCGCCCCGGCCCGGGACTGGAGAAATGGGGCGGGCGCTCCCGGCAGACGCGCAGTGCCAGAGGGCAGCGCTCCACAAAGGGACATCCCCGGGGAGGATGCAGCAGGTCCGGCGGCGTTCCTGGAATCGGCACCAGTCGATGTTCCGCGTTCCCCCGGCGGGAATAGCCGGGAAGCGCCCGCAGCAGTCCCACCGTGTAGGGGTGCAGCGGCGTCGCGAAGAGCTCCTCCGACGCGGCCTCTTCCATGACCTGACCACCGTACATGACGAGGATGCGCGAGCACACTTCGGAGACCACGCCGAGATCATGGGTGATGAGGATGATGGCGGTGCGGATCTTCGCCCGGAGATCGTTCATGAGGTCCAGCATCTGGGCCTGAATGGTCACGTCCAGCGCCGTGGTAGGCTCGTCGGCGATGAGCAGGGCGGGCTCGCAGGCCAGGGACATGGCGATCATGGCCCGCTGGCGCATGCCGCCGCTGAACTGATGAGGGTAGTCCCGGACCCGTTTCTCCGGCGAGGGAATGCCCACGAGGCGCAATCCCTCCACGGCGCGCTCCCAGGCCTCTTTCTTCGAGATTTTCCGGTGGAGACGCAGCACCTCCACGATCTGCTCCCCCACGGTGAACACAGGATTCAGGGAGGTCATGGGATCCTGAAAGATCATGGTCAGGTCGTCTCCTCGGAGGGAGCGCATCTCCCGCTCGCTCTTGGCGAGCAGATCCTCGCCCCGAAAAAGCACCCGCCCCGCCGTGACCCGCCCGGGATAGGGGAGAAGGCGCAGAATCGACAGGGAGGTGACGCTCTTGCCGCTTCCCGATTCGCCCACGATGCCGAAAGCCTCTCCCTCTTTCAGGGAGAAGTCGATGCCCCGCAGAGCCTTCACCTCTCCCACGTGGGTGAAGAAGGAGGTGTACAGATTTTCGACCCGCAACAGCTCCGCCGTTTCCATTTTCCCGGCGGCAACGGAGCGGTCTTCAGGGGGATACGACCCGGCGGTCTGTTTTTTTTCCGTTCCGATCATCGCCCGTCTCCTCCCCTACTTCCGCAGCCGCGGGTCGAGGGCGTCACGGAGCCCGTCGCCGACGAAGTTGAACCCCAGCATGGTGATGCAGATGGATGCCGCAGGAAAAAAGAGCTGGTAGGGATAGGAGCGCAACCCCCCCAGCGCGTCCGAGCAGAGCGAGCCCCAGGATGCCATGGGCGCGGAAATGCCGATGCCGATGAAGCTCAGGAAGGACTCGGTGAAGATCGCTCCGGGAATCATCATGGTGGCCGTCACGAGAATCGGCCCCATGGCGTTGGGAATGAGGTGCCGCGTGAGGAGACGCCACGTTCCCGCGCCGAGGACACGAGCGGCGAGGACGAACTCCTGCTCCTTCAGGGCAAGGACCTGGCCGCGGACGATGCGCACCATTCCCACCCAGTACACCAGTCCCAGGGCGATGAAAATGTTGTGCAGCCCCGTGCCGAGGAGCACCATGAGGAGGATCGAGTAGAGCACGAGGGGAATAGTGGAGGCGATGTCCACGAGACGCATGAGAATGTTGTCCCAGCGTCCTCCCATGTACCCCGAGAAACCACCGTAGAGAACGCCGATGACACAGCTCGTCGCCGTGGCGATGATCCCCACCAGCAGGGAGATGCGCCCGCCCATCATGACCCGGACGAAGAGGTCCCTGCCGTGAGCGTCCGTGCCGAACCAGTGCTCGGCGCTCGGAGATTCGTAGGCCCGGTTCAGATTCTGCTCCCGGTAGGAATGGCTCGACAGGATCGGACCGAAGATGGCGAAGGCGAAGATGAGCGCCAAAAGCACAAGGCCGATGAGCGCCGTGGGATTGCGGCGAAAGCGGCGCCATGCGTCCTGGAGATAGGTGAGACTGGGGCGGCTGATGTGCTCCCCCTGCTGTTCCAAGGCGGGGATGGGTTCCCACAGTTCGGGAGAAAGCGCTCCACCCTCCGTCATGTCTGAAGTGAATTCCGGATACGACGTG
>DIMS01000030.1:0-188 GCA_002425685.1 Synergistaceae bacterium UBA5560 | reverse complement strand
TAGAGGAGATCCACCGCAAGGATCGCGACGCAGAGAATGATGGACTGGAACAGGGTGAGCCCCATGAGCACCGTATAGTCCCGGTTCGTGACGCTCTCCACGAAGAATTTCCCCATGCCGGGAATGGCGAAGATCTTCTCCACCACGAAGGACCCGGTGATGATGGAGGCGATGAGAGGGCCGATGTA
>DIMS01000043.1:7279-23091 GCA_002425685.1 Synergistaceae bacterium UBA5560 | reverse complement strand
GACCCCCACGAGATCGCCAACACCTGCGGCCTCGCCGGGGTGGAGTACATGTGGCGCGAGGGGTTGGACTGCCCGGTGGAGCTTTTCTACGCGGCTCCGTCCTGCGTGCCCGCGTCGCCCTTCGAGACGGCCTTCGAGACCCTGGACGCGGCGGCTCTGGCGACCTGTTTCGCCCGGGGGTGGTGCGACTCCCTGGGAGAGGTGATGAACTACCCCGCAGTGACGTCGGGGGATCCGGAGCTGTGGAGCAAGCTCTTCGCCGCGGGGTCCCGGGTGAAGTCCGGCCACGCGCCGGGGCTTTCCGGCGGGGAGCTTTGCGCTTACTGCGCCAGCGGCTGCGACTCGGACCACGAGAGCGTCACCGCCGCGGAGGGGCTGGAGAAACTGCGCCGGGGCATGTGGCTCATGATCCGCGAGGGGGCGACGGAGCACAACCTGGAGGAGCTGGCTCCCCTCGTGGCGGCGGACGAGGCCCGGTCGAGCCGGTGCATGCTGGTGAGCGACGACCTGACGGCCCGGTATCTGCGTGACCGGGGGCACATGGACGAGAAGATCCGCCTCGCCGTGCGGCACGGCATCTCGCCCCTGGCGGCGCTGCGCATGGTGACCCTCTCTCCCGCCTCGTATTTCGGGCACCGGGACCGGGGCGCGGTGGCGCCGGGATATGTGGCGGACCTGGTGGCGGTGGACGATCTCGAATCCTGCCGGGTGCGGCGGGTGTGGAAGCACGGGCACCTCGTGGCGGCGGAAGGGCGCCTCGCCGCCCTTGCCGTGCCCCGGGCGATGCCTCCCGCACGTGTTCCCCTCCGGGTTGCCCTGCCGCCGGAAGAGGCTTTCTCCCCTGCCGTGCCGAAGGGTGCACGGCTCCGGGTGGTCGGCCTCCGCCCCGGGCAGGTGGTGACGGAGCACCGCATCGTGGAGCCGTCGGTCCGGGACGGACGGGCGGTGCCGGAGGCGGGGCGGGATCTGGCGCTCCTCGCCGTGCTGGAGAAAAACCGGGGAACGGGGCGTCTTGCCCTCGGCTTCGTCCAGGGGCTCGGGCTCCGCGAGGGGGCGCTGGGGTCGTCCGTGGCCCACGACGCGCACAACTTCGTCGCCGCGGGCATGGATGCGCGTTCCGTCCGGCGCGCCCTGGCGGCGCTCGTCGTCGCGGGGGGCGGCCTGGTTGCCGTGCGGGGGGACGAGCTTCTGGCGTCGCTGCCGCTTTCCGTGGGGGGGCTCATGCACGCCGGAACGGCGGAGGAGGTCGTTGCGGGGCTCGACGCCGTGGAAGCCGCGGCGGCCCGGCTCGGGACGCCCCTCGATCACCCCTTCATGGCCATGAGTTTTCTCTGCCTCTCCGTGATTCCCGAGCTGAAGCTCGCCGACACGGGATACGTGGATTTGTCGAGGGGCGGGGCGCAGTCGCTTTTCGTGGAAGGAGCGTGAGGAGCGTCCGGGGAGAGGAATGACGGACGAGAAGACGAGCGCGGCTGGAACGCGAAGAGAGCGGCGCGGAAGCGCCGGCACCGCCTGGCACCGCTGAAAACATCTTCTGAAAAACATTTTCTTGAGGAGGGAATACCATGCTGTCCTGGCTCGAACGCCGTTTCTCCGTCCGTGAGGCGGGGAGTGACGGCAAGACGGAAATTCTCGCGGGCATCACCACCTTCATGACCATGGCCTATATCATCTTCGTGAATCCGAGCATTCTCTCCAACACGGGCATGCCCTTCGGCCCGCTCATGGTGGCCACCTGTCTGGCCAGCGCCCTGGCCACGCTCTGCATGGCTTTTCTCGCCAACTATCCCATCGCTCTGGCCCCCGGAATGGGACTCAACGCCTTCTTCGCCTTCGGGGTGGTGCTCGGCATGGGCATCTCCTGGGAGGTGGCACTGGCGGCGATCTTCCTCGAAGGGGTGCTCTTCATCCTTCTCACCATGACCCGCCTGCGGGAGAGCATCGTCAACGGCATTCCCAAGTCCCTGAAGATCGGCATCTCCGCGGGGATCGGGCTCTTCATCGCCTTCATCGGCCTTCAGAGCGCGGGGATCATCGTGAAGAACGACGCGGTGCTCGTGGGGCTGGGGGATCTCAAGAGCACGCCGGTGCTCCTTGCCTTTCTCGGGTTCTTCCTCATGGTGGCCCTTGAGGCGCGGAAGGTGCGCGGCTCCATCCTGCTGGGAATTCTTGCCATCACGGCCCTCTCGGTGGTGCTGGGCGTGAGCAAGGCCCCGGAGGGAATCGTCTCCCTGCCGCCCTCCATCGCGCCCATCTTCGGCAAGATGGATTTCTCCATGGTGGGGAACGCCAATTTCTGGATCGTCCTCTTCTCCTTCTTCTTCGTGGACTTCTTCGACACCGTGGGCACCCTCGTGGGTGTCACGAACCGAGCGGGCATGCTCGACGCCAAAGGACAGCTTCCCCGGGCGCAGCAGGCCCTTCTCGCGGATGCCATCGGCACCACCGCCGGAGCCGTGCTCGGCACCTCCACCGTGACCTCCTACGTGGAGAGCGCCTCCGGCGTGGAACAGGGAGGGCGCACGGGGCTCACCGCTCTGGTGACGGCCCTTCTCTTCCTCGCGGCGCTCTTCTTCTCCCCCCTGGTCTCCATCGTCCCCGCCTGCGCGACCGCACCGGCGCTGATCCTGGTGGGCATCTTCATGATGATGGGCCTGCGGGAACTCGATTTCGACGACTGGACGGATTTCGTTCCCGCCTGCGTGGCTCTGCTGGTCATGCCCTTCTCCTACAGCATCGCCCACGGCATCGAGTTCGGCATCATCTCCTTCGTGGTGCTCAAGCTCGCCACGGGAAAGGCCAAGGAGGCGAGCCCCCTGATGATCGGGCTTTGCCTCGTGTTCCTCGCCAAGGAAATCTTCGTCTGACGACGGATTTTTCCGGCGCGTCCGGAGAGGGACCCGGGCGGGCGCTCCCGGTTTCGGGATCCCGGTCCCGGAGGCAGAAGTGCGTACAAGGCAATGCGAAACGAGCGACGAGCGCGGCGTTTTTTCGGGGTTACCCGGAAAAACGCCGCGTTTTCTGTATGAAGACGTTGTGCACCGCCCGCGCTGTCCGGTTGCCGTGCCGTGGTCGCTCGCCCTGGGCGGGGAAACGCCGTGGTGTGAGCCGTTTCCGCTTTCACACGACGTGGCGCACACGGCTCACGCAACAGCGCGGCAGGACCCGTGCAATCGGGACGGGGCGAGGGTGTTCTGCCTTTGTCGGGGGCGTTTTCCTCCGAGTGTCGGCGTGGACTCCGGCCCCGAGAGATGAACAGCAGGTCGGGAAAGGTTTCGTTGAAATAAGAAAGATGTTGATTGAGCTGGTGCTCTGTGTCAAGGGAACGACATCTTCTTGACGTATGCTGCGATATCGCGCACAATGTGCAGAGTGTGCTTCTGTGAATGCGTTCTTATTTCAGAAAAAAACGGAAGAGAGTCCTGCTTTCTGTAGTTCGAAAGCCTCTGTTGTTCTGAGTATAATAGCCCTGTTCGATTGATCTTTTGGTCTCTTGTCTTAGGGAAGCTCTGATGAAAAGGGTTCCCCGCTCTGTTGATCTTGATCGTATCGTGTTTTTGCGAGGTCGGTTCGGCGTTCTTCAGAGGTTCCTTAATGCGCAGATCTTTTGGGCGTCCGCCCGGGGCTTCATTTCCGAAGATTTTTCGGGTGACGTGCGCGGGGGCGTGCTTGAGAGCGTGGTTTTTTGCCGGGCGAAGGTGGTTCGCGCGGAAGTCATGGTGTACCGGTTTCCCGGAAGGAACGCCTGGTTCTGCCGGGGACGATCTCGGGCAAAGGCATTCGGGGGTGCCGCACCGCTCGAAAAAACGGTCCTGCAATGGGGTTCGCCGGAAAAGAAGCAGAGGAAGGAAAGGGTTGGTGCGGGAACATGAATGTCGAGGCGGTGAAACGGACCTTCGCCGGGAGTGTTTCGGTCAAGGTGTTCTCTCTTTTCGCCGTGGCCGTTTTCCTGGCGGTGTTCGCCTCGCTGGCGGTGATGCACGTTCTGGTACGGGAACGCCTGGCAGATGACCTGCGTTCCCGTGCGGAGGCGAGCGCCCGTCTCCTGGCCTCCATGCTGGCGGAGCCTCTGGCGCGCTCCGCCGGACGAGACGTGGAGGAGTTGGTCCGGGTCTATGCGGAGCGGAGCGATGTGCCGGTAGTGGCGGTGTCGCTTCGCTCTTTCGGTGATGGCTCCCGGGGTGGCTCCGGAGACGGCGGAAGGATCGGTGGAGAGCACGCGGCGGAAGCGGAGAGGGTTGTGGCCGGATTCGTCCGTCAGGGGGAACGTCTTCTGCCTCTCACCGTTCCTCCGGGTGAGAATGCGTTGTCCGGTGACGGGGAGCTGCTGCGGGTTGTGGAGTCCGTACCGGGCGGGGTGACGCCTCTCGGCGCGGTGGAGGTCTACGTCTCCCGGGAGGAACTGCGGCAGGACATGCGCCGCCATCTTCTGATCCACGGGACGGCGGCGGTCTTCTTCGTCTGTGTTCTTCTGGGAGTTCTCTTTCTGAGCTTGGAGCAGGTCGTCTTCACTCCTCTGCGGCACCTTGCCGAGGCGGTGAAACATTTTCGTTCGGAGGCCGAGGCGGAGGCAGCGGCGGGGGAGGCCGAGGAAAGGGTTCTGCCGGAGCCGGCTCCCGTGGTGGGGTCCGCCGACGAGTTCGGCGATTTGGCCGCCACGTTCCGCGAGCTTTCGGGAACGCTGCAGCAGAGTTTCGCCCAGCGGGATCGCCTGCTCCGGGAACTGCGCCGGAAGAACAACCTTCTGGTGCTGGAGGCGGCCACGCGGGACAAGGCGCTCCAGGAAGTGGATGCAACGCAGCGGGAGCTTGTGCTCACCCTCGGGGAAGTGGTGGAGACCCGTTCGGCGGACACGGCGAACCACGTGCGCCGCGTGGGGGAGTATGCCTGGCTGCTCGGTCGCGGCATGGGGCTGGGGGTCGAGGCGGCGGACCTGCTGCGGGTGGCGTCACCGCTCCACGACGTGGGAAAGATCGGCATTCCCGACGCGGTGCTCAACAAGCCGGGACCGCTCACGCCGGAGGAGTTCGACCTGGTGAAGACCCACACGCTCATCGGAAACCGCCTGCTCGGCAGTTCTCCCCGCAGAATTTTCCGGGTGGCGGCGAACGTGGCGCTGCAGCACCACGAGCGCTGGGACGGCAGGGGATACCCCGAAGGGCGCCGGGGGGAGGAGATCGATCTTTTCGCCCGCATCACCTGCGTGGCGGACGTGTTCGACGCCCTCACGCACCGGCGGGTCTACAAGTCGGCCTGGTCGCTCGAGGAAACCCTGGCCTTTCTGCGGCAAGAGGAGGAGCGGCATTTCGATCCCCAGGTGGTGGACTGCTTCTTCGCCAGCCTTGAGGAGATCCTCGCGGTCTTCCGGGCCTATCCGGACGACTGAGCCCGGCGGGGTGATTCCACGGGAAAGACCACGGTGGCGGAAAAGCCGCCGTCACTTGTGAAGGTTGCCGTGCCGTCGAGCTGTCGTGCGAGCCCCCGCACCAGGGTGAACCCCAGGCCGGAGCGGATTCGGCCAGTGTCGATGCCGGGAGGGAGCCCTACGCCGTTGTCCGCCACGGAAAGCCGCACCGATCCGTTTTCCACGGCGAGGTGGATCTTTAGCCGCGGTTCCGCCCCCGGCGCTCCGTCCTCTGCCGTCGGGGCGATCCCGGGTTCCGGGGATGGCCAGGCGTACTTGAGAGCGTTGGTGACCAGCTCGTTGACGATGAGAGCACAGGGAACGGCCCGGTGCAGGGAAAGCTGCACCGAAGCGGCGGTGACGGAGACCCGGGGCGGACGGGTCTGGGCGATGGAGAGGATGAGCCGCACCAGCTCGTCCAGGTAGTCCCCCATCTCCACGGCGCCGAGGTTCTTCCGGCCATAGAGGTGCTCGTGGAGAAGTCCCATGGTCCGCACCCGAGAGAGGGTCTGGTTGAGCGCCTCCAGGGCCTGGGAGTCCGTCACGCTCCCCATCTGGAGGGAGATGAGGCTTCCCACGACGGCGAGGTTGTTCTTCACCCGGTGATGGATTTCCCGAAGAAGTGTCTCCTTCTCCGCCAGCGATTCCTGCAGTGCCCGCTCCAGGGTCTTTTCCGCCGTCACGTCCGTGAAGAAGCTCTCCAGTTCGCCCTTCTCCCGGTCCATGCGCCCGCTCAGGGAGATCCAGAGGGGCTTGCCGAAGCGGTCCCGACGTTCGAGGACGACGTTGCGGTTCCGCCCCTCCTCCAGTTCCTTCAGGTACAGGGTGCGGTCATCGGGGTTCGCGTAACTCGCGAGGGTGTCGAACTCCCGGAGAAAATGTTCCCGGTCCTCGTAGCCGAAAATGCGCGCCGCCTCGTCGTTGGCGTCGAGGGTGCGCCCCTCCTTCGCGGTGACGCGCACGATGCCCAGGGGGGCCAGGTCGAAGAGGGTGCGGTAGGTCCTCTCCCGAGCCTGCAGTTCCTCCCGGAGCAGGGCGTTGCGCATCGCCAGGGAGACCGTGCCGAGAAGGCGGTAAAGCTCGTGCAGGGTGTACGCGTCGAGGAAACGCGGCACGTCGAGAAAGGCCAGAAACAGCACGCCCAGCATGCGCTCCCGGTCCGCCAGGGGGTAGACCAGCGCCGAGGCGATGCGATTCGTCCCCGGCAGATCGACGAAATAGGGCGAATGGGGATAGTTCCGGACGTAGAGGGGTTCTCCCGTGCGCAAGACCTGTCCTGCGGCGCCGTCGTGTTCGGAGAAGGACAGACCGACGAAGGGGCGCAGGATTCCCGAGGCGGCGCGGATCACATTGCGCTTTGTTTCCCGGTCCCAGACGCAGACCGAGACGTGTTCCGTGTTGAGCAGGTCGCCCAGGTGGCGGCACGCCGTGTCGAGCAGGGCGTCCGGCTCCAGATGTTTCAGCAGGCTTTCCGAGATGGCGTAGATGGTCGAAAGCTGGGCGTTTATGTGGCGGAGTCGGGCCTCCTCCATGACGCGGCCGGTGATGTCCGTCAACGTCGCCGCGGCGAGGGGCTCCGGGAGGAGATCCTCCAGGATGCTCAGAGAGACGAGGAAGGTGCGGCACTGGCCGTCCGCGCAGAAGATCTCCGACTCGAAGGCGAGGGAGTCCCGGAAGGTAAAGAGCTTCCGGAGGTGCCGTCGCCAGTGCATCGTCTCGGTGGAGCCCAGAAGCACCGAAACGGGTCTGCCCGTCAGGTCCTTGGCGCGAAAGCCTCCCAGAGCGGCGAAGGCGTTGTTCGCCAGGACGAAATGTCCCCGGGCGTCCAGAAGGAAACGGGGTGTCTCCTCCAGGAAGAAGAGGCGCTCCGTCAATGAGGAAGAGAGCGAACGGTCTTGGTTTTCTCCCTGAAAGGGCGTGTCCTGGTTGTTTTCGCGGGACGGTGGTTCGGGGTCGAAACCGTTTCCCGTCACGATGGATCCCCCTTTTTTCTCCACGGAACGAGGAAGGCGGTGTGGTGTCTGAACGGGTCATCGGAAAAAACGGAGGGCGCGCAGCACCCTGTCGCCGTCCACCTTTTCCTGTGCCTCTTTAGAGGACCATAGCACACTTCTTCGAAGGGGTCAATTGTGTACTCTTTTGACGTCTCCGAAGTGCCGGCTTTCGAAGCGTTTCCGGAATTGCCTCGAAGGAACAGTTCCGTGGAAGGAAGGGCTCGTGAAAAGCACGTCCTTCCACGTTTCGCAAAAACGGCGGGAGGCGCATCCCGTTCCGAGGGCGGTGCGGAAAACACTGCCCTCTCGGAACAAGATGCGCCTCCTCCGTGCGGGGACGTGACACAGGCTGCTAGAGGTCCTTCGGTTTTTTCAGGTCCTTCTTGATCTCCTCCAGATAGGCCCGGCTCTCGTCGGAGAGGTTCGCCTCAAGAGGTGTGGGGGCGTCGGCGCCTCCGGAGCCGGGGGCGAGATCGCCCTCCGTCAGGGGGGCCCAGCCGCCGCCAAGGGCCTTGAAGAGGCGCACGAGATTGGCGAGCATCTCTCCCTCGCTGATGGCCAGGGATTCCTCCAGGGCCAGCAGGGCGCTCTGGGCGCCGATGACGTTGTTGAAGTCCGTGAGGCCGTTGCTGTACTGGTCCTGAGCGACCTCGTGGGCCGTCCGCGCCGCCTCCACGCCGCGCTGCAGCGAGAGGCTGCGCTCCCGCTCCTGGGTCTCCGCGGTCAGGGCGTTGCGCACTTCCGCCACCGCATCCAGCACGGTCTGTTCGTACTCCGCCAGGGCCTGTTCCTGCCTGGCCGTCTGCACCCGGATGTTGTCCCGGATGGCGCCGCCGTGGAAGATGGGCCACACGATCTTGGGTCCGAAGCTGAAGCCGAAGCCGTCCGACGCAGAGAGGCCCCGGGTGGAGGAGAGCGACTCCAGGCCGACGGAGCCCAGAAGGTTCAGTTTGGGAAGAAAGTCTTTCTTCGCCGCGTCCTTGCGGGCCACCTGAGCGACCAGACGGCGCTCCGCCGCGTAGATGTCCGGACGCTGGCGAAGGGCGTTCGCCGGGATCCCCACCAGATCGACGGGCCTGGGTTGCGGCAGGGGCATGAAGACCCCCAGGGTGTCCCGCAGGCTTCCCGGAACCTGGCCGACGAGGATGGCCAGCCGGTTCAGCGCCTCCTCGATGTCCGCCTGAAGGGGCGGAATGGAGGAGCGGGTCCGCTCCATGGTGTACTTTGCCTGGTTCAGGGCCAGCTCGTCCGCCAGGCCGGAATCGACCTTGGACTGGAGCAGTTCCAGCGTGTCGAGCTGCAGCGCCAGGTTGTGCTCCGCCACGGAAAGGCGCTTCTGCAGCGTGCGGAGGCTGATGTAGTTCAGGGCCGTCTCGGCGGAGAGGCTCACCCAGGTGCTGTGCAGCGTTCCGTACTGGGCCTGCAGGTCTGCCTCGCTCGCCTTGATCTTTTTGGCCTGACCGCCAAAGAGATCGATCTCCCAGGAGGCGTCGATGCCGAGCCGATAGTAATCCGAAGGACCGATCTTCCTGCCCGTGCTCGACGCGTCCTCTCCCGTCTGGGAGTGCGTCATCGCGGCCCCGCTGTCGAGCCAGGGCAGGACGGCGGACTTGCTGATCCCCAGCGCCGCCCGGGCCTCGGTGAACTTGGCCCTGGCGGAGAGGAGGCTCCGGTTGTTCTCCAGGGCCGCCAGGACGAGCCGCGTCAGCGTCTCGTCCCCCAGGGCCTCCCACCAGCCCGCGAGCACCTCCGGGGCCGGCGCCTCGGGTGTTTCCGTCGCGGCGAAGTAGGGCATGGGATAGCGCTTCGCCAGCTTCGTCCAGGCTCCCGCCGCGAGGTCCGCGTCTCCCGAGGCGGCTGGAACCGACGCGGCCCAGGCGCCGCAGGCGAGCAGGAGAAGGAGCCCCAGGGATGTGAGGAAAAGCACCGGTTTTTTCATGACCCTACACCTCTTTTTCCGTTGTGGCTTCGGGGTGCGAGAAGGCGCGGCGCACACCCGCCTTGATCTTCTCCCGGAAGGTCTGGAGGAAGACGTAGAGCCCGGGGATCAGGAAGATGCCCAGCGCCGTGGCCAGACTCATGCCGAAGAACATGGTGGTTCCCACGTGGAGACGGCTTCCCGCCCCGGCGCCGCTTGCGAAGAGCATGGGCAGAATGCCGATGACGCAGGTCAGGGCGGTCATCATGACCGAGCGGAACCGTTCCGATGCGGCGATTCCCGCCGCTTCCAGGATGGATTTGCCGTGTTCGTCGTGCTGCTCCTTGGCGAACTCCACGATGAGGATGGCGTTTTTCGCCGCGAGCCCCACCAGCAGCAGGATGCCGAGCTGGGCGTAGATGCTCAGGGAGATCTTCATGACGAAGATGCCGACAAGTGCTCCCAGAAGTGCCACCGGCAGGGAGAGGATGACCCCCAGCGGCACGGACCAGCTCTCGTACTGGGCGACGAGGAAGAGGTAGCCGAAGAGGATGGCGATGGCGATGATGAGCCCCGTCTGTCCCTCGGCCTCCCGTTCCTGGTAGGTCACGCCGGACCACTCGAGAGCGTACCCCTCGGGGAGCGTCCGCGCAAGTTCCTCCATCTTCGCGATGCCCTGCCCGGAGGAGGAGCCCGGAGTGAGGAAGGCCGTGATCGCCGCACTGGGAAAGAGGTTATAGCGACTCACCGCCCGGGGTGCCAGCGTCTTGTGGAGCGCCACGAGGCTCTGCACCGGCACGCGGTCCCCCGCGGCGCCGGTGGTGTAGATGTTGCCGATGGCGTCCACCCGGTTCCGGTAGGGCCAGTCGGACTGGAGGATGACCTTGTTCACCGTGGTGCCGATGTTGATGTCGTTCACGTAGGCAGTGCCGAAATAGGTCTGGAGCGTCTTGTAGACGTTCTGCACCGAGACGCCCAGCATCTCCGCCTTCTCGCGGTCGAGATCCAGGTGAATGTGCGGCGTGTCCGCCGTGTAGGGGCTGAAGGCGTAGAGGAACTCCGGCGACTGGATGACCCGCAGCGTGAACTCGCTCAGCACCTGGGCGAGCCGCTGGGGATCGTTGTCGAGCCTGGACTGGAGCCGCACGTCCAGCCCGCCCGCGATGCCGAGCCCCTGGATGGCTGGAGGCGTGAACACGTTGATGTTCGCCTCGGGAATGGAGGCGGCGATACCCCGGATCTTGCCGACGATGCTCTGGAGGCTCTTGTCGGGGGTGTTGCGCTCGGACCAGGTGTCGAGGACGACGATGATCGAGGCCACGTTCTCTCCCGAGCCCCCCATAAAGTTGTATCCCACGATGTCCATGACGAACTTGACTCCCGGGATCTGCCGGAGCGGCGGAAGGGCCTTCTCCATGACGGCTCTGGTCCGGACCTGGGAGGCGCCTTCGGGAAGCTGCACGATCATGAAGGCCGCTCCCTGGTCCTCGTCGGGGACGAAGGCCGTGGGGGTGGTCTTCATGATTCCCGTTGCCGTGGCGACCACCAGCCCGAAGAAAAGCAGGGTGACGAGGGTCCGGCGGGCGATCCACATGGAACCCGCCACGTAACCGTTGGAGGCGCTGGAGACCACCCGGTTGAACCAGGCCAGAGGACCCCGCGTCTTGGGGCGGACCCCTTCGAGCATGTGGGCGCACATGGCGGGGCTCAGTGTCAGGGCCACCACAAGAGAGAAGACCACCGAGAAGGCGACCGTCACGGCGAACTGGCGGTAGATCTCGCCGGTGATGCCCCCCATGAAGGCCACGGGAACGAAGATGGCGAGAAAGACCAGCGTCGTGGCCGTCATCGGCCCCGTCACGTCCTTCATGGCCTGGATCGTGGCGGGCACGGCCTTCACCCGGTCGCGCTCCATGATGTAGAGCACTCGTTCCACCACGATGATGGCGTCGTCCACCACCGTGCCGATGACGAGCACGAAGGCGAAGAGGGTGAGGATGTTGATGCTGAAGCGGAGCACCAGAAGCCCGATGAAGGTGGCCAGGAGCGAGATCGGAATGGCCACCACGGGAACCAGCGTGACCCGCCAGTCCTGCAGGAAGACATAGCAGACCAGCACCACCAGCGAGAAGGTCAGGCCGAGGGTGAAGAGGATCTCGTGGATGGTCTCCTTCACGTAGTCCGTCGAATCGTAGCCGATGACGAACTGCGTGTCCGCGGGAAGGCTCTTCTCCAGTTCGGCGAGCATTTTTTCCGTGGCCTTCATGGTATCCAGGGCGTTGGAGTCCGCCGCCTGGGAAAGGGACATGAGCGCCGCCGGGGACTGGTTGAAGGCGGCCGCGAAGGTGTAGCTCTCCGCTCCCAGCTCGATCCGGGAGACATCCTTCAGCTTGACCATGCCGCCGTCGGCGGTGGTCCTGAGGACGATGTTCTCGAACTGCCGCACGTTTTCCAGACGCCCCCGGGTGGTGAGCGTGTAGATCAGGGGGGTGTACTCGCCGGCCGGCGCGGCGCCGATGGCGCCCAGAGAGGCCTGCCGGTTCTGGCTGGAAATGGCGTCGGCCACGTCAGAGGTTCCGAGTCCCAGGGAGGCGAGGCGTTCCGGATCCAGCCAGACCCGGATGCTGTACTTCGCCGCGAGGACTTCCGCGTCGCCGAGGCCGGGAACGCGCTTCAGGGCGTTCCGCACGTTGTTGTAGGCGTAGTCCGCCAGGAAGAGGGCGTCCCGTGTGCCGTTGGGGGAGATGACCGCGAGAAAGCCCAGCATGTCCGAAAAACGGGCCTCCGTGGTGATCCCCCGGGACGTCACCTCTCCGGGCAGCAGGGGTGAGGCCTGCTGGACGCGGTTCTGCACCTTCACGAGGGCCATGTCCGTGTCCGTCCCCGTCTTGAAGGTGACCGTCAGGGAGTAATCCCCGGTGTTGCTCGACGTGGAACTCATGTAGATCATGTCGTCAACGCCGTTGATCGCCTCTTCGAGGGGAATGCCCACCGTGTTGGCCAGCGTCTCCGCATCGGCTCCGGGATAGCTCGCCGAGACGGTGACCTGGGGGGGCGCCACGTCGGGATACTGTTTCACCGGCAGGTTGAACGCCGCGATGACCCCCGCCAGGGCGAGGACCACCGCGATGACCATGGCGAAGCGGGGTCGTTCGATGAAGAATTTGGAGAACATGGATCAGTCGCTCCCCTCTGTGGAGGCGGTTTTGTCCCCGCTCACGTCGGCGGAGACCGTCTGCGGATCGTAGTCCGATTCCCGGGCGCGCTCCGCGGGTGTCTTGGTGCCGTTTCCGTTCGTCGTCACCTGGGCGGGACTCACCTTCATCTCCGGGCGGACGGACTGCAGCCCCAGAAGAATGATGCGCTCGCCCGGTTCGAGCCCCGAGGCGACTTCGCTCACCCGGCCGAAGGCCGCGCCGAGCCGAACGGGGCGCTTGTGCGCCACGTTTTCTCCGTCCACCACGTAGACGAAGTCCCCCGCGCCGTCCGCGAGGATCGCCTCCTGGGGAATGACGGGCACGGTTCGGGAGACGACGGGTTTGACGCTCACCCGGACCATGCTGCCGGGAACCAGGGCCCCCCGGTCGTTTTTGAAGCGCAGGGCCACGGTGATCGTCCCGGTCTTCGCGTCCATGACGTTGTCTTCGAAATCCCGGGTGCCCTTTTCAGGGTAGGTGTCTCCGTTGGGAAGACGGATCGCCGCGTCGTAGACGTTCTCGGCGGAGCGGAACGCCTCGAACTGGTCGAGATAGTCCCGGTCGGGGAGGGAGAAGGTGACGCGCACCGGATCCATCTGCACGATGGAAGTGAGCGTGCCGCTCGAAGGCGTCACGTAGTTTCCCCTGGTGAAGTTGACCTTGCCGGCCTTTCCCGAGATGGGCGCGGCGATCCGGGTGTAGCCCAGGTCGATCTGGGCCAGTTGGAGCGACGCCTTGGCCTGTTCCACCGCGGCCCGGTTCTGGAGAACGTCGCTCTCCGCCTGGTCGAGATCCGTCGCGGAGACGCTCCGTGCGTCCGCGGCCTTCAGGCGCTTGAGGTACTTGGACGCCCGGTCGAGCGTCGCCTCTGCCTTGGCGAGTTCCGCCTTGCGGAGCGCCACGGTGGTCCGGTACTCTTTGCTGTCGATGGTGAAGAGGAGATCCCCTGCCTTGACCATGGAGCCTTCCTTGAAATGAACCTCCTCGATGATGCCGCTGATCTGGGGCAGCAGGGAGACCGTCTGGATGGGTTCCACCCGCCCGACGTACTCCCGGCTCACCGCGAGGTCCGCCTTCTCCACGGTGTGGAGAATGACCGTGGGCGCCGGAGGCGCCATGGGCATGGTCGCCTGCGGTTTCGCCGCCTTGTTTCCGCCGGGGAGGACCGCGAGGGCGTTCTTGAGCTGGGGGGGGAGGTACGGTTCGAGGTAGGGTCTCCCGAAGTAAATCCCCGCCGCGAGAAGAAGCATCAGAAGGAAGAGCGCTCTTCCCGTTCTGCGCTTCGGCCTGCCTGTTCCGCTGGTGCCGTTCGTTCCTTGTCCGCTGTGCTGTTCCGGCGCTGTCATGCTGTGGTGCACCTTCCCTTCCTGTCGTCCTGTCGGTTCGTCGCGTTGCTCCGGAGAGCCTCCGTCGTCGCGTTCGTTCTTTCGTCGTGGTGTTCCGTTCCGCCACCCTGGGTCCGGGGGCGTGTCGCTTTGCTGGAATGGTCTCCGCGGTCTTCGGGAGAGGCGCCACATCCTGTTCCGGGCGCCTCCGCGGCAATGGCGCCGTGCGCGCAGAGTCCCTGGAGCAGAATGGTTTTCACGGCCTCGGCGAACCCCTCTCCGGGAATGTCCAGCTTGTCGAAGACGAGCTGCTTCGCCAGTCCCACGATGGTGGCGTTCACCACCGCCTCGCCCAGCATGGGGTCGACGGGGCGAAAAACTCCTTCCGCGGCACCCCGGGCGATGACCTTCCGGATGAAAGTCCGCACCTCCGTCAGGGGCGGATGGTTCGCGGCACAGTCGTGGCCGAGTTCCCGATCCTCGTGGTAGGCCTGGATCAGCGCGGCGATGACGTGGCGGTCCCGGTGAAAGCCCGAGAGCGTCTCCTCCAGCACCCGGGTGAGGAGCGCGACGGGGTCGCCCTTCTCCACGTCCAGAGAGGCCACGAGGTGCCGCAGATTTGCGGTGTTGCGCTCCACAACGGCCCAGAGAAGTTCCCGCTTGTCCCGAAAATAGTTGTAGACCGTGCCCTTGGCGATGCCCACCGCCTGGGCGAGGCGCTCCATGGTCGCCCCTTTCCACCCCTCCTGAGTCAGCAACTCCTCCGCGGCGGCCAGGAGAGACTCCCGCATCATGGATTCCACAAGAGCTTTCTTCTTCTCCGAGAGACGCGCCATCTCTTCCTCCCCTCACGGTGTATCGAGAATCTCAACGGTACCGGCGCTCCGGTCGCGGCACATCTTTGCCGCACGTCGCCGTAAGAAAATGACCGATGTTTTTTTAAATGACCAAGGGTTGCGAGGCGCAATTTTACGCTTCGTTTTCCACCTTGTCAACGACCATTATGCCTGTTTCTGCACAGATGGTCGGGCCGGAGGCGGCGCACTGCGGAGGCCTGTGCGTCCCTTGCGGAAACGCGCTATACTGAGCAGGGGTTTGTCGCAGGGCAGTGCAGTCGGGGCGTGTTCAGAACGTAGTCGGGGCGAAAGGCGGTGTTCAGAACATGACGGGGACGGGTCGCAGGAAGGGGCGCTTCGGATCGGAAGAGGCCGGAGGGTGCGCATTCCGGCGGAATGTCCCGCCGGGGGCGTGGCGTGCGGCGGTGCTTTGCGTGCTCTGCCTGGCCCTGGGGGCGGGATTCCTCTCTCCTCCCGCCGCTGCGGGAGCTGCGGACACGGAGGCCTACATCAACGGCGTGCTCACCTTCTTCGGCGGGAACGAGGAGGCGGTGCGGGCAAAGCTCGGCGAGCCCCGGCTGGTCCGGGAACGGAAGCAGCAGAACCGCCACGACGCCTCCCTCACGGATGTGGTGGTGACCCTTCTCTATTCCGAGGCGGAGGTTTCTTTCTACCGTATGGAGGCCGGGGGCGAGCTGCCCCTTACGGTGCGCGTCTTTTCGCCGAAGATGACGCTTCCGGGAGGGCTCCGGGTGGGTTTGTCCCTGTCGCGGGTCCGCGCTCTCCTCGGCGAGCCCACCGGCGAGGACGAGGGAGTGCTCCTCTACGAGACGGAGAGCGGCTACACGAACCTCGTGATCAGGTATTACCGCGACGCCGTCACCGAGATCGAAGCCAATTCCTGGCCGGATTAGGACATTTCGTTCCGTCAGGGCGAAAGGGATGTGTTGCGCTCTCTTCGGGCAATGCACGGGAGGGCTTGCGCGGGTGTGTTGAAGACATGACGTTCCGGATCGGGGTTCGGGAACGTTTGCCGAGACATCGTTCGGACCGGTGAGGAAGCGTGCCCCTTGCTGCCGGCGACAGAGGCCCGGTGGAAGCTGCATTTCAGAAAAAACTGCTCCGGGCGTCGCGGTTT
>DIMS01000043.1:363-7204 GCA_002425685.1 Synergistaceae bacterium UBA5560 | reverse complement strand
TGAGCATGAGGATGGAAAAGGAGTGATGTCGGATGTATTCTACGTTGGAGCGCTTTTTGAACTATGTTACGTATGATACCCAGTCCACGGATGAAGCCAAGGGGGTGCCCAGCACTCCCGGCCAGATGGTGCTGGCGGAGGTTTTGGCGAAGGAACTCGAGCAGCTCGGAGTGCAGGACGTTGTGGTGACGGAGAACGCCTATGTCACGGGCTCTCTTCCCTCCAACATCGCGGATCCCGAGAAGCGGAAAAAGGTACCCACCATCGGCTTCATCGCGCACCTCGATACCGCCACGGAGGTGACGGGAAAGAACGTGAAACCCCGGGTAGTGAAAGGCTACGACGGAGGAGACGTGATTCTGAACGAAGCGGAAGGACAGGTGCTTTCGCCTCGGGACTTTCCCTTTCTGAAGGAGTGCGTGGGGAAGGATCTCGTGGTGACCGACGGAAACACCCTGCTCGGAGCGGATAACAAGGCGGGAATCGCGGAGATCATGGGCGCGCTGGACTATCTCGTCGCGCATCCCGAGGTGGAACACGGCACCGTGAAGGTGGCGTTCACGCCCGACGAAGAGGTGGGACACCTGGCGAAGTTGCTCGACATCGAGGCGTTCGGTGCGGACTTTGCCTACACCCTTGACGGAGGACCTCTGGGGGAACTCTGTTACGAGAACTTCAACGCCGCCAACGCCACGGTGGAAATCCGGGGGCGGGCGGTGCATCCGGGGAAATCCAAGGGGTTGATGCTGAACGCCATCACCCTGGCCCAGGAATTCAATGCCCTTTTTCCCCCCGCGGAGACCCCGAGCACTACGGAAAACTATGAAGGCTATTATCATTGCATGGAAATGCGCGGGGTAGTGGAACATATGACGCTGAAATACCTCATCCGGGATCACGACGCGGGGAAGTTCGAGGCCCGGAAGGACTTCATGCGAAAAGCGGTACGCTGGATGAACGAGAAATACGGAGAAGAGCGCTTTACACTCTCCATGTCGGATCAGTACCGAAACATGCGGGAGAAACTGAAGGAGCGCATGGACATCGTGGAGACCGCCATGGATGCCATGAAAGAGATCGGGGTGGAGCCCCGGATCATTCCCATGAGGGGCGGTACCGACGGAGCCGCGCTTTCCTGGCGGGGGCTGATCACGCCGAATCTTTTCGCGGGGGGTTACAATCACCACGGACGCTTTGAATTCATTCCGGTGCAGTCCATGGAGAAAGCCACGGAGATGGTGCTGAAGATTCTCGAACTCTCTGTTCGCCGAAGCGGCAACGCCTGAGTGCGTGTGCGACGCGACGGAAACGACGCCTGTGAGACGAGGGGGGGATGCCCGGAAAAGAATCTTTTCTAAAGAAACTTTTCTGAGAGGACGCGCTGTTTTCCGAGAGCCGGGTTGCCGCACGAAGTTCAATCATGGAGAGATGATGAGGTGAACGGAACAATGAAGAACGGAATGAAAAGAGGCATTTTTGCAATAGTGGTTTCTGTTCTTATCTTCGGTCTTTGCAGCATCGGGTGGGCCAAGGACACCCTCGTCGTGGCGGATCAGTACGATGCCACGACCATGGATCCCATCCGTCACAACGATATGCCGAGTTCCCGGGCGTGCTATTCCATCTACGACACGCTGGTCTTCCTCAACAGTGACGGGACGGTTCGCGCCGGACTCGCGGAATCCTGGGAATTTCCGTCGGACACGGCCTACAAGATGCATCTTCGCAAGGACGTGGTGTTTCACAACGGAGAGAAGATGACCGCCAAGGATGTGAAATACTCCCTGGAGCGGGCCACCACGGATCTCGGGGCGTCCATCAAGACCTACTCCCAGAACCTCGACAACGTGGAGATCCTGGACGACTACACGGTGATCATTCACCTGAAGCACCCGGACTACTCCTTCTTCCCCTCCCTCAGCCACAGTTGGGGTTCCATCCTCAACCAGAAGGCTGTGGAGGAGGCGGGGGACAACTACGGCATGCAGCCCGTGGGCACCGGGCCTTTCAAGTTCGTGAGCTGGCAGAAGGGGAACAAGTACGTTCTCGAGCGTTTCGACGCGTACTGGGGTCCCAAGGCTGGGGTCGCGAAGCTCGAAGTCCGCTCCATACCGGAACCCACGAGCCGCGCCATCGAGCTCGAAACCGGCGGCGTGGATATCGCCTACCCCATCACCACGAACGATATCAAGCGTATCGAAGAGAATAAAAACCTGGTGCTCTACCGGGTACCCCAGACGTCCGTGACCTACATGGGGTTCAACCTCTCCAAGAAGCCCTTCGACGATGTGCGCGTCCGCAAGGCCATCGATCTGGCGTTGGATACCGTGGGCATTCAGGCGGCGGTGTATCGCGGAGTCGGCAAAGTGCCCACGTCCCTTGTCCCCGGAGCGGTGAAATACTCCATCGATTCCGAGCTTCCCAAGCACGAGCAGGATGTGGAAGCGGCCAAAAAGCTCCTGGAAGAAGCGGGCATGAAGGATCTCCGCATGGAAATCTGGACGAACGAGCGGAAGGAGCGCGTGGATTCCGCCACCATCATCCAGGCGCAGCTGCAGGAAATCGGCATCACGTCGGAGATCAAGGTGTTGGAGTGGGGAGCCTACCTCAGCGGGTTGCAGGAGAAAAAGCATGACATGTTCCTGCTCGGCTGGGTTTCCACCGTGCCGGATCCCAATTTCGCCGTTTCGGGGCTTCTCGAATCCACCTCGGGAACGAACTTCACCTTCACCAATGACGCGAAGCTCGACGAATACCTCGCCAAGGGGCGCGGCACGCCGGACGGAGAGGAACGCGCCAAAATCTACAAGGACCTCCAGCTCTACATCAACGAGCTGCATCCCATGGTGTACATCCACAACGACGAATCCATCGCGGGAGCCCAGAAAAACGTGAAGGGCTTCGAGATCCGCGGCAACGAGGTGCACTCTTTCCGGCAGGCCTCCATCGAGGAGTAACGCGCCTGCGACGCACGTTGTTCCGCACGTCCTTTCCGTTTTCGGGAGGGTGCGGTTTTACGGCGAGGGGGGGGAAACCCCCCTCGCCGTTTCCCGAGTCGTAAAAAGAACAAAGGAGGGGACACTTCGTGCTACGCTACGTCGTTCGACGCATCCTGTTTTTGATACCTGTTTTCCTGGGGGTGACGTTCTGCGTTTTCACGTTGCTTTATCTCACTCCGGGAGACCCCGCACGAATGGTCCTCGGGGATCTGGCGACGGAAAAGGCCGTGCAGGAATTCCGGGACAAGGAGGGGTTGAACGATCCCTTTCTGGTGCAGTTCGGAAGCTACGTCTACAAAGCGGCGACCAAGGGGGACATCGGGCGTTCCTACATCACGAAACGCCCCGTGATGGAGGAAATCCTGACGGCCTTCCCCTACACGATAAAGCTGTCAGCCCTGTCCATGCTGATCTCCATTCTCATCGGCATCCCCTGCGGCATTCTCTCCGCCATCAGACAATATTCCATCTTTGACGTGGTCACCATGATCTTTGCCATGATAGGGCTCTCCATGCCCGTTTTCTGGCTGGGGCTCCTGCTGATCCTCCTCTTCTCCGTGCAGCTTCACTGGCTTCCCTCATCGGGATTCGACACGTGGCAGGCCATGATACTGCCTTCCCTGGCCCTTTCCGCCCAGGCCATTTCCATCATCACCCGCATGACCCGCTCCTCCATGCTCGAAGTCATCCGGGCGGACTACATACGCACCGCCCGCGCCAAGGGGCAGAAGGAATCCGTCGTCATCTGGGTGCACGCGCTGTACAACGCCCTGATTCCCGTGGTGACCGTCTGCGGCCTCCAATTCGGCGTGCTCCTCGCGGGAGCCATCCTCACGGAATCCATTTTCGCCATTCCCGGCATAGGGCGCCTCATGGTGGAATCCATCAAAATGCGTGATTATCCCGTCGTGCAGGGAGGCGTGCTCTTCGTGGCGATAACCTTCAGCCTGGTCAATCTCTTCGTGGATCTCGTCTACGCCTATCTGGATCCGCGGATCAAGGCACAGTACAAGTAGGGGGGAAAAAGATGAATACGGCCATAGAACAAAGAAAGAAACGAACTCCCCTCATGGAGGTGCTCTTTCGCCTGAAGAAAAGCCCCCTCGCCATGGCGGGGCTCCTGGTGGTGATCCTTCTGGTCGTCGTCGCGCTCTTTGCGAACGTCCTGGCTCCCTACAGCTATTCGAAACAACATCTGACGCATATGTTCGAAGGCCCGTCGAAGAACTTTCTCCTGGGGACGGACGAGTTCGGCCGGGATATCCTGAGCCGCCTCATCTACGGAGCGCGCATCTCCCTCATGGTGGGCTTCATCGCGGTGAGCATCGCCCTTTTGGCGGGGGGAGTGCTGGGGGCCATTTCGGGGTACTACGGAGGGTGGATCGACAATGCGATCATGCGGGTGATGGACGTGCTGCTCTCCATTCCGCAGACCCTTCTCGCCATCGCCATCGCGGCGTCTCTCGGCCCCGGGCTCTTCAACCTGATGATCGCCGTGGGGGTCTCCTCCATGCCGCAATATGCCCGGATCGTCCGAAGCTCGGTGCTCTCCATACGGGGCATGGAGTTCATCGAAGCGGCCCACGCGGTGGGCTCTTCGGACATGCGCATCATCTTCAAGCATATCCTGCCCAACAGCATGGCCCCCATCATCGTGCAGGCGACCCTGGGAGTGGCCTTCGCCATTCTGAACGCCGCAGGGCTTTCCTTCATCGGGCTGGGAATCCAGCCCCCCTATCCCGAATGGGGTGCCATGCTTTCCGGAGGGCGCCAGTACATCCGGGATTACCCGCACCTCACCCTCTACCCCGGGCTTGCCATCATGATCACCATTCTCGCGCTCAACTTCCTGGGGGACGGTCTTCGGGACGCTCTCGATCCCAAACTCAAACGTTAAGGAGACCCGGAGATGAAGCCGACAGCGAAAAACGACCGCATTCCCGCGCCCGAGGAACGTCTTCTTCTGGAAATCCGGGACCTCGTGATCCACTACGAAACCGACGACGGCACGGTGCACGCCGTGGAAAACCTGGATCTCCGGCTCAGGCGGGGCGAAACCCTCGGGTTTGTCGGAGAAACGGGAGCCGGAAAGACCACCACGGCCCTCGGCATCATGCGCCTCATTCCCTCCCCTCCGGGAGTGATCAAATCGGGAAAGATTCTTTTTGAAGGCGAGGATCTCCTGGAGAAGAGCGAGGCGGAAATGCGCGCCATCCGGGGGGACAAGATCGCCATGATCTTCCAGGATCCCATGACCAGCCTCAATCCGGTGATGACCATGGGAAAACAGATCGCGGAGGTCGTCAGACTCCACAGAAAGGTCTCGGAGAAAGAGGCCCTCGCCATCGCGGGAGACATGCTGGAACTCGTGGGCATACCCCGGGAGCGCATCCATGAGTATCCCCACCAGTTTTCCGGAGGCATGAAACAGCGGGTGGTCATCGCCATCGCCCTGGTGTGCGACCCGAGCCTCCTGATTGCGGACGAACCCACCACGGCGCTCGATGTGACCATCCAGGCCCAGGTGCTGAACCTGATGAAAAAGCTCAAGCAGCAGTTCAGCGCGTCCATGATCCTCATCACCCACGACATGGGCATCGTGGCGGATATCTGCGATACCGTGGCCATCATGTACGCCGGACGGGTGGTGGAATATGCGGACAAGGCATCCCTCTTCACCTGTCCCGTGCATCCCTATACAGTGGGGCTCTTCGACTCCGTCCCCGACCTGGAGGACGACAAGGAGGAGCTCAACGTCATTCCCGGACTGATGCCGGATCCCATGGACCTTCCCCAGGGCTGCACCTTCCATCCCCGGTGTCGTTTCGCGGTGGAAACCTGCCGTCTGGAAAAACCCGCCATGAAAGAAGTCGCGCCGGGGCACTTCGTGGCCTGTCCGGTACGGGCGAAAATGCTCCGGGAACATCCGGAGCAGAACGCCGGAAACGAAGGGGAGAACTAAGATGAAGACGACACATGAAGCCACTCCCTATATCGACGTACGGGGGCTGAAGAAATATTTCTCCACCAAGCGCGGCACGCTGCATGCGGTGGATGACGTGGACCTCTTCATCAATCGGGGGGAAACCCTGGGGCTCGTTGGGGAATCGGGCTGCGGCAAATCGACGCTCGGACGCTGCCTGATCCGTCTTCTGGAGCCCACTGCGGGAGAGATCCGGGTAAACGCCGAGGATGGCAAGGGGACGGACATCACCGGTCTGGGAAAAGCGAAAATGAAGGAGATGCGCAAAAAACTCCAGATCGTTTTTCAGGACCCCTACGCGTCCCTGAACCCTCGCCTTCCCGTGTGGGAACTCATCGCGGAACCTCTCCGGGTGAACAGCTTCTGCAAGAGCAAGGAGGACATGCAGAAACGCATCCGATATCTCATGGACGTTGTGGGGCTTGCGGAACGCCTGGAAAACACCTATCCCCACGAACTCGACGGAGGACGCAGACAGCGTATCGGCGTTGCGCGAGCCCTTGCGCTGGAACCGGAGTTCATCGTTCTCGACGAGCCCGTGTCGGCCCTCGACGTCTGCATTCAGGCCCAGATCCTGAACTTGCTCCACCGCCTGCAGAAGGAGTTTTCCTACACCTATCTCTTCATCTCCCACGACCTGAGCGTGGTGAAGCACGTTTCCGATCGGATCGCGGTCATGTACCTCGGAAAAATCGTGGAGACGGGAGAATATCGGGAACTCTTCAGAAAGCCCCTGCATCCCTACACGCAGGCGCTTCTTTCGGCGATTCCCGTGGCGAAGCTCAACGTGGCGCGGGAACAGATTCTTCTGGAGGGCGACGTGCCGAGCCCCGTGAATCCTCCGCCGGGGTGCCGTTTC
>DIMS01000043.1:0-283 GCA_002425685.1 Synergistaceae bacterium UBA5560 | reverse complement strand
GAGCCGCAGCATTTCGTCGCGTGCCATTTCACAGGCAACCTGCAGCCGAAGACAAAATGACGCGAGCGCGTCCCGCCGCCGGGTTGGCGCCCGGCGGCGCAGCACGTCCGGGAAAGCCGATGTGGGGATCGCGGCGAATCCCCGGCCGGGTTTATAGGTTCTGGCGGCGGTTTTGTGCAACGTGATGTCGGGCCGAACCGACGTAACGTCCGAATTACGATGCAGAAGGGACGCCCTGACGGGGCGATCAGGGAGGTCCATTTTTCGGGTTTTATGCTGAACA